>JBBSUP010000008.1:0-55486 GCA_038234295.1 Chthoniobacterales bacterium
GGGGACGCGCCGATGCTTCAACGAAGCTCCACGGGATTCCTCGACTGCGCTACGCTTCGCTCGGAATGACACGCTTGGCTGGCTACCGATCCAGGACGATATGCTTCGCGGCCGGGTAGAGCACCGGGCAGCAACCGATCGTTTCGCAGAAGGCTTTACTGAAATGACTGAGACTCGAGTAACCGACTTCCGTCGCCGCCTCGGTCACGTTATAGCGGCCGCTGCGGAGCAGTTCCGCGGCGCGCTCCATCCGCGCGTTGCGCAGAAACTGCGGAATCGTCAGGCCCACTTCGCGCGAAAATATCCGGCTCAGGTAAAACGGACTGCACCCGACCTCCTGCCCGAGCATTTCCAGCGAGGGCGGATTCGCGAGATCGCGCCCGAGCAGCTCCTGCGCCCGCTCCACGCGATCACGCGCCACGCGCTTCTGGCGCATGCAAAACATCTCCGGATCTTTCGGCTCGAAGAGGAAATGGGCCATCAACTCGATCGCCTTGCTCTGATACCAAAGCGCGCGCGCCGCCTTCGGCACCGGCGGCTCGGCGAGACTGGCGACAATCGCCCGTTGCGTCGCGGACATCGGCTGCGGCTGCGAAATGACGCTCTGCTCCTTCGCCGGGAAAACCACCGCGCGCATCGCAGGCGTGAGTTCGTCCTCCGAAGCCGCGAGCTGCTGTTGCAACTGCGCGCGAGAGAATTCGAGCGTCACAAACCGGTGGCGGTCATTAGCCTGACGCGTGGCGCGCAGCGGCTGGTCGCCGATCGCGTAGTAACCGGAGCTACTCGGCGCGTAGTTCGATTGCGTCGCGCGGCCGCGCCCGATCGCGCCGCGACCGTCGAGATTCAGGCAAAATTCCACGCTCCGAGGACGAAAGCTCTCGCCCCAATCGAGCGGCCGGCTGGTTTGAAAATCGTGCCACTCCAAGCTCATGCCCATTTCGTCGAAGCCGCCGTAAAGCTGCTGCCAGCCGTGACGCACATCGGCCCAAGCCGCGTGGGCGGAAGTTTCCGAACTCATCGGGCTAATTGTGGGGCGCACGCTGGAGATTGCAAGGGTGGTACTGCGTCAGAGGACGGACGGCATCGTCATCCCGAGCGAAGCCAAAGGGCGCAGTCGAGGGATCCGTGGAATTTCTTGCAAGCCCCGCGGCGGAATCTTCACGGCAGCTCCACGGGATCCGTCGACTGCGCCTTCGGCTTCGCTCGGGATGACCGCCACCTCAGTGCTCGCGCACGAAATCCACGAACGAACGGCGCACTTTGTAGAACGAGCGCTTCACGTCGTCGCGCACCTGCCGGAAGGCGCGCTTTATCCGGCGCTTCACCGGGTTCACGTCACCATCGTCGTCGTCGCCGTCGCCAGCCTCTTCGGAGCTCAACCCTTCACGCTGGTCATCGGAGACAACCGCGCGGTCGCCCCCGGTAAAGAGCCCATCGGTGCGCGTGATCGTCCCGTGATTCGCCCCGATCGAGATCGACCCAGCCGCATCACCGTTCTCGCGATGGAGCGTGACCTGCCAGACCGGGTTGCCCCGGTCGTCGACGTGCAGGAGGTAATCCGCGGTAGTGAAGGTGACGTGCGAACTCGCTGCGGTTTGCTGCGCAACGGTGTAAGCCCCGCCGGAGTCGAGGTTTAATTTCGTCGTGTCGATCACTCCGCCTAACGAACCCGCAACTGCCTCACGCAGCGGCGTCCGCTCGGAAACGACTCGCCCGTCCGCGACTTCCACCTCGCGCACACCGCCGCGCGCTTTCTCGTCCGCGAGCAGGATCGTCCACTTCGCCGGTTGCGGGTTTCCTTCCGTGCCCGCGACGGAGATCACATGGTCGACGAGCGCGCGATCGAGTTGCGTGCCGACGACGCGGAGCGCCTGGTAAGCCGACGGTCGTTCCTGCGCGAAGGCCGGCGGCGCGAGCAAAAGCAGCGCGATGAAGCATTTCCACATGTAAAAACAGTGCATCGCCGCTGCCGCCTTGCCAACTCTGGATTGAACGCGCCGACGCCGACGAACGAATCTCATTGCCACGCTGTCTAATGTTGTCAGGTTGGAGCGACGGCAGCGTCGACATCGTTAGGCGTGATGGGTTGATGAAGAAAAAGAAGAAGAAAATCGAGTTCTCCAGCCACACGGGAAATCTCGCTCTGATGCGAAACTACGTGCGGAAATTTCTCGAGACTTTCCCGTTCTCGGAACGGCAGCGCACGCTCATGGTCCTCGGCGTCGATGAGGCCTGCACGAACATCATTCGTTATGCGTATGCCCTGCAGGACGACCAGCTCATCTCGCTCTCGCTCGAGGGGCGGAATGATTGCGTCTGCCTGCGGCTGCGCGATTACGGGCAGCAGGCGCCGGCCTCGGCGATGAAGAGTCGCCCGGCGGACTTGATCAAACCCGGCGGTCTCGGAGTGCATCTCATCCGGAGCGCGTTTGACCAGGTCGACTACGTGCTCCGCAGTCGCGGGACCGAATTGGTCCTGACCAAGAATCTGGAATAGACAGAACGGCGTAACAGGATTTACAGGATGAGGTTTCTGGCGGCGACCGTGCGCCTTCCCCTCCTGCATAATCCTCTAAATTCTGTCTAAAACTGCCAATGCCCAGCACTGTTGTCCCACCACCCGACCCGGCGTTCGAGCTTTCGCTCCGGCCGCCGATGTTCAGCGAATTCACGGGGCAGGAAAAAGTCTGCGAACGCATCGAGGTGCTGGTCGAAGCCGCGAAGATGCGCGGCGACGTGCTTGAGCATATTTTGCTGAGCGGCCCGCCCGGTCTCGGGAAAACGACGCTGGCGCACATCATCGCGAACGCGATGGGCGTGAATATCAAAAACACCAGCGGGCCCGTGATCGAAAAAGCGGGCGAGCTCGCCGGTCTCCTGACGAGCCTGGAAAAGGGCGACGTGCTCTTTATCGACGAGATTCATCGGCTTCAGCCGACGATCGAGGAGTATCTCTACCCGGCGATGGAAGACTACAAACTCGACATCATCATCGACCAGGGGCCGCAGGCGCGAAGCCTGCAATTGCGGCTCCCGAAGTTCACCCTCATCGGCGCGACCACGCGCTCGGGCATGCTCAGCGCGCCGCTGCGGTCGCGTTTCGGGATGACGGCGCGACTCGATTATTACAGCGCGGAGGAGATGCAGAAAATCATCCTGCGCAGCGCCGGGTTATTGAACGTGGAGATCGATGCGGCGGGCGCGGCCGAGATCGCGACGCGCACGCGGGGCACGCCGCGAACCGCGAATAATCTGCTGCGCTGGGTGCGCGATTACGTGCAGGTGAAAGCCGACGGTCGCATTACCGCGGAGTTGGCGGATCGCGCCCTGACGATGCTCGAGATTGATCGCGATGGCTTCGATCAATGGGACAAGCGGATTATCGAAACTTTGATCTACAAATTCAACGGCGGCCCGGTCGGGTTGAGTTCGCTGGCCGTCGCGGTGGGCGAGGAAGCGGGGACGCTTGAGGAAGTGAACGAGCCGTATCTGATCATGGAAGGCTACCTCAAGCGGACGGCACAAGGCCGGGTCGCGTTGCCTAACGCCTACCGAAAACTGGGCCTGAAAGTTCCGAGTGGCTCGGGCGCGCAGAGCGATTTTTTTGCAGGAGGATGAGTGTCGCCCACATGTCATCCCGAACCGCCGCAGGACGGGGAGGGTCTCACCACTGCAATCCTCGTTTTCTCGGTGCAAGAAGACTTGGATTGCATCGGAGAGATCCCTCTCCGCGCTTCGCCGGATCGGGATGACAAACGCGTGGAGAAGATTTTAATTCCGTTCCGGGATGACTGATCTCTTTCCGAACGTCGCGAAGGTACTCACCGTCGCGGAGCTGACGCGCTCGATCCGCAGCATGCTCGAAACCCGTTTCGGCACGGTCTGGGTGCAGGGTGAAATTTCGAACTACAAGTCGCTCCCTTCCGGTCACCAATATTTCACCCTGAAAGACCAGCGCGCGGCGATCAGCTGCGTGATTTTTCGGAACACGCTGCCGCCCTTCCCCACCCCGCTCAGCGACGGCCTGCAGGTGCAGGTTTCCGGGACGGTGACCGTCTTCGAAGCGCGCGGGCAATACCAGCTGAACGTCCAGGTGCTGCAGACACGTGGGTTCGGACTGCTCCAGGCGAAGTTTGAGGCTCTAAAACGCAAACTCGAGGCAGAAGGTCTGTTCGCGACCGCGCGAAAACGGTCGCTCCCGAAATTCCCGCGCCGGATCGGCGTCGTCACCTCCCCGAGCGGCGCGGTCATTCGCGATATCCTCCAAGTCCTGCGCCGACGCGCGTCGGGCGTGCAAGTGCTGATCAATCCGGTGCGCGTGCAGGGCACCGGCGCAGCACTCGAAATCGCGAACGCGATCCGCGAGCTCGGCGCGCCTAACGATGCCTGGGAACCGCTCGATCTCCTGGTCGTCGCGCGCGGTGGCGGCAGCATCGAAGACCTTTGGGAGTTCAACGAAGAGGTGGTCGCGCGGGCGATTTTTCATTCGCCGATCCCGGTAGTGTCGGCGGTCGGGCACGAAGTCGATTTTACGATCGCCGACTTCGTCGCCGATCTGCGCGCGCCGACGCCGAGCGCCGCGGCGGAGTTGATCGTTCCGGACGTGCGCGACTTGGAGCGCCGCGTGACCGAGTTGCAGAATTGCTTAAAGAAATGCTGGCGCAACTTCGTGGCCCAAGCTCGCCATCGCCTCCGCGCGCTCTCCGAAAAAGCGCTCGCCCGCGAACTCCGGCAACGTCTCCGCGACGCCCAGCAACAGCTCGACCTGAGCAAGCTGACTCTCTCCCGGCAGCTCGATCATTTCCGGCGGCAAGCCCGGACGCGGCTCGAACAGGCGCGACTTGCAGTCAAGGCGCACAATCCCGCGCGGGAAGTCGCCGCTCGGCAACAACAACTGCTCGAAACCCGGCGCCGTCTCGCCGCGCTCGCGGAGCAGCGCCTAACGAAAGCGCGCGAAACCTGGAAACGGAACGCCGGGTTACTCCGAGTCCTCGGCCCGGAAGCTACGCTCGAGCGCGGCTTCAGCGTGACGCGCGACCATCGCGGTCAGATCATCCGCCGCGCGGCCGACGTGAGCACTGGAACGAAGGTCACAACGCGCGTCCGCGACGGCGAGTTCAAATCGACGATCGATTAACGAGCGCGACTATTCCGGATTAACGGTCAGGTTACCCGCGCCCAGCCAGGTGGCGGGATCACTCGTCGAGAAAATGCTGGCTTTGGTGCCACCGGCGAACGTCCGCTGCGGCGTCAGAGCGGTCGGGTCAAGCTTCAAGATCTGCCCGCTCGTATCGCAGAATACCACGATCGCTTTTTTCCCTCCCCAGACTCCGCCTTGGGCGGTCTTGTCGGTGGAATATTGCCAGGTCGTGGTGTTGTTCATCCCGTCGGCGAGTAAGGGAAAGGCGGCGTTCGAGGTCTCGGTCAAATTAGTTACGTAGGCGTAGGTGTTCTCGCCCGGTTGCAGAGTCTGGGTGTAATTGCCCCCGGAAGGTGTTTGATCAATCGTGTTATTCGGTTCGTTGGGGGTGAAGGCCGAACCGGAAACGAAAAAGATCGTCTCGCTCGTGAGGTAGTTTGGAATTAACTCCCGGTACGCCTGATTGGCGGTGGTAATGGCCGCGCTCGCCGAATCATCCGGATCCACATTTCTCGGGAAATTCCCGTTGTTATCTCCCGCAAACAATTTCAAAGCCAAGCCGACCTGTTTGGCGTTGGAAAGGTCCTTGGTTTGGTTGGCGCGTTCCGTGACGCCGTTGAATACCGGCAGCGCGATACTGGCCAAAATCGCTATGATCGTGATCACAACCAGGAGCTCGATCAGGGTGAAGGCGGACTGATTTTTCTTCATAATTTGCAGTTAATTTCTTGAAGAATGTCCGGCCGCTAAGAAAGCGTCAAGCCGCTTTCCTTCGCGACTTTTCTGCTGCTTCGTTTGGCAGCGGTGGCGCTTCCCATTTAAAGGCGACCACGCTGAGCGGCGGGAGATTGATGACGATGGAGTGTGGGCGCCCCTGCCATTCGATCCCCTCCGAAGCGAGACCGCCGAAATTGCCGACGTTGCTTCCACCGTAGGTTTCGCCATCGGTGTTGATGATCTCCCGGTAAAAGCCTTCGTTGGGCACGCCGAGACGGTAGTTACTGCGCACGATCGGCGTGGCGTTGACCACAAACGCGAGGACGTCGCCGGCTTGCGAACGACGCAGAAAAGCGACGACGCAATTGTCGGCATCGTGGAAGTCGATCCACTCAAAGCCATCGAAGGTATCGTCAAGATCCCAAAGCGCAGGCTCGTTCCGATAGGTGTGGTTGAGATGTTGCACGAGCCGGCGGAGTCCGTCGTGTCGCGGTTGCTCGAGGAGGTGCCAATCCAGGGCGGCGTCGTGATTCCACTCTTTCCGCTGCCCAAATTCGCCGCCCATGAAGATGAGCTTCTTACCCGGATGCCCGTACATCCACGCGTAAAACATCCGCAAGTTGGCAAACTGCTGCCATTCGTCGCCGGGCATTTTGTTAATCATCGACCCCTTGCCGTGAACCACTTCGTCGTGGCTGAGCACGAGGACGAAGTGCTCCTGAAAGGCATACATGATCGAGAAGGTGACGCTGTTCTGATGGTAGCGCCGGAAGATCGGATCGAGCGCCATGTAGTGCAGGAAATCGTGCATCCAGCCCATGTTCCACTTCAAGCCGAAGCCGAGACCGCCGAGATAAACGGGCCGCGAGACGCTTGGCCACGCGGTTGATTCCTCGGCGATCGTCATCACGCCGGGGAAGCTCTCGTAGCACAGTTCGTTCGTCTGTTTGAGGAAACGGACCGCCTCCAAATTCTCGCGTCCGCCGAATTCATTCGGGATCCACTGGCCCGGCTCGCGCGAGTAATCGAGGTAAAGCATCGACGCCACCGCATCGACGCGGAGACCATCGATGTGGTATTGTTCGAGCCAGAAGAGAGCATTGGCGGTGAGGAAGTTACGAACCTCGTTACGCCCAAAGTTGAAAATCAATGTTCCCCAGTCTTGATGCTCGCCCTGCCGCGGATCGGCGTGCTCGTAGAGGTCAGTGCCGTCAAACTCTGCGAGGCCATGCGCGTCCTTCGGGAAGTGCGCCGGCACCCAATCGATGATCACGCCGACGCCTGCGCGATGGCACGCCTCGACGAAATGCCGCAGCTCATCCGGCGACCCGAATCGGCTCGTCGGCGCGTAATAATTCGTGACCTGATAACCCCACGAGCCCTCAAACGGATGCTCCGCAATCGGCATCAGCTCGATATGCGTGAAGCCCATTTCGATCACGTAAGGCAACAGCGTCTCGACAAACTCGAGATAGCTGAGGAAGCGATTCCCCTCCTCCGCCACCCGCCGCCACGATCCGAGATGCACCTCGTAGATGCTCACGGCGCTGCGATGCCATTCCTTCCCGCGGCGCGCGGTCATCCACTCGGCGTCGTTCCATTGATAACGATCGAGGTCGTAAACCATCGAGGAGGTCTGCACGCCGTGTTGACTGAAAAACCCGAATGGATCGCTCTTCAGCAACAGCGCGCCGCTCGCCGTCTTGATCTCAAACTTGTAGTGCGCGCCTTCCGCCACGCCCGGGATGAAAATCTCGCAGACGCCGCTCCCGAGCAGCTTCCGCATCGGGTGCACCCGGCCGTCCCAACCGTTGAAATCGCCGACCACGCTGACCCGCTCCGCGTTCGGCGCCCAAACCGCGAAGTAAACCCCGCGCACGCCGCCAATCTCGCGCAGATGCGCGCCGAATTTCTCGTAGAGCTTCTTGTCATTCCCTTCCGCGAAGAGGTGCAAATCGAGCTCGCCCATGATCGGCCCGTAGCTGTAAGGATCGCGCGCCGTCTGCTCGGAGCCGTCGAACGCGATCACCTTCACGAGGTAGGAAAAAGCGCGCGTCTCGCCCGGGATCGTCGCCTGGTAAAGCCCTTCAATGTGCAGCCGTTCCGCCGGGAAGGTCTGCTCCGGATGATCGGCGGAAATGATGACGATCTCCTTCGCTTCCGGCCGGAAAATGCGGATGACGAGGTCATCGCCCGCGCGGTGCGGACCGAGCACGCGGAAGGGATCAGAATGGGCGCCGTAGAGGAGCGCGGCGATCTCGTTGGGGTCGAGTGGATGGATGGCAAATGAACTCATGCGTGAAGAAAGAGACTAACGGCAGAGGTGGGCATTGCAAAATTCCCCCGGGCGCACCGTCATCCCGAGCGGAGCCCCGCGGACGCGGGGCGCAGTCGAGGGATCCCGTGGAGCAGCCGTGAAGCCCAAATCGCAATACGAACAGGATTAACAAGATCAACAGGATCAAAAATCGGAATTCACGGCGCTCGTTCTTTGAAATCTTGTTAATCGTGTAAATCCTGTCCTTCTTTTCCCAGCGAGCGAAGCAGTTATTTTGAGACCCCGCTTCCCAGCAGCGCGACGGGATCCCTCGACTTCGCTGCGCTGCGCTCGGGATGACTTTCGATTTCCAATCCCCCCACCTTGCCCGATAATCGCCCGATGGACCGACCGCCGCCTGACGACCCCGCCGAGGCCCTCCTTCACACCTACAGTGTCGACGGCGGTATCAACTACCTCGCCGCTGCCGCGACGCTGCCATCGCGTCCGGCGATCGACGCCGCCTGCGTCGATCTGCTCAGCTTGCTTTTCCCCGGCTTCCATGGCGAACCGTTGACCGATCCGGGCGATCTCCCGGACGTCACCCGCATTCGGATTCGCTCGCTCCGCACCCGCCTGCTCCCGGAGATGAAGAAAAGCCTCGCCCGGAGAACCGAAGCCACGGCTCGAAAACCCGCGGACGCGGAAGCCATCCTCGCGGATTTTTTCGCGCAGCTTGCGAGCGTGCGCGAGATGCTCTGGTCCGATCTCGATGCCGCCTACGAAGGCGACCCTTCGGCGACGAGTTTTGAGGAAGTTATCCTCGCCTACCCCTCGCTCGAGGCGATCGCGATCCAGCGCCTCGCCCACATCCTTTACGGGCACAATCTCCCGCTCATCCCGCGCATGATGACGGAATGGGCGCACGGCCAGACCGGAATCGACATCCATCCTGGCGCGCGGATCGGCAGCCATTTTTTTATCGATCATGGCACCGGCGTGGTGATCGGCGAAACCTGCGTCATCGGCTCGAACGTGAAGCTCTACCATGGCGTTACCCTCGGCGCGCGCAGCTTCGAGAAAGACGAGAACGGCCACATCAAAAAGGGCGGGCAGCGGCATCCGCGGGTCGAGGATGGCGTCACGATTTATCCGAACTCCACCGTCCTCGGCGGCGAGACCGTGGTCGGCGCGCGGAGCACGATCGGCGGCAATGTTTTCCTCACCCACAGCGTGCCGCCCGATTCGCTCGTTTCCTACGAAGCGAATCAGCTTCAGGTGGTGCACAAGATCCCGCGCCCCGAGCCGCGACCCAGTGAAGCCGTTGCGAAATGACCTCTCCTATGGTGAAGCCCTGGAGCGCGTGGCTCCGTCAACGCCCGGTCATCGCGACGACAGAGCGTCGCGCTCCAGCGCTTGTTTCGGCGGCATGATCTATCTCGATCACAACGCAACGACCCCGCTCTGCGCGGCGGCGCGTACCGCGATGGAGCCTTATCTCACGCAGCATTTTGGCAATCCCTCGAGCGTGCATCGCGCCGGGCGCGAAGCGCGGGCCGCGATCGATAATGCTCGCGATCAGCTCGCGGCGCTCCTCCGGGTTCGGCCTAACGAGTTGATCTTCACCAGCGGCGGAACAGAAGCGAACAACCTCGCGCTCCTCGGCCTCGCGCGGAATCGCGCGCCGCAGGGCAAGCACCTCATCAGCAATCGTGCCGAGCATCACGCCGTCCTGAATCCGCTCGAGCAACTGGAGGCACGTGAAGGTTTCGAGGTCACCTGGCTGGAGGTTTCCGCAGATGGGTTGATCGACCCGCCGGCGCTCGCCGCAGCCATCCGGCCGGACACGACGCTGGTCTCCATCATGGCCGCAAACAACGAAACCGGCGTGCTCCAGCCGATGGCGGAAATCTCCGCGATCTGTCGCGAGCACGGCGTGCTTTTGCACAGCGACATGGTGCAGTCCTTCGGCAAATCGGCGGACGCCATTGAGCCTGTCATCCCGAGCGAAGCCCCGCGGACGCGGGGCGCAGTCGAGGGATCCCGTGGCGTTTCCGCAAAGCCCTCACAGCATGTCTTCCCAGAAACTCGGCGGGATCCTTCGACTCCGCTGCGCTCCGCTCAGGATGACCGCGATTTGCTCGCCCTCGTCGATGCCGCGAGCTTCGCGGCGCACAAATTTTACGGCCCCAAAGGCGCGGGCTTCCTCTATCTCCGCGCCGGTTTGCCGATCGAGCGCATCCAATTCGGTGGCTCGCATGAAGGCGAGCGCCGGCCGGGAACCGAGAACGTAGCCGCGATCGCGGGCCTGGCCGCAGCGGCGGAGTTCGTTAGGCAGAATCCAACGGAAGACTTCGTGTCGCGCGATCGTCTGTGGGTCGGCATCCAGGAAATCTTCCCCGCGACGCAACTCAACGGCGCCAACGCCCCGCGCCTCTCGAATACCCTCAACGTTAGCTTCCCCGGTCACTCTTCCGAGACGCTGCTCATGGCGCTCGACCTCGAGGGCGTTTGCGCGTCGAGCGGTTCCGCCTGCATGGTCGGCTCCGTGGTCGCTTCGCACGTCCTGCTCGCGATGGGTTTCCCGACGGAGCGAGCGGCTTCGGCGGTTCGATTTTCGTTAGGCAAAGACACCACCGCGGCAGAAATCGAGGAGACCCTCGCAGCGCTCGATCGCATCTTCGCGCGGCTGACGCGGAAGTCGGCAGGCATCGTGCGGTCGGAACATGCTCTTGTTTAATCAGCTCGAGTTCTCCCTCCCCGCGCCCGTCGCGAAGAAATCATCCGGGCGCGATGCGACTCTTGAAGCAGTCGCGAGGACGCTTTGCCGCGGCCTCGGTGCAGAGAAGCTCGCGGCGCAGGTAAAAGTCGAATGGTCAGGCCGCCTGCGCAGCGCGGCTGGCCGGGCGGATTCCCGCCATCAACTGGTGCTCCTAAACCCGCGCCTCGCCGCGCACGGGGAAGCTGAAATCGATCGCACCCTGCGCCACGAACTGGCGCACCTGCTTGCGCAACACCGCGCCGGCCGGCGCCGGCTCGCGCCGCACGGACTGGAATGGCGGCGCGCCTGCGCCGACCTCGGCATTCCCGACGAATCGCGCTGTCACACGCTGCCGTTCCCGATTCGCCGGCGCGCGCGTCCCTATCTCTACGTTTGCGCACGCTGCGGCGCAGAATTTCCGCGGACGCGTCCGTTGAAACGCGCCTCGGCCTGCCTCGCCTGCTGCCGCGCGCACAATCGGAGCCAGTACGACGCGCGCTTCCGCCTGCGCCCGGTGAACGTTCCTCCCGCCCTGTAGTCGTCTCGCTCTGCGAGACGCGGGGGTTGTCGTCGCTCCCCAAGAACGCCTCGGTTACCCCCGCGTTTCGCAGAGCGAAACGTCTACAAGGGATGCTCGTTAGGCGTCGTCGCCCGCGCGATCGTTCTCGGTGCGCGTTTGCCCGCGCAGTTTGGCCTGGATGAACAGATCGATGTCGCCATCCATCACCGCCTGCACGTTGCTCGTTTCCGCGCCGGTGCGGTGATCTTTCACCATCTGGTAGGGCTGAAAAACATACGAGCGGATCTGGCTGCCCCACGCGACGTCGCCCTTTTCGCCATACTGCCGGTCGATCTCGGCGCGCTTTTTGTCCTGTTCGATCTCGTAGAGTTTGGCTTTCAACATCTTCATCGCGAGCTCGCGATTGCGGCCCTGGCTCCGCTCCGCCTGGCAGGCAACGACGATGCCGGTCGGCCGGTGCACGATCCGCACTGCGGTCTCGACTTTGTTCACGTTCTGGCCGCCCTTCCCGCCGGCGCGGAAGGTGTCGAGTTCGATGTCCGCGGGATTCACTTCGATCGGCGCGGAGTCGGCGATCTCCGGGGTGACGTCGACACTCGCGAAGGAGGTGTGCCGCCGCTTGTTCGCGTCGAACGGCGAGATCCGCACGAGCCGATGCACGCCGCGCTCGGTGCCGAGATAACCGTAGGCGTACTCGCCGCTGATCAGGAGCGTGACCGATTTGATCCCGACTTCTTCGCCCTGCTGAATATCGATCGTCTGCGAGCTGAAGCCGCTGCGCTCGATCCAGCGCTGATACATCCGCAGGAGCATGTCCGCCCAGTCGCACGACTCCGTGCCGCCCGCGCCGGAGTGGATCGTGACGAAAGCGTTCGAACGGTCGTTTTCGCCGGAGAGAAACTGGCGGAGCTCAAATTCTTCGAGTCGCCTAACGAACCGCGCGTGTTCCTCCGCAATCTCCTTTTCCGCACTCGCGCGCGCGGCGGCGTCGGTTTCTTCCGCGGCGAGTTCCTGGAGCGCGACGAAGTCCTCGAACTGGCGTTCCAGCTCGCCCATCGGTGTGATCAGGCTCTTCACCCGCGAGACTTCTTCGACGTCGTCCTGGGCGCGCTCCCGGTTCGACCAGAAGTCCGGCGCGGCCATCCGCGTCTCCAGTTCGCTCAGGCGTTTCTGCAGCGAGGGCAGGTCAAAGAAACCTCCGCAGTTCGCCTACGCGGGCGCGGAGTGCTTCGGTCTCGATCGGGGCTGCGTCGTTGGCCATGGCGCACGATAACTGTCCGCCGCGCCGCTGCCAACTTCCTCAGCCGCCGGCGTTTTGCCGGACGAACTCCGAGATCGCCGCGGCGATCCGCGCGTCCACTTCCTCCTGCGTTTCCTGCGCGGCGCGCAGTTGCCGCTTCGACACGCCTAACGAGTGGTCGCCTTCTTCCACGATGTGGAGCTGTGAGGACGCTGTCATGCGCGCACGAATCGGCTCGAGCAGATCGAGCGGGCAGAGCGCATCCCGCGTTCCCTGCACAAAAAGAATCGGCGTGCCTAACGACAGCAGCACCGCGTCCCGGAGCTTCGTGCGGTCGCCCAACGCGCAGAGCGGGTAGCCGAAACAGATCACGCCGCGCACCATCGGCGGGCTCTCCTGGAGGGCGGAGCTCCGCGACGCCGCGAGTTTTCCCGGCGGCTCATCGCGCTCCTCCGACCTCGCGGGAGCTCGGCCCTCCAACTCCAGCGCGAGATGACAACCGACGCGTCCGCCCATGCTTTTGCCAATGAGAAACACCGGCGTGTCGCTTGGCAACGACGCGTGGGCCGCGGCGAGCGCCGCCCGATGCGCGGCGATCAGTTGCGGCAGTCGGTCGGGCCGTTTCCGGCCTGCGCGCTGATAGTCGTAGTCGAAAACAGCGACCTCACCGATCTCCTCCAGCCGCTTTTTCCAGCGCTGCATCCACGGATGGGAGGAGGGCGCGCCGGCGCCAGGTGCGACGAGAAACAACGGCATGGGAGAGAGTGTCGCCCAGACAGCGCCCTCTTCCAGGCCGGCATGTTTCACCGCGGTCAATCGCAAATCAGTTAGAGCTGCGCTGGTTGACGGCCCTCGATCCAAGCCGAACCGACGAGCGCAGCGCTCCGGGTAGCGCACACGTCTCGTGTGCTGGCGACGGTGTTCCACCCTCGCGAACTTTCCGAAACGGTCACCATTCTCTGCGGGGCCGCGCCTCTAGGAAAGTTCGTCGCGGTGGAACACCGCGACCGGCCCACGGGACGTGTGCGCTACCCAGGCCCCCTCGCTCGAGTTCTAGACGATCCCGTCCTTCAGCCCAGCGTGTTTTCCGGCCAGTAATTCCTGCGTCAGATCGTAGCCGGCCTTGTCGGCATTTTTCGAGACGCCGGCGAAATGCTGGTCGATCCGCATGCTCGCGGAGCGGCAGAAATATTTCGCCAGGCTGAGAACTTCCTCGGCCGATTCGCCCTGGTCGATCTTGTGCTGCGCGAAGGAACAGGTGGCGCTCATCGCGAAAAGCTCGGTGGCGACGCCGACAAAACGCGAGAGCAGCAGTTGCTCGCGATCGAGCTTCGGACCGAAACGGGTCATCGCGTGGAACAAACCGCGCGCCAACTTCTTGCTCGCGCCGGCCGCATAACGGATTTGCGGACGCAGGTCGGGGTGCACCTTTTCGAGGTTGCCGGGGGTGCCGAGCGTCCACTGTTTCGGATACCAGCTGGCGTAAAATTTGCCCGATTGAATCGCCGCCATCGCGCGCTCCGCGGTCGAGAGCGTGGTGTTGAAAATGGCGCCGCCAACCTTGAGATGCGGATCGAGCGCTTCGCGCGCAATGAAGAGGCGCATGATTTCGCTCGAGCCTTCGAAGATCATGTTGATGCGGCAATCGCGCAGGAAACGCTCGACCGGGATGCCTTCTTCTCCGCGACCCTCGAGCGACTGCGCGGTCTCATAACCGCGACCGCCGCGCACCTGCATCGCTTCATCGGCGATGCGCCAGGTCGCTTCGGTCGCCCACATTTTGCACATCGCAGTCTCGATGCGCAGGTCGCTCGATTTGCGATCGACGAGCGCGCTGGTGAGAAACGTAATCGCTTCCATCGCGAAGACGTTGCCCGCCATCTCCGCGATTTTCCCCGCGATCGCCGAATGCTGGCCGATCGGTGCGCCCCATTGCACGCGTTCGCCGGCCCATTTGCGGCAGATCTCCAGCAGCCGCTTCGACAACCCGACGCAGGCCGCCGGGATCGTCAGGCGCCCGGTGTTCAGCGTGGTGAGGGCAACTTTCAAACCCTGACCTTCCTTCGCGATCAGGTTGTCCTTCGGCACCCGAACGTCCGTGAATTTTACGATGCCGTTGTAGAGCGCGCGCAGGCCCATGAAGTGGCAGCGATAGGTGATTTCGAGCCCCGGCGAATCGACCTCGACGATAAACGCCGAAATCTGTTTCCGTTCCTTGCCTTTCACGATCTTCGGCGCGGTCTTCGCCATCACGACGAGGACGCCGGCCTTAATCAAATTGGTGCACCAAAGTTTCTCGCCGTTCAGGACGTATTCCGAGCCGTCTTCGCTCAGCTCGGCGCGCAGGCTCATGTTCGCGGGATCGGAGCCGGCGTCGATCTCGGTGAGGGCAAACGCGGAGATTTCCTTGCGCGCGACACGCGGCAGGTACTTCGCTTTTTGTTCCTCGGTGCCGAAGATCAGGAGCGGCTGAGGGACCCCGATCGATTGGTGCGCGGAGACGAGCGCAGTCAGGTTTGCGTCCCAACTGCCGAGGAGCATCGCGGCGCGGCCGTAGTTCACCTGCGAAAGGCCGAGCCCGCCGTATTCCGTCGGGATTTTCACCCCGAAAGCGCCCATCGCGAAAAGCTCGTCGATGTTCTTCTGCGGGATTTCGCCGGTCCGATCGATCTCATCGGCATCGACGTTCGCCTCGAGATATTCGCGCAGCTCCTTCAGGAACGGATCGCCCTTCGCGCGATCCTCCGCGCTCTGCGCCGGGAAGGGAAAGATGCGATCGAAATCGTAGCGGCCGATGAAGAGGTTGCTCGCGAAACTGCCGCGTTCATCGAGCGGATCGCGCGAGCTCTCCGCGAGGTCGAGGGCGGCGGCTTTGCCGGCCGACATCTTCGAGGTGTCGATGACCGACTGCGTTTCGGCGGCGGCGGGTTGAGCCGAGGTTTCCTCGGCGATTTGTTTTTCAGGCGCTTCGAGCGGTGTCTTCATAAATTGATCGCGGGAGTGGGTCGGAAGTCAGGCATCTTGCCTGACTCGGCGGGCGGCCTTCCAGGCTGCTCGAGAGAGCCAACCGGCGGGACGCCCGTCGGCCGAGTCAGGCTGGAAGCCTGACTTCCTTTGCGGCTACGCGTTTTCATAAAATTTAGTGCCTCGGTCGGCGTGCTCGCGCAGGAGCGCGCAGGGTTGATACTTTTCGCCTAACGAATCCGTGGCGCCAATCAATTTAGCGGCGCCGAAGTGATCGGCAAAACGGAGCGGCCCGCCGCGCAACGGGGCGAAACCCGTCCCGAGGATCATGCCGTAATCGGCATCCGCCGGTGCCGCCACGACTCTCTCTTCGAGGCAACGCGCGGCTTCGTTCACCATCAGATAAACAAGCGGAAGAGCGAGGCTGTGCGGACGGCTGGCCGGCGCGGAGCTTTCCCGCCATTGCTTCAGCGTTTCGTTAGGCGCATGGGTTTTGCCGGCATACTGGTAGAAGCCGCTGCCGGTCTTGCGGCCGAGCATTTTCGCTTTGCGCATCCGCTCCAGGATCGCCGGCATCCGGGCGCGTGCGCCTAACGAATCCCCGAGCGTCGCCGCGATATCCACCGTGATGTCGATCCCGATCTCGTCGATGAGTCGGAGCGGGCCCATCGGCATCCCCCACTCCACGAGAGCGTCGTCGATGGCCTGCGCGTCGACGCCATTCTCAAACCACACCGCGGCTTCGAGCAGGTAGGGAAAGAGCACGCGATTGACGAGAAAACCGGGGCTGTCCTGGACGACGATCGGGAACTTGCCGATCTGCCGCGCGAAGGCGAGCGCGCGTTCTTTCGTCTCCTCGGAAGTCTGTTTCCCGACGACGACTTCGATCAATTTCATCCGGCTGACCGGGTTGAAAAAATGCAGACCGATGACCCTCTCTGGATGTTTTGTTTCCGCGGCGAGCTCGCTGATCGAGAGTGCGGAAGTATTCGTCGCGAGGATGTCGGTGTCGTCGATTTTCGTGTCGAGATCGCGAAAGATCTGGCGCTTGATCTCCATCTTCTCGGAGGCGGCTTCGACCACGATCTGGATTTCGCGCATCGGGCCGGGATCAGAAGAGGCGACGATCCGGGCGCGGCCTTCGGTCGCTTTCTCGTCGCTCATGATGCCGCGTTTTACTGCCTCAGCGTAGGTCTTCTCGATCTTCGCGAGCCCCGCGCTGACGAGGTCGGTATTAACGTCGCGCAGGATCACGGAAACGCCGCGAGCGCTAAGCCACTGCGCGATGCCGGAACCCATCACGCCGGCGCCGATAACCGCCGCGTGCGTGACCTTTTCGACCGGCGTTTTGCTCGAGCCTTTGCGGTAGCGATCGGCGAGGAAAAAATTGCGGATCAGGTTTCGGGTCGGCTCGGTTTCGCCCAGCTCGACGATCGCGTCGAGCTCGCGCTGAAGCGATTCGTCGAGCGAACTGGTGAGGCTCTGGTTGATGATTTCGGCGGCGCGGCCGGGCGCGGGGTTTTGGCCGCGCGGCGCTTCAACCGCTTTGTCATTGGCTGGCTTTTTCTCGACGCGCTTGCCGCATTTTAGTTTCTCACGCGCGGCTTCGATGATTCGATCCTGCGCGACCACTTCATCGACGAGTCCGAGCTTTAGCGCTTCCTGCGCCGGATAAAGTTTCCCTTTCAAAATCACATCCGCGGCCGCTTCCGTGCCAATCAATTTCGGCAACCGCGTCGCCCCGCCCCAGGCAGGAACAAGCCCAAGCGTCGTCTCCGGCAGACCGATCCGCGTGGCCGGCGCGTCGGAGGCGATGCGGTAATCGCAGGCGAGCGTGATCTCGTATCCGCCCCCGGCGCAGGCACCGTGAATGACCGCGACGGTCGGAATTTTGAGCGCGGCGAGGCGGTTAAAAATCTTCTGCCCTTCCGCGATGAAGGCGCGCATCTCACCGGTCTGCGCCTGGCGCAGAAGCGTCTGCAAATCCGCGCCGGCGATGAAGATCGACTTCTTCGCCGAGGTCAGGAGGACGCCTTGGAGGCCGCTCTCTTTCTCGATGAAGTCGAGCTGCTCGCCTAACGAATCGAGGGTGGCGGCGTCGAAGATGTTGGCGCCGGATTCGGGGCGGTCAAAGGTGAGGACGCAAATTTGGTCAGCGCCTACCTCGCGGCGAATCGGCGGAGTCACGGAAGTGGAAGTCATCTTGCTCAAGTTGGAATGCTTTCGTGAAAAATCCAAACGTACGGCCGCGGACGGTGCGGCGCGGCCATCCCGGGCGGAGCGGAGCGCAGCCGAGGGATCCCGTCGGTTTTCCCTAAAGCTCCGATCCGCACCCTGCTCTTTTTCGCTCTGGGTCGGAGCTTCACGGTAGCCCCACGGATCCCTCGGCTGCGCTGCGCTTCGCTCGGGATGACGGTGGCGCGCCTCGCAATTGCGCTGGCGGGAACGCGATGCTACAACCGCGTGCACTTCGGCGCGTTCGCTTTTTGCCCAACAATGGTCGGCAATCTTCTCCAACCGGAAATCAAGAGCCTGATCGACGCGCGGAATTTCACCGCGCTGCGCGAGCTTTTCGAGGAGATGCCCCCGGTCGATGTCGCGGAGATCATTCTCGATCTGCCCGAGGACGAGCAGGTGATCATCTTTCGCATCCTCCCGCATGCGCTCGCGGCGGACGTTTTTGAATACCTCGACGTCGATGTCGACGCGCAGCAACAACTGCTCCGGGGCATGGCGCACGAACAGGTCGTCGCCATTCTCAACGAAATGTCGCCGGACGATCGCACGGCGCTGCTCGAGGAACTCCCGAGCGCCGCCGCGCGGCAACTGATTCGCCTGCTCACGCCGGAAGAACGCCAGATCGCGCAGGCATTGCTGGGTTATCCCGAAGGCAGCGTCGGGCGTTTGATGACGCCCGACCTGATCGCAGTCGATGCGAAGTGGACGGTGCGCGAGACGCTCGCTTACGTGCGTGAAAACGGGCGCGACTCGGAAACGCTTAATGTCATCTATGTGGTCGATGAGCGCGGCAAGTTGATCGACGACCTGCGCATTCGCGAGTTCCTGCTCACGCCGCTGGACAAGAAGGTGAGCGAATTGATGGACGAAACCTTCGTCGCCCTTTCCGCGACCGACACGCAGGAGGACGCGCTTAATGTTTTCCGGAAGTACGATCGGAGCGCACTGCCGGTGCTCGATTCCACCGGTGTGCTCGTCGGCCTCGTGACGATCGACGACATGCTCGATGTCGCGCAGGAAGAAGCGACCGAGGACATGGAGAAATTCGGCGGGATGGAGGCGATGGACGAGGCCTATATGCGGGTGCCGCTCCTGACGATGGTGCGAAAACGCGCGACCTGGCTGGTGGTCTTGTTCCTTGGCGAAATGCTGACCGCGTCCGCGATGGGCTACTACGAAGGCGCGATCGCAAAGGCGGTCGTGCTCGCGCTTTTCCTGCCGATGATCATCTCCAGCGGCGGCAACTCCGGCTCGCAGGCGTCGATGCTCATCATCCGGGCGATGGCGCTCGGCGAGGTGACGCTGCGCGATTGGTGGCAGGTGATGCGCAAGGAATTGGTCGCCGGACTGCTGCTCGGGCTCGTGCTCGGGTCGATCGGGTTTTTGCGGGTGGCGATCTGGGCGCAGTTTTCGAATGTTTACGGACCGCACTGGATGCTGATTGCGCTCACGGTTGGAATCGCGCTGATCGGCGTGGTCCTCTGGGGCTCGCTCTCCGGCTCGATGCTGCCATTTGTCCTGCGCGCGCTCGGCGCTGATCCCGCAACTTCCTCGGCCCCCTTCGTCGCCACGCTCGTAGACGTGACCGGACTGATCATCTACTTCAGCCTCGCGCTGCTGATTTTGCGCGGGACGATGTTGTAGCCGGGGGCGTCGACCCCGGCGGGCGGATTTTCTTGGGGATGCCGGAGTCAGCGCCCCCGGCTACAACAGCTAGGAATGGCCGCGCAGCCGTGGCGCATTGTCATCCCGAACCGGCGAAGCGCGGCGAGGGATCTCCCAAGCGTTGAGCGACGCTGCGTTTGCCTAACGACTCCGCCAGAAGCTTGCGCGATCCCTCACCGTCTGCGCGGCTCGGGATGACAACTTTTGCGCCGTTCGCTTGCGGTTGGATCACGCCACGATTGCGTGGTGCCCTTCCCGGAAGAGGGTTCGAACTGGCGACTTAGACCGAGATGAGCCCGGCCTTCTTCAACGTCGCGTAGGCGCCGTTTTTGTTCACCGTTTTCAAGCCACGTGCGGTCAATTTCACGCGGATGAATTTGTTCAACTCCGCCACCCAGATGCGCTGCTCGCGCAGGTTCGGGTTGAAAGTGCGAGGCACGTTTTTCGTGACGTGCCGGCCGACGCCGCCTTTTTTCTTCGCCATACCGCGGCGGTGAATCACGCTGCCGCGTGACGGTTTCGATCCTGTGATACTGCAAACTTTTGACATAAGCCGGGATTGGAAGGGCGCGTAACGTGCCGTCACTCGCTGGAGCGGTCAAGGAATTCTTCACCCGCAATCCGGCGGCGCGCGCCTGATTCCCTTTCGGAGTTGAACAGCGCCCGCAAACCGTGGTCAAATCACTTTCCGCTCGATCCCCCGCTCCGCTCGCTCCTTTTTATGAACCAAAAAAACCACCAGAAACTGCGGATCGGGATCGTCGGCGCGGGCGAAATCGTGCGCCGGCGTCATCTCCCCGCGCTCCAGCGCAATCCCGATGTCGAGATCGTTGCGATCTGCAATTCGACTTACGAAAGTGCCGAGAAATTCTGCAAGGAAAACGCGCCCCACGCCACCCCGATGACGAACTGGGCCGAGCTGCTCGGCATCTCCGATCTCGACATTATCTGGATCGGCACGCCGCCCTACATGCACTCCGCGGTGACCGTCTCCGCGCTCGAGGCCGGGAAACATGTTTTCTGTCAGGCGCGGATGTCGATGGACCTCGTGGAAGCTGAGGAAATGCTCGCGACGGCGCGGCGTTTTCCGGAGCTCGTGACCATGCTCTGTCCGCCTCCGCACGGGATGCGCGCTGATCTGCTCGTGCAAAAATTGCTCGCCGAGAAGGCGCTCGGTCATCCGCATCACCTGCGGCTCCAGAGCCTAAGCAGCCTGTTTCTCGACCCGGACGCAACCGCGCATTGGCGGCAGCGGATCGAGATTAGCGGCCTCAATATCCTCACGCTGGGGATCTACGCCGAGGTTTTGCAGCACTGGTTCGGACCGATCACCGGCCTCTTCGCGCGCGGGAAAACCATTCAGCCGCTCCGGCAGAGTTACGAAGTGCTGATCCCGGATATCCTCACGGTGAACTGCACCTTTGCGAACGGCATGGAAGGCGTGCTCGAATTCAGCGGCGTCGACGCACTCGCGCCGGCGGACCGGCTCGAGGTTTACGGCGATCTCGGGACGCTGACCTACGATTTTGGTTCCGACGTGGTGCACGTCGGGCAAATTGGCGATCGCGCCTTGCACGTCGCGGAGTTGACCGAGGAGCTCGAGACGAAGTGGAACGTCGAGGACGACTTCATCGCGGCCGTGAAATCGCGCGGCCGGATTCGGCCGCATCCGGATTTCGAGGACGGGGTGCGTTACATGCGCGTGGTCCAGGCGGCGGCGGATTCGCGCCTGAGCAACGAGTGGGTTGATATCGCGCAGTAAAGCGCGGCGCAGGAGGCTGGGTAGCGCCCACGTCTCGTGGGCTGGCGACGGTGTTCCACCGTCGCGAACTTTCCTTTTAGGGTCGCGCTTCTCGTGACGGCCATGTCGTTCGCAAAGTTCGTCGCGGCACAATGCCGCGACCAGCCCACGGAACGTGGGCGCTACCCGGCAGGTGGATCGACCCGTTCCGAAAGGGCGGGCGCTTCTTCAGCCGGTGCGGGGGCCGCCGCCTCGTCGGCGATTTCGTTAGGCGCGGGATCCGTTGCTTCATCCACGGGCGTTGCAATCTCCGCCCCGACTTCGGGCTCAGCCGCCGCGATCTCCTCGTTAGGCTGGGCTTTTGCCGGCGCTTCCGCTTTCCCTTTCGGCTTCGGCGCGGGCGCTTTGGCCCGGGAAACATCGAGCGCGCCGTCGTTGAACTCGATCACGTGCCCTTCGCTCACGAGCCAGCGGAGATCCGAGGCCAGCGTGAGCTTTTTCTTCTCCAGCTCCTCGGGGACGGCCGCACTCTCCGCGGGCAGCATTTTCTCGAGCAACTGCTTCCGATTGATCCCCGGATTTTCCGTGAGCACTCGCAGGAGCGACGCGATCGAAGGCGAGACCGACTCGTGACTGAACGGCCGCGGACGCACCGGCGCGACGAAGAGCATGCCTTTGCGATGCCGGAAAATATGCAGCCCCGCGTCGGGAAACGCGCCGATCAATTCCTGCATCATTTTCGAAGGCGAGCGCGTCTCCTGCGCCCAGGCATTCTCGATCGCGTAGCCGAGGCCGCGGTCGGGCAGCTGGCGACTGACTACTCCATCAAGAGTCAATTCCCCGCTCTCGCGCAGAAGTCCGCCGAGATAGTTCTGCCGGAAATGACGCTCCGTCTCCGCGGCGTTGTTGAAGGTCTGCGGCGGCTCTTCTTTCAACGTCCGATAAGTCGTGATGCTGCGCGCCTCTTCCTTCCAGCGCTCGACCGTTTCCGGGTCGTTCACCATCTCGATCTGGCGTTGGAAATCGGGGAAACTCATGCGCCGGCTGTAACGCTGTTCATAGAGCGCGCGCAGCTTCGTCTGGTAGGCGTGATGATTCGTTGGGCCGAGTAAAACACCGCTCGCGCGATCGCGCGCCACGCTCGTGAAGTTGCCTTTGATCGGCTCCGTCTGCGTGACTTCGGTCGCGTAAAAGTTTTCAAGCTCGCGCGCAAACGCGCCGTTCTCGAGCGCGCGGCGATCGCTCGCGACCGCTCCGTTTTCGCCCATCTGAAAAAGCGGCGCACCGAGCGCCTTCACCCGCACATCATAGCGTTCCGGTTTCTCCAGGAACATCCGCGCGAGCGAGAAAACCGAGTAAGCCAAATGGCTGGTCTTGATCTGTGCGAGAACGTTCTCGATCGCCCTCTTATCGGGCAGAAAACGCACCTCCACTTCCGGCGTCGGAGCGGGCGGCGGTCCCTCTTCACGCCGCGGCGGCATGCCACTGCGAGGCGGGCCGGAACGCCGATCCTTGTCGCGCCCTTCCCGCCGGGGCGGGCCGTCGCGCTTGGGTCCACGCGGACCGCGGTCGCGTCGTTCGCCGCGTCCCCCACCGCCACCGAAGCGCTCCCGTTGACCAGTCCGCGGACCCTCTTCGCCCGCATAATCCGCATAGCGGTTTTCGTTAGGCGCTTCCGTCGCCCAGGCGGGCAACATCTTCAGATCAAAGAGGTCGGAGGACAAGTCCTGCTCAGGCATCTTTGTCTCTTACCCGAAGGCGCGCGCTTGTAAAATCACGGTTGCCGCTGCGACGCGGAAAAGCCGCGCCCGCCGCAAAAAATATTGACAAGCAGAGCGGATAATTTAATTGCCACCTGCGCGCTTCACCTTTAAGCCGTCAACCCACAGCAGCGTAACCCAAGGAGAAAATTTATGTCGGACAAACCGATCGAAGAGAAAGTAAAAGAAATCATCGTCGAACAACTCGGCGTGAACCCAGAGCAGGTCACCCCGCAGGCTTCGTTCATCGAAGATCTCGGCGCGGACTCGCTCGACATCGTCGAGCTGGTGATGGCTTTCGAAGAAGAATTCTCGGTCGAAGTGCCGGACGAAGACGCAGAGAAGTTGCAGACCGTCGGCGATGTCGTGAAGTACATCGAAGACAAGGCCAGCAACAAGGAGTAGACCGCGCGGTCTTCCGCGGCCGTCTTCGGCCAGAGCAACAAAAACACGGCTGCGGCCGTGTTTTTTGTTGCCCGTGAGTTGCGGCTCCCCACTTGGCGGGCATCCTCCAAGGTGAATCTCCCTTGGCTTAAGCAACCGTTTTTCGACCTCGCCGGGCACCATATCAGCCCGCTCGGCGTGGCCGCTTTTGTCGGCCTTTTCTGCCTCGGGCTCGTCGCCGCGCGCATCATCCAGAGCGCGTTTGTCCGGCGTTCGCTCGCCCGCTTAAAGCTCCAGGCCAACCTCGTCGCGATCATCACGACGATCCTGAGCGTCGTCGCGCTGGTCGTCTTCACCGTCGCCGCGGTGAACGGCCTCGGCATTCCCCTCGCCTGGACCGAGCCGCTCCCGGGCGTGCCGATCAGTCTGCTCCAGATCTTCCTGCTGATCGGGCTGCTCTTTCTCGTCTTCTGGATCTCGGCGCGCTCGAAGCGTTTCCTCTTCAACCGCTTCCTCGTGCACAGCGGCCTCGACCGCTCGCTGCAGTACGCGATCTCGCAACTCGTCTCGAATGTCATCCTCGTTGTCGGCGTCTTCGTCGTCCTGCAAAACACCGGCATCCACTTGGAAGCGCTCACCGTTTTCGCGGGCGCGGTCGGAGTCGGGATTGGTTTCGGCCTGCAGAATATCACGAGCAACTTCATCAGCGGCCTTGTGATTCTCGCGGAACGCCCGATCACCATCGGCGATCGCGTCGAGGTCGCGGGCGTCACCGGGCAGGTGCAAAAAATTCGGGCGCGCAGCACCGTCATCGTGACCAACGACAACATCACGACGATCGTGCCGAACCAGAAATTCATCGACTCGCCGGTGACGAACTGGACCTATGGCGATCCGCGGGTGCGCTTCCGCGTCCCTGTCGGGGTCGCTTACGGGAGCGATACGGCCCTGGTAAAAAAGTCGTTAATCGAAGCGGGCGCGGAGAATTCCCATACTCTGGAAGACCCGGCGCCGAGCGTTTTCTTCGTCAAGTTCGGCGACAGCTCGTTGAATTTCGAGCTCGTGGTCTGGAGCAGCGAGATGAGTCACCGGCCGCGGCGCTATGTGAGCGATTTGAATTTCGCGATCGATCAGAAATTCCGCGAAGCCGGGATCGAGATTCCGTTCCCGCAGCGCGATATCAACTTCCGCACCGGCGTGGTGAAAGTGGAGAGCGCGTCGGCCAAAGAACCGCCCGCGGAAGAACGCTCCTCCGGGTAGCGCACACGTTCCGTGGGCTGGTCGCGGTGTTCCACCGCGACGAACTTTCCGAAACGACCCGGGCGCGAGGAGAAGGAGGAGCGCTAAAGAAAGTTCGCGACGGTGGAACACTGTCGCCAGCCCCCGGAACGGGGGCGCTACCCGGAACGCGGCGAGCTGCTCGACTTGAAAAAAAGACGCGCCTTCGTTACAAGGATCGCATTCTTAGCAGCCCGCCTCTCCCTTCCTCAACCTGCCCCGCTCGTTGGCGGCGCGGCGAAACCGTGTGCATTCCCCAAGGCTTCGCCACGCTCGTTAGGCTGGAGGAATTGCAGGACGAACCGGCCTGGCACGAAGCCCTGCGCGACAAGTGCAAGGATCACCGTTTCTACGAGCTCATCGTCGCGACGCTGACCGAGAATTTCGATTACCACTTCGTCGTGCTCGAGGATGCGACGCGCCGCGTGCGCGCGATTCAGCCGCTCTTTTTTCTGCGACAAAATCTCACCGAAGGCGTCGGAGGTTTCATCCGGCGCGCAGTCGATCGCATCCGGCGAACATTCCCGCGTTTCCTCACTTTGAAGACGCTCATGGTCGGATGCACCGCGGGGGAAGGTCATCTCGGCGCTTGTCGACCGGAGGATTCTGCCTGGACTGCGGAGGCGCTGCATTCCTGCCTCGGAATTTTTGCGCGCGCGGCCGGCGCGCCGCTCGTGGTGCTGAAGGATTTCTCCGCCCGCTACCGCGACTCGCTGCGCTACTTTTCCGCGAATGGTTACACCCGCATCGCGAGCATGCCGATGACCCGGCTCGCCCTGGATTACCCCGATTTCGAGAGTTACGTGGCGTCGTTAGGCAGCGCCACTCGCAAAAATCTCCGCCGCAAATTCCGCGCGGTCGCGCAGGCGGTGCCGATCACCTGTGAGGTGCTTCACGACGTCACGTCCGTGATCGACGAGATCTATCCGCTCTACCTCGCGGTGCATGAGCGCTCGAAGTTGCATTTCGAAAAGCTCACGCCGGAATATCTCTGCGGGCTCGGGCGCGAAATGCCGGAGCGCGCCCACTTTTTTGTCTGGCGGCAGCACGGGAAGGCGATCGCGTTCAGTCTCTGCCTCGTGCACGACGGCGTGATTTACGACGACTACCTCGGCCTCGATTATGCGGTCGCGTACGATCTTCACCTCTATTTCTACACGCTCCGCGACATCCTCAGCTGGGCGCTCGCGCAGGGGTTGCACACGTATTGCAGCAGCCCGCTGAATTACGAGCCAAAGCTGCATCTCGGGTGCGACCTGATGCCGCTCGATCTTTACGTGATGCTCACCGTGACCTGGCTGAACCCGATCTTCCGGCGCGCGCTGCATTTTCTGCAGCCGACGAAACACGATCCGGTGCTCCATCGTTTCCCGAACGCGCACGAACTTTAGATGCTCTCGAAGCCGGCTTGACGATGCCGGAACGCTGCCGCTTTTTCATCTGGCGGCAGGCGGGCAAAGCGGTCGCGTTTTCTTACTGCACGGTTTCGGGCGACACGATTTTCGACCACGATCTTGGACTCGATTACGCGGTCGCGCACGACCTGCACCTGTATTACGTGACCTTCCGCGATATCCTGCA
Organism: Chthoniobacterales bacterium; assembly: GCA_038234295.1. Taxonomy (GTDB): domain Bacteria; phylum Verrucomicrobiota; class Verrucomicrobiia; order Chthoniobacterales; family UBA10450; genus Palsa-1392. The sequence goes on from JBBSUP010000008.1 coordinate 26,247, forward strand.
ATGGGCGCTGCGCCATGGTTATCGCTGCTACCGCACTTCGCCTTTTAACTACGAAACGAAAATGCATCTGCGGCTCCTGCTTGAACCGGTCGATCTTTTCGTTCGGCACCGTTTGCGGTTGGTGAATTTTTTGTTGCACCATTTCGCGGCGCACTTTGCTCCGGGCCGGTCGGAGCGGGTATTGCGGGAGTTTTATTCTGACCGGTGAGCGAGTCTTGCAACTCTCGCGCTTCGCAGAGCGAAGCGTCGACAGCGCTCACGCGCTTCGCGAATCCTTGGCTGCAGCTCGCGATCTGCGTTTTGCTCGCTACGGCGGCGGAGATTTTTTTGAAGCTCGGCGCGGCCGCGACGGCGAACCCGGATAATTCCTGGTCCTGGACCGGACTCACCGGGCTGCGGTCCGGCTGGGTTTGGGGAGGTATTTTTGCCAGCGTCGTCAGTCTGTTTAACTGGCTCGCGACGCTGAAGAAACTTCCTCTCACAATCGCCTTTCCGGTCGGTCAGGCGGTCCATATTCTCGTCCCGCTGAGTTCGCTCGTTTTTCTTGGCGAAGCGATTTCGACGCGGCGTTGGCTGGGGATCGCGCTCGTGCTCGTTGGGCTCATGATCGTCGCGAAACCGGCGGCGCGACTGGAGGAAAAGTTGTGACGCTCTTCGCTGCGTTCCTCATTTTCACGACCGTGAGCTGCTTCGTCGCCGGGCAGATTTTGCTCAAGCACGCTCTGGATATCATGGCGCGCACGACCTACTCGCGGGCGCAGGCCACCGCCGTTTTCGCGGCGGCGATTGCGACTTTTGCGGCGAATTTTTTTATCAATATCGGGCTGCTCCAGCGCTTCGATCTCAGCTACTTCTTCCCGTTCCAAGGCATGAGCGTGATCTTCATCGCGCTGGCGGGCGCCTGGCTTTTGCGGGAGAAACTAACTCCGCGGCTCCTGCTCGGATCGCTCGTCATCACCGCCGGCGTCGTTCTCGTTTCGCTGAGTTAAGTTGTAGCCGGGGGCGCTGACCCGGCATCACCAGCATCGACGCCCGGCCGGGGTCAGCGCCCCCGGCTACAACGGCGGATTCGCGTTGTGGGACAGAACGGGCAGCAACTGCCGTAGAGTTTTCAGGTTCGTGCGCTGCATTTCGTCGATCGCCCGGGGCGGGAGCTTCGGATGATCCATCTCGGAGGCGAACCGCTGCTTCCGCCGCGCATAAACCGGCGCCGACCATGCACCGCAAATATCGCCCGCCCCGATGCGCAACAACCCGAGCGCCCAAATCAAATCTTCCACCTCGAAACGCCCGCTCTCCCAGTTCGTCGCTGCCTCTTCCGCGCGCAGGCAATCGAGATCGATCGTCACATAAACCGGCACCTCGCCGAGGCCCCTAACGAACGCGGAAAATTTCGCGCGCCAATTCTCGCGCAGGATCGCGCCGCGCCGCGCCTGGTCGCGAGCCGATCGTCCATCGGCCCAGGGATGAACCTCGAGTCTGCCGGCCCGTTCGGCGCGGTTATTCCCGAAGAGTCGACCCGGCCACCAGCATTCGAAATTCCCGCATCCCCAAACGCTCACGCGCTGCACCTGCGGCCATTCGAGCGCGCGATTCACCCAGCTTCCGCAGCCCCAACGCGGCGGGCGAATGTCCCAGTCGGGATGATTATCGAACGACACCACGGTCGTGAGGCGCGGCTGCCGTTTCACCCAGAGCGCGCTCAGGTGATGAAAATCTCCCGAGCCGTAAACCAGAAACGGAGGCAACGAATCCCCGAGCGCGCGCTCGAAAGCCGCGATCTCGCGCGCCGGCGCGGAGAAGCGCAGACGCGGTCCCCATTCCCTCAGATCGCGCATCGGAAGGTCGCTTTGGACCGGCCAGGCGCCGTCTAAGTCGAGATGAAGAGTAGGGTGCGGCCGCTCGGTCATGGAGAAAGATGCACGCTCAGGCGCGCAAGATCTTCACGCCAATCGAAGCAATCAATGCATGACCAGGAAACCGCGGAAGACGAGCGCAAAAGCGACAGGATCCGATCGTGACTGGTTATGTCGGGTTCAGGATGCCTTCCGCGTCGCCGCCCGCAAAACCTCCGGCGTTCTCGGCACCGCCTGGGCATTCATGGCCGCGGTCGCGATCATCGTGATTTGGGGGGCAACCGGGCATATTTTCATTACTCGGACACGTGGCAGCTCATCATCAACACCGGGACCACGATCGTCACCTTCCTGATGGTGTTCCTCATTCAGAACACCCAGAACCGCGATTCGCGCGCCATCCACCTCAAGCTCGACGAGCTCATCCGCAGCGTCGCGGGCGCGCGCAATCGGCTGATGGATCTGGAAGCGCTTTCCGACGAGGACCTCGACAAATTCCAGAAAGAATTCGAGCGCCTGCGCAAGCGTTCCGAGATAACCTCCAGGGCGGTCGAGCGGATGGAACGCAAGCGAAACGGCTCGGATTGAAGTCCGCGTGCTGAGACGATCAGCTGAAACGCGGTCATCCCGAGCGGAGCCGGAGGCGTAGTCGAGGGATCCCGTCGGGTTTCCTGGAAGATTTCGCGCGAGTTCTTCACGGCGGCCCGACGGGATCCCTCGACTGCGCTGCGCTCCGCTCGGGATGACCGCGTCCGACTCAGTTGCCTTTGCTCGCGGGCGCCTCGGCCGCGCGCGCGAGGCCGCTCCGGATCAGCTTCGGCCCGGTCGGACAGATCTTGAGCAGCTCGCAGTTTTCGCAGTCCGGCTTGCGCGCAAAACAGCGGCGGCGCCCGTGCCAGATGAGCCAGTGACTCCAGTCCGTCCAATGTGCCCGCGGGACGAGCTTGATCAGGTCCTGCTCGATTTTAACGGCATCGGTTTCCTTCGTTAGGCCGAGTCGCTGCGAAAGCCGCGCAACATGGGTGTCGACGACAATTCCCTCGTCGATCTGAAACGCGTTCCCGAGCACGACGTTAGCCGTCTTGCGGCCGACGCCGGGGAGTTCGTGGAGTTCCGCCATCGTCTGCGGCACCTTCCCACCGTGCTGCTGCACGATCGCGGCCGCGGCGGCGCGGATGCTCTTCGCTTTGTTCCGAAAAAATCCGGTCGACTGGATCGCCTTCTCCAGTTGCGCCGGCCCCGCTGCAGCGAAGTCCTTCGCGGCCCGGTAGGTTTTGAAAAGCGCGGGGGTGACCAGGTTGACGCGCTTGTCGGTGCATTGCGCGGAGAGAATCGTTGCGATCAGCAACTGCAGCGGCGTCTTGAAATCGAGCTCGCAATGCGCGTCGGGATACACCTGCGGCAGCTGCCGCACGAGCTGCGCGGTCCGTTCAGCGCGGTTCATCGACGGTTGGTTTTTTGTGGCGATCGCGCCAGCGTCCCCAGAGTTCGCCGCCGCGCTTGAGGAGCACGCGCGCCCAGGCGAACTCGGTTGCGAGAATCGCGAGCCCGAGCGGGACAACGATCACCGCGGGGCCCGGGAGGACGATCAGGAGAATGCCAAAAAGCACGACGGTGCCGCCGATGAGCCCGACGAGAAACTTCCGCAACCGCGGCCGGGTCGTAAGGCCGAGCCGCGCCATCCAGCGATCCACCGCCTTCACGGTTTCTCCAGGAAAGGGGCGAGACGCGGCTCGAGCTGCGGCGGAATATTGGCCACGAGCGCGGTGAAATTATCTTCGTAGTGCACCTCGAGGACATGGCCGACGCGATGCACTTCCGCGAGCAGCGCGGCTTCGCTGACGGGCAGGCGGTAGCGCGCGCGCAGGCGCCAGGAGGCGAGCGCGTTTTCGAGCGCGGGCACGAGCTCGCCCAGGTTCTCACCGGTCCGCGCGGAGATCGCGACGCTGCCGGGGAATTTCTCGAGATAAAACGACGCCAGCTCCTTGTTCTGCACGAGGTCGATTTTGTTGAAAATCATCAGCGTCTGCTTGCCGTAGGCGCCGAGCTCCTTGACCACGGCATCGACCGCTTCCATCTGCTCCTCGACCCGCGGATGACTGAGGTCGACCACGTGAATGAGCAGATCAGCCTCGACAACTTCCTCAAGCGTCGCCTTGAACGACTCGATCAACGTGTGCGGGAGATTACGGAGAAACCCGACCGTGTCGGTGAGGAGCACGCGCTGTTTATTTGGCAAAACGAAGCTGCGCGTCGTCGGATCGAGCGTCGCGAAAAGCCGATCGGCCGCGAGCACGCCCGCGCCGGTGAGGAGATTGAGGAGCGTCGATTTCCCGGCGTTGGTGTAGCCGACCACCGCGGCGACCGGCCATTGATGACGCTTCCGGCCCTGCCGCTGAATCAAGCGATGTTTACGCACCTCCTGCAGGTCGCGCTCGAGCCGCCCGATCCGGTCCTGCACGCGGCGGCGATCGACTTCGAGCTGCGTCTCCCCCGGGCCGCGCGTGCCGATGCCGCCGGTCTGGCGGGAAAGGTGCGTCCACATTCTCGTTAGGCGCGGCAGCATATATTGCAGCTGCGCGAGCTCGATCTGGAGTCGGCCCTCCCGGCTCCGCGCGCGCTGCGCGAAGATGTCGAGGATGAGCTGGGTGCGATCGAGGACTTTGCGCGCGAAAAGATTTTCCAGGTTCCGGCCCTGCGCCGGGGAAAGTTCGTTATCGAAAATGACCGAGGTCACCTGCTGATCCTGAAACGATTCTTTAATGATCTCGGCCTTCCCCTTGCCGATGTAGAACGGCGCGGTCGGTTTCGGGAGTTTCTGAGTGACGGTATCGACGACTTTCGCGCCAGCTGATTTGGCCAGTTCCGCGAGCTCCTCGAGCGAATCGCGGAGATCCCATTTCGAGACGCCATCCTGTTCGAGGCCGATGAGGAGCGCGCGCTCCTGTTTTCGCTGCGGCTGCGTCAGGATCATTCTGCGGGGTCGAACGCGCGCCCGGCCATTTGTTCGAGGCAAGCGAGGGCGGCGGCAGAGTCCTTGAAGGAGGAGAGATTCAGTGGCGCAAAATTACTTTGCCGCCGAAACCAGGTCAATTGTCTTTTGGCGTAACGGCGCGTCGCCTGTTGGATCGCGGCGATGCATTCGGCCTCGTTGATTTCGCCTTTGAGGAGACGGCGGATGTCGGCAAGGCCGAGCGTTTTCTCCGCCGTCATGCTGAGCTCCTGCACGCTCGCCACTTCTTTCACGACGCCTTCGCGAAACATCTCCTGCACCCGCTCGTCAATGCGCGCGTAGAGCTCATCGCGCTCGTGGAAAAGGAACGCGCCGTGAATCGCAGCCGGCTCCTCTTTCCATTCCGCGCGCTGCGCGGAAGCGGGCTTTTGGGTTTGGGCGAAAATCTCGAGCGCGCGGACAACCCGGCGCGTGTTTTGCCGATCGATCGTTGCCGCGCCTAACGAATCCACGGCCGCGAGGCGTTCGTTTAATTCCTCGAGAGAGAGCACGTTTAATTCGTCGCGCAGCTTCTGATCGATCGCCGGCAGCGGCGAGAGACCGTGGGTGAGCGCCTTCACGTAAAGGCCGTTCCCGCCCACCACGAGCACGCGCTTCCCCCGCGCCTGAATTTCCCCGATCGCATGCAAAGCCAATTCGCGGAATTTCGCCGCGCTCATCTCCGCGTGGAGCGGGAGCGCGCCGACTAAATGATGGGGCACTTGCTGGAGTTGCGACTCGTTAGGCTGCGCGGTCAGCGTCGGCAGTCCCCGATAGATCTGAAACGCATCCGCGCTCACGATCTCGGCGTCGCAGCGCTGCGCGAGGTCCACCGCGAGTCGCGACTTCCCGCTCGCTGTCGGGCCGACGAGGAAGAAGCAGTTATTCACCGCAGAGAGCGCAGAGGACGCAGAGATTCCTGATTGAGACATCCTCCGCAAAAGTTGTCATCCCGAGCAGAGCGAGGGATCTCGCAAGCGTTGTTCGGCGCTCCATATGCCTAACGACGCCGCCCCACGCATGTGAGATCCCTCGCCGCGCTGCGCCGGCTCGGGATGACAAATCGAAGGGCGCCGTTTTTATCTCCCTCTCTGCGATCTCTGCGCTCTCTGCGGTTAATGAAAGACAAAAAAAACCGGGAGACCCGCAGCGACCGCGACGCCGCCTGGTCTCCCGGTTGTGAGTCACTTATTTTCCGCTCAGTCGCGCACGTGGCTGTCGGATTTCGCGCCGCTCACCACCAGTTTCCGGCCGAGGAATTCCTTGTCGTGCAATTCCGCCACGGCGCGTTTCGCTTCTTCGACCGTTTGCATCTGGACGAAGGCGAAGCCTTTCGAGCGCTGGTTGTGTTTGTAGGTCACGACCTCCGCGTTCTGCACCTGGCCGACTCCGTTGAAGAGTTCGAACAGGTCGCTCTCGCTCGCTTCGAACGAGAGATTGCCGACGTAGAGACGCGGGGTGGTCACCTCGACCGACTCCGGTTTGTGCGCAGACCGATCGCGGTCGCGATCACGATCCCGCTCGCGCGGTTGCGCCGCACCGTTGCTGCGCGCGGAGTTGTCGCCGTTACGCGGCTCAGTCGAGCGCGCGGGGCGTGAGGGAGTTTTGCTGCTGCTGTCGGCGCCTCCGAAGAAGGCCGCGATTTTCTGCCAGAAGCTCTTTTTTGCGGGAGCCTTCGACTCCGTGCGAGGGGTCTCGCGCGTATCGAACCGCCGTCGGGATCCACCACGGCGCGGGCGCCGTGAGTTTCTCCCGGGGGATTGAGAATTCATAATGATCTTCAGTTTTTACCCAGTTAAGTTCCGGGCGGAGCGCACCAAAAATAAGTGCACAGTCCATGGCGCGCGGACCCGTTTGGGTCCCACAAAGCAGCTCGAGAGCAGTCTGCGCAGCCGGAGGAAACTCCGCCTCGTCTTGCCGGGAAACTCTTTCGGGCCTGGGCCCGTCCGCTGGCGATCTCCGTTGTCGCAAACTGGTCGAGTGAGACGAGTTTGCCTGCATCATTTTTTTCGAACAACCGGATGACCGCGGGAAGGAGGAGTGATCCTCAGCCTCCCGGCATCGGTGAATAACTATTCCCGAGCGAGGCGTATTGCAAGGACGGAGGTGGAAAGTCGGGCCCAGCCGCCACTGTCATCCTGAGCGGAGCGCAGCGGAGTCGAAGGATCCCGCGGAGCTTCTGGGAAGCTCGCAACCTGAAGAACCTCCGATTCACGCTTCCCAGTAGCCCCACGGGATCCCTCGACTCCGCTGCGCTTCGCTCGGGATGACGCTGCTAATCTTGCAACCCGTTCGCGCGGTATTCCTTGAACCACTCGATGAACCGCGGAAGCCCCTCCGCGAGCGAGGTGGTCGGGCGATAACCGAGGAGCCGCTGCGCTTTTGAGATATCGGCGCAGGTCAGCGGCACGTCGCCCGGCTGCTCGGGCAGGTAATTGATCTTCGCCTTTTGCCCGAGCGCGTTCTCGATCGCGGCAATGAGGTGCTTCAGCTCGATCGTCTGGTTTTCGCCGAGATTGAAAATGTCGAACATCGGCCCCTCGTAACCTAACGATGCGACTACGCCCTGGATAATGTCGTCGACGTAGGTGTAATCGCGCCGGGTCGTGCCATCGCCAAACTGGTCGATCGGTTGTCCACTCGAGATCCGGCGCGTAAATTGATGGATCGCCAAATCGGGCCGCTGCCGGGGTCCGTAAACGGTAAAGAACCGCAGGGCCACAACCCGCATCTGGTAGAGATGTGAGTAGGTGGAACAGAGAAATTCCCCGGCGATCTTGGTCGCCGCGTAGGGACTCACCGTCTGGGTCAGATGGAGGTCTTCGGAGAACGGCACCGCCTTCGCGAGCCCGTAAACCGACGAGCTCGATGCGAAGATGAAACGCTTCAACCCAATCGCGCGCGCCGCCTCCAGCAGGTGCAGCGTGCCGCCGACATTCGTGTCGTAATAGAGCTGCGGATCGAGCAAGGACGGCCGCACGCCCGCGCGCGCCGCGAGATGCACGACGGCATCGAAACTCTGACCCGCAAAAACGGCGCGGACCGCTTCCGCTTGGCGCAGATCGACTTCGTAAAGCGCGATCCGATCCGCGACCGCCGCGAGATTGCGCCGTTTGATTTCCGGGTCGTAGAAGTCGTTGAAATCATCCAGGACCGCGACCTCGTGGCCCTCCGCGAGGAGCTTCTCGACCAAATGCGAGCCGATGAAGCCGGCGCCCCCGGTCACGAGAATTCTCATGGCGCGACCGTAAGGAGGAAGCGCGAAACGGGCAAGGAGAGAAGCCTGCCCGCCCGCTAAAAAGCGCTTCCATTAAAGTTCTTGTCGCGCGCGTCGGACTCGGTAAGATTGCGCTCCCGACTGGAAAATTTCCACCGTGCGCTCCGACCGGGGTCACGGATGTGAAACCCAAAGGATGCAAAACTTCATCGACCATTCCGTTGCTGCTCATCTGAGTGGTCGCAATTCAACCTCCCGGCGCGTCTCGCGCCGTTTTTCATTTCTTCTATGAGCGACAATCCCGCGGAGCTCAGCCTTGGAAATTTTCTCGCGGGGGAAGGGAGCGACCCGCTCCAAGCGCCGCCGAGTTTCACCCGTTGGATGCAGGCGGGGGCGTGGGCGGTCGAACTCTACGAGCCGGAGATGCGTGCGGGCGCCGATGCCCGCACCACCATCACCTACGACGGCAAGGCGCAGCCGGTCATTAATCTCTGCTCTTATAACTACCTCGGGCTGGCCAATCATCCCGAGGTCATCGCCGCGGCGCGCGACGCGCTCACTACCCACGGCCTCGGCGCCTGCGGGTCGCCCATGCTCTCGGGCATGTCCGATCTCCATCGCGAGCTCGAGCGGAAAATGGCGAAGTTTCTCGGGCGCGAAGACGCGATGCTCTTTAATAGCGGCTTCGGCGGCGCGCTCGGCACGATCTCGGGCCTGCTCCGCAAGGCCGATGTCGCCGTTCTCGACAACCGCTCGCACCTCAGTCTGCGCGACGGCGCCACGCTCTCGCGTTGCCGCTCGGAGAAATTCGAGCATAACGACCCGACCTCGCTCGCGACGTCGCTCGCCCGTAACAAAGGCCGGCGTCAGCTCGTTGTGATCGAGGGCATCTACTCGATGGACGGCGATTTCGGAAATCTCGAAGCGCTTATCAACGTCGCCGAGGAATACGGCGCGAGCGTCTTCATCGACGAGGCTCATTCCACTCTCGCCTGCGGCGAAAACGGCCGCGGCGCCGCGGAAAAGTTCGGCGTCGAGGATCGCGTCAGGCTTACTTACGGCACCTTCTCGAAAGCCTTCGGCGCGCTCGGCGGCTTCGTCGCGGGAGCGCGGGAGACGCTGCAATACCTGCGCTTCTACGCGCACCCTTATGTTTACTCCTGCGCTTTGCCGCCGGTCGTGGTCGCGGCGATTTTGCAATCGCTCGAGGTGGCTACGCGGCAGCCGGAGCTGCGGCAAAAACTCTGGGCCAACGCCGATTATTTCCATCAACAGCTCCGTGGCCTGGGCATCGACACGGGCAATTCCACCACCTACGTGATGCCGCTCGTGATCGGCGATCGCGAACGGATGTATCGCCTCGGCCATGAGCTCCGCAGTCGCGGACTCTGGGTCGCGCCGGTCGATTATCCGGCGGTGCCGCAGGATCGAATCTGTTTCCGCGCCTGCGTGACCGCGCTGCATACGCGCGCCGATCTCGACGAAGCGCTCAACATTCTCGAGGACACGCTCGTCCCCGCCGCCCGTCTCGCGGCAAGCGCCTAACGACACACCGCAGTGCGGCGCGGTCCGCCGGTCATCCCGAGCGGAGTGCAGCGAAGCGAAACGGAGTCGAGGGATCCCGTGGAATTTCGTTAAAGTCCTCGCTGCAAAAGACCGAGAGCGTTCAGAAGCGAGAGCTTCACCGGAACTCCACGGGATCCCTCGACTCCGCTGCGCTCCGCTCGGGATGACAACGCGGAGCGCTCTTTCCGCCATTGCCTGACCTTAAAACTTCGCGCATGCTCCTCTCCGCATGCCGCAGCATTTCGTCTCCAATCGCAACGAATCCGTCCGCATGTTCGAGAGCGATTTCCTGGAGTTCTTCTCGCACGTCCATCCGATCACACCGCTCGTGATTTACGTGCCCGTGATGAGCTACCTGCTCTATCTCGTGCGCGCGACGGCGCTCCCGCTCGTCGCCCTGCTTTTCGTCGCTGGCATTATCCTCTGGAGTTTAGTGGAATACTCCATGCACCGTTGGGTCTTCCATTACGAACCGCGGAGCACTTGGGGAAAACGACTGCACTTCATGCTTCACGGCGTGCACCACGATTACCCTAACGATGCCAGCCGGCTGGTTATGCCGCCAAGCGTGAGCATTCCCCTCGCCCTCCTTTTCTACGGGATTTTCTTTCTCGCCTTCGGTCGTTTCACTCCGGCCATCTATGCCGGGTTTCTCGCCGGTTATCTCTTCTACGATTCCCTGCATTACGCGACCCACCATTTCGCGATGAAACGCGGGCTTCTACTCTGGCTGAAGCGCTATCACATGCGCCATCATTATCAGGACGAAGAGTCCGGCTTCGGCGTTACTTCGCCGCTTTGGGATTACGCTTTCGGCACCAGGGCCGCCGGCGCGCGCCCGCCAGCCGACGACCCGTCCGCAGCCAAGCTGTAATTTGGCCCCGGTCGAAATCACCCCGGTCGTTACGCGAGCGGAACGCGACGCGTTCATCGGCTTTCCCTGGGAAATTTATCGTGACGACCCCGCCTGGGTGCCGCCGCTCCGGCTCGAGCGGAAGGAATTTCTCGATCGCAAAAAGCATCCGTTTTACCAGCACGGCGACGCCTGCCTCTTCCTCGCGCGCCGCGCCGGCAAAATCGTCGGCCGCATCATGGCAAGCGACGATCCGAACTATAACGCCGAGCACGATTCCAACATCGGCTGCTTCGGTTTGTTCGAAGCCATCGACGATCAGGAGGTCGCCTCGGCATTGTTAGGCGCGGCCACGGATTGGCTGCGCGCGCGCGGTCGCCACGAGATCATGGGACCAATCGATTACTCCACGAACTACGTCTGCGCCCTCCTCATCGAAGGCTTCCAACATCCGCCCACTATCCTCACGCCGCACAACCCGCCCTACTACGCCGGGCTGATCGAGGGCGCCGGCTTTCAGAAAGTGATGGACTGGTATGCGTGGTGGTTCGACCAACCGGACGACGCGCGTCGCCGGCTCCAACGCATCTCCAAGCGTTTCGCCAACAGCCTCGACGTTAAAATTCGCGCGGTGAAGATGAAAGACCTCGCCGGCGAAAGCCGCCGGCTGCGCGAAATCTACAATCGCGCCTGGGAAAAAAACTGGGGCTTCGTTCCGTTTACGACCGCGGAATTCGATCACCTGATCAAGGAACTAAAACCTCTCGCCGAGCCGGAATACACCCTCATCGCCGAGGTCGGCGACCAGCCTGCGGGTTTCCTGCTTTACCTGCCGGACATAAATGTCGCGCTCCGTCATTTGCCGGATGGACGCCTTTTCACCTGGGGTTTGCCGATCGGGCTCGCGAAACTTTTGTATTACAAGAGCCGGCTCAAAACTGGCCGACTCGTCGCGCTCGGGGTGGTTCCGGAATTCCGCCGCCACGGCGTCGCAGAGAAACTGGTCCTGCGCATCATCGAGGAAGCGATGATCAAAAACGGCGTGACCGGCGAGGGCAGCCTGATCTTGGAAAACAATCGGCTCATGAACCATTTCCTCGAAGCGATCGGCGCTGACCGCTATAAAACGTATCGCATTTACGAGCGCGCGATCACTTAAGCGCCTTGCTTTGGAGGGACGGGCGCCGTCCCGTCCTCGTTTAGCTTGCGCCCAGAGCAGGGCGGCCAAACACGGACGGCACAGCGGCCATCCCCTCCAACGCCTAACGTTCCACGCTCCACTCCTTGGAGAACGCTTTTCCGCGGAGCCGGAATGAGATCGTGTTCGCGAGGAAGACCGCGATGAGCCGCGGCCAGCCGACGTTATGTGCGCGGCGGCCGGTGTGAAAAACTGTCAGCTTCGGGTCCGAGCGCACGCGCCCAATCTGCGCGAGCCGCGCGAAAAGTTCGCGGTCTTCACAGGTCACCAAATCCTCCCGGTAACCGCCTAACGATTGGAAGACGGCGGCGCGGACCATTTGAAATTCGCCGCCTTGTGCATCGCCTTTCTTGAGGACGTTGTTGCGAAATCGGGTCACGCGATCGGTCAGGCCGAAGACGAGTTTATCGCCAAGCGTTTCCCGCTCCGGCAGCACCCGCAGCCGTGCGGTCAGCGCGACCAGCTTCGGGTCAGCCTCGAACTTCGCCACGGCCGCAGGAAAAAACGCGTCTGGATTTTCGACCGTGCAGTCCGCGTCGAAAAAGACCAGGAACTCCCCGCGCGCCACCCGCGCCCCGGCATTCCGCCCCTGCGCGATCGTCTGACGTGCCGATCCCTGATGCACTAAAACTTTGTCGGCAAATTCCCGCGCAATCGAAACCGTGCGGTCGCTGCTTCCGCCATCGGAAACGATGACCTCATGCGGCAAAGAAAATTTCAACGCCGCCAGCGTCGCGCCGAGCGCCTTTTCCTCCTGCAGTGTCGGGATGATGATGGAGATCAGGTTATTTTCCACGGCGATTTTTCGCAGGATACCGCTGCGAAGGAAGTCAGGCATCTTGCCTGACTCGGCGGGCGGGCTTCCAGCCTGCCGCATCCGACCGGCTGGAAGCCCGTCGGCCGAGACAGGCAGGATGCCTGTCTTCCTTCGCATTTACACCCCGCAGCAAATCGTTAGGTTCAAGCCCTCGTGCAGAGCGATCCTGAGAAGCCGTCCGCAGTGGTGATTTTCGCTGATGAAACGGCGGATTGGAGGGTTGCAGGGCTGCCGCAAATCGACCGCCTCAAGCTGGCCCTCCGCGATGCCGGGCTCGCCGCCATCCCTCCGCTGATCGCGAGCGAGACGACTGATTTTGGCTCGTTAGGCGAGAATCCCACACTTGTGCTTAGCACCCGGCTCGTCCCGGGCCGCGACTTCACGCAAAGGTTTCCCGAGCTCATCTTCGAAGCCGCGAGAATCCGCGCGGATCGCGCTGCCGTTCTCGAAAAACTGCGCACCAGCGGATGGAGTTATCTCTCGCAAAAGTCGGATATCCCCGCCGCCGGGAGTCGGCTCTTCGGCCGGACCGGCAAGCCCCAGGACGGAATCATTTCGCGACTCCTCAACCGCCCACTCTCGCGCGCGGTCAGTCGGCTCCTCGTGCGCACTCCGATCACGCCTAACCAGCTCACGCTTATCCTCATGCTCCTGCCGCTCGTTGGCGCGTTCCTTCTCCTGCGCGGCGACTATTTTGGTTTCGCGTGCGGCGCGATCTTGTTCCAACTCCACAGCATGCTCGACGGTTGCGACGGAGAGATCGCGCGCGTGAAATATCTGGAATCGGAAACCGGTGCGAAGCTCGATCAAATCTGCGACCGCTGGAGCACGCTGCTTTTCGCGATCGCGCTTGGCCTCGGTCTCGCCCGCGCGACCGGGACGTGGATCTACCTCGCGGAGGGTGTGGGGGCCGCGCTCTTCATCGGCGTCGCCGAGACCTACCTTACCCGTGAGAAAATCGCCGAGGAAGTGCCGGCCGATCGCTATGGCAACTTCCTCGCGGATCACCGCGCGAGCTTTAATCAAGGCGATCAACTGAAACTTTGGCTGATCAAAAACACCGGACTGCTCTCGTTAGGCGAGGGCGCCGCTTCCTTCTTCGGTCAGCTCACAAAGCGCGACGTTTTTAACTTCACCTTCATGGTCTTGGCGATCTGCGGACTCGCTTCCTGGGTGTTGCATATCCTCGCCTTCAGCGCCTGTCTCATCCTCGTGCTCGCGGTGAAAGAGCTCTTCGCACCCGCGCTCGGCGCCAATTCCGCCGCGTGACCGAAGAACAGTTCGTCATTCTCGCGGACGAATCCGCGCACTGGCGCGTCGCGGGCCTGACCCAACTCGAGCGCCTCCAGTTGTCGTTAGGCGAAAAATCCTTCGCGGTTTGCTGGCACCCGGAGCCGCTTCCGGCCGGAGGCCGTGTCCTGAGCACGCATCTATTCCTCCACCGCAAGACGCTGCCGGATTTTCTCGCGGCCGCGCCGAGGATCGAATCCGGCGGTGGCTCCTGGCAGGAATTGACGAACGACTTTGAAAAGAGCTGCCCCACGGCCGCAGCCTGGCGCTTTCTCCATTCGCCTAACGACATCCCCGCCGCCGAGAACGACTTTCTTCGACGCATGGGCAAGCCACAGGACGGCGTGGTCTCGCGGTTCGTCAATCGTCCCCTCACCCGACCGATCACGCGGTTCGTTCTGAAGTTCCCGATCACGCCGACAAATTGGACGCTTGGCATCTTCGTTCTACCACTCCTCACCGCGCTCTTTCTCTGGCGTGGCAGCTACTGGAGCATCGTCCTCGGCACAGCGATCTATCAGCTCTACAGCATGCTCGACGGCTGCGATGGCGAGATCGCGCGAGCCAAATTCCTCGAGTCGAAACGTGGCGGCCGTGTCGACGACCTGTGCGACATCTGCGGGGCGCTGCTCTTCGTCGTCGCCCTCGGCGCGGGGCTGAGCCGTTCGTTAGGCTGGTTCTACGCTGCGGAAGGAATCACCCTCGCTGCCCTCATCGCAGTGAATGAATGGCTCCTGCACCAGCCGACCGTGGAGGCACCTGCGGTCGTCTCGGAAGCCGCCTACCCCCGGCATCGCCAACTGCTCGAGACCCTCGGGAATTCCCTCTTCGCGCGCGCGGCGCTGCAAATCACCAAGCGCGACGTCGGCATCCTGCTCTTCCTCGTGCTCGCCCTCGCCGGCTTGTCGCAATGGATTCTGCACCCGTGGCTGCTCGTCACCCTAACGACGCTCGTCTTGAGCAGTTGTAGCCGGGGGCGGTGACCCCGGCCGTTCCCCCCGCTCGCTTCGATGCTGCCGGGGTCACCGCCCCCGGCTACAACGACACGCGCAGGTGCTGCTCCGCCGCCGCGAGCATTTCCGGCGTATCGACGTCCTGCCACCACGCAGCACCGACGTCGATCGCGCGCGCCATTCCTTCCGCTGCCAGCGAGCGAACGCCGTCGGCGAGGCTACAATCTCCCCCACCCGCCTCGCGCGCCCGCTCCAAGTGCTCGAAAAGCGCCGCGTCGCAAACGAAGAGCCCGGTATCGATCGCATCGTATTCGCGCAGTTCTTTCCCGAGGGTCACGATCTCCTCGCCGCGCGTCTGCACTTTCATCGCGTCGTCCGGGTCGAAGATGGAATTCAGCTTGCGATCGACCGCGAGATGGAGCCCACGCGGCGGGTCGCTCCGGAGCAGAATCTCGAGCAGCGCGTGATCGAAAAGATGATCGCTCATCGTCAGCACAAACGGCGTCTTCACCTTCCCCGCCGCGGCCAAGACAGAGACCCCGTTCTGCTTTCTCCAATCTGGGTTCTCGATAAAGCGGACCTTCAGGTTAGCCCCGGCGAGCGGTGCGACTTCGCGCCTAACGACTTCACTCTCGAACCCGACAATCGCATGCACGGTCTCGATGCCCGCCTGCCGAAGAGCGGCGAAAGTGTAGGAAATCAACGGGCGCCCCAGGATCGGCACGAGTGGTTTGGGGACCGGCCGCGCGTCACTGCGCAGGCGCGAGCCCATTCCCGCCATGAGGACAACTGCGTCGGTCACCTTCACATTCGGTAATATTTTTTCAGGCCCCACAAGCGCACGCCCTGCGGGATGAGTTTAAATATGAGCGGAGCGACGGTCGCCTGAAACGCGCCTCCAATCGTGACCCGCGCCGGCGGGTGTTTCTGCCTGACGAGCAGCGCAATGCGCCGCGCGACCAACTCTGGCGGCGGCGCGGCCTGAAGATTTTGGTCGACCTGTTCCCAGACCGCAGCGAGCGCGGGATTATCGGGGTTTCGCCGCACGGCTTCATTGAACGCGGTGCGAATATCCGCTGGCTGCAGATCCACCAAGTGGACGGGCGACCTGCGCAACTCGATTTGCAGGGTCATGGTGAACGATGCGAGCGCAGCCTTGGCGGCGTTGTAGGCGCCCATGAAGGGCACCGGCAGCCGCGCCGCCATCGAGGAAACATTTACGATCAGCCCGCCGCCGCGCTCTTCCATCGCGGCGAGCGCTTCCTGGCAGAGCGCAATCTGGGCGAAGACTAAAACCTGAAACTGTTCCGCGATGACTTCGGCGGAAACGGTCGCACTCGGATCGAAATGACCGCTCCCGGCATTGTTGATGACGACGTCGAAATGCCCCGCCTCCGCGAGCGCGCGCCGGAAACTCGCGCGCGTCGCGGCGGTATCGGAGAGATCGAGCGCGACCGGGTGCAGGCCATCCAGCGCCGGCACTCGCGCCGGGTCCCGCGATGTGCCCCAAACCTCGTGACCTTGCCTAACGAGAAGCTCCGCGGTCGCGCGCCCGATCCCCGAGCTCGCGCCGGTAACGAAAATACGTTTCTTCATGGGTGGTGAGGGTCCGATAAGTTCGTCATCCCGAGCGGAGCGCAGCGCAGCCGAGGGATCCCGTGGCGCGAGCTGAAAGTTTTCACCACGGGATTCCTCGACTGCGCTCCGCTCCGCTCGGAATGACGGAGTTCTCGAATCACCAACTCCTCTCCACCATTCGTTCCGCCCGGTAAACTCCGATCTTGCCCTGCTCCGGGGCCTTCAAGATCGACCGGTGATAAAAGCGCCAGTCCCTTCAGCCGGCTGCCTCTACTCCGGTCCGGAAAAGAAGATTAATCAGACGCATTGTCGAAAGCCTCGGAATCGATTCCTATCTGGAGGACCGATGTCAGCAAGCCCGAACTCCCCGCGCCCTCTGCACGTGATGCTCGACGCGCGCTACCTGCGCGAGAAGCCAAGCGGCATCGGGAGCTACGTGCAGGCGCTGGTCGCACGCCTGCCGGCGCTCGCGCCTCACGATCGCTTCACCTTTTGGGCGCATCGGCGCGCAGCCCTTCCGCTCTCCTTGGCGGAGAACGTCGCGGAGATCGTGGTGCCAACCGGCCCGAACTCTCCGTGGTCCGCGCTTTGGCCAAAACGCGATGCGTCCTTTGCCGGGGTCGACGTTTTTCATAACCCACACAATCTCCTCCCGCGCGGCATTCCCTGCGCGAGCGTCGTCACTGTGCACGACGTCATGGCGCTGGAATATCCGCGCTTGCACCTGCGCGGGCTCGAACGCCTTTCCAAGAGCTACTATTACCCGCAGGCGATCTGGCGCGCGTTGCGGCACGCGACCCGCCTGATCGCGCCGAGCCGGGCGACCGCCGATCGCATTTGCGCGCTGCATCCCGCGGCGGCCTCCCGCCTCACAGTCATCCCCTCTACGGCGGATGCGGTCTTTCAGCTCCCGGAGGATCGCGCGGCGGCGCAGGAAAAGGCCGCGCGCTTACTCGGCAGCGACGCGCCCTTTCTGCTCGTGGTCGGCGCAAATACACCGAGCAAACGGCATGATCTCGCGCTCGCTGCTTTCACGGCGGCGGTGCCGGCGCCCTGGCGTTTAGTGCTTGTGCAGCGCCGGAAAGCGAGCGCGCGCCCGACGGAGCGCGTGACCTGGCTCGAAGAGGTGAGCCGCGAAGAAGTTGTCCTTCTGATGCAAGCCGCGGGAGCACTCGTGCAGCCCTCGCTCTACGAAGGTTTCGGCCTGCCCGTGCTCGAAGCCATGGCCTGCGGCTGTCCCGTCGTCGCGAGCGACATCCCGCCTATCCGCGAGGTCACCGCAGGGAGCGCGCTGCTCTTCCCGGCGGGCGAGGTCGACGGCCTGATCGCGGCCCTGCGCGAAGTCACGCGTTCACCGGAGCTCCGCGATTCGTTAGGCCAACAAGGCGCCCTCCGCGCCCGGGATTTCTCCTGGGATCTGTGCGCTGGGGCGACGCTCGAAGTTTACCGGAGCGCCGCCACCACCGGTGGTTAGCGCGCGCGCTACCCGGCGAGGGGAAGTTCCCCGGAAGTAGCACGATGGCGTCTCCACATCACAAAGAAAACGACCGCGAAAACAAGCACTGAAATCACCTGCCCGATCACGCCGGAAATCGTTAGGCGACAGATCGCGGCCGGCACACCTGCGATCACTCCCGCGAGCAGCGGCGCGCGTGCCTCCGACCACGGATTCTTCCAACCGAACACGGTCCGCAGGGTGCGCCAACGCAGGAATCCCAGCAGGACGTAGGGCAGCAAAATTCCGAACGCCGCGCCGGTCACACCGAAGCGCGAGATCAGCCAGAGATCGGCCACGAGCGCGATCACGCCGGTCAGCGCCGAGTTGATCAAATTCAAATGCGGCCGTTGCACCATGATCACCGTCTCGGCCATGCCGACGAGCGCGTTGATCGCGCAAGCAAGCGCGACGATCCCGAGCCAGCCGGTGCCGGAGCGAAATTGCGGTCCGTAAATCCAAAGGATGAGCGACCCGGCGAGCCACATCGCCGCGAGCAGCGGCACCAAGATCCAAAGCATCCACTGGGTCAGACGGGCGAAGGCCGCCGCCGCGCGGTCCTGTTCGCCATGCACGGTGAGGCCCGCGACGATCGGGCCGAAGATCGGATTGAAAGCCTGGTTCACCTTGCGCAGTCCGATCGCGACTTCGACGACGGTGCCGTAAATGCCGATGACTGGTAGCGTCACGCCCGGCGCGCGTCCGATGAAAAGCGCGAGCAGAATAACGTCGAGACGTGAGATCGCGGAGTTGAGCAAATCGTAAGCGCTGATCGGGGCGGCGAAGGCAAAGAGCTTTCGAATTTCCGCACCCGTCGCAAGCGGCGGAACGGCTGCGGGCGCATCGCGAAAAAGCGAAGCCGCGAGCAGGTATGCGACGACACCCGACGCCGCGCTTCCGACGATGAGCGCGACCTCCGGCGCGAACGTGCGCCAGCCAAGATAAAACGCCGCCAGAAAAGCGAGCGTGGTCGCGAACGAATCCGCGATCCCACGCGAGAAAATGTCGTGCCGCATCACCTTCATTCCGCGGGAGACGGCGGTGCTCATTTTGTAAAGCGCGAGCCCGGGGAGCGCGCAGAGCATCACGGAAAGCGCCGCGGCCATCTGCGGTTCGAGGCCGAAGCGTTCGCCTGCAAACCGCACCACGACGATCGCGAGCACGGCCACGGCGGCGCATTGCAGAACGACGAGTGCGACCGCGATCCGGAAGAGCGCGCGGCTGCGTCCGTGATCGCCGGCCGCTTCGGCCCGCGCGATGAAAGTGGTGATGGCGACGTCGAACGCGAGGACGCCAAGGCGGCTGATGACGTCAGTCGCGGCCCACGCGACCATGTAGGTGCCGAGCACCGCAGGCCCGAGCAGGCGCGCGACGAGGAAAGTAAAAATGCTGCGGAAGTTGGAAAAGAGCACCGCGATGGCGTTACCGATCGCGCCGCGTTTCAGCTCCCGACCCTGATCCGGCGCCGCTTCGCCGAACGCAGGCCTAACGAGTGGCCCGGGCATCGCTTCCGCGCGGATGGCTCCCGACGATGAGCCCGTCCTGCATCTCATGGATCCAATCGCAGGCTTCCGCGATCACCGGGTTATGCGTCACGAGGAGGAGCGCTTTGCGTTCTTCCTGCACGATTTTCTGGAGCAGATTAAAAGCGCGCGCGGCGTTGGCGGTGTCGAGATTTCCCGTCGGTTCGTCGGCGAGAATGACGCGCGGATTATTCGCGAGCGAACGCGCAATCGCGACGCGCTGTTGTTCGCCACCGGAGAGATGACGGCTCGGCCGCTGACGTTTCGCGCCGAGGCCGACTTCGTCGAGCAACTGCCCAGCGCGCGCAAGCATTTCCTCTTCCGTTAACTTTCCCAGACGGCGCATCGGGATCATGACGTTTTCCTCGGCGGTGAAATCCTCGAGCAGAAAATGAAATTGAAAGATGAACCCGAGCAGCTCGTTCCGCCGCCGGGCGAGCTCGTCATCAGGCAGGTCGGCGATGAGGTGGCCGTCGATCGTGAGGGTACCGCTATCCGGCTGATCGAGCAGGCCGAGGATGTAGAGGAGCGTGCTCTTGCCACAGCCAGAGGGACCGACGACGGCGTGGACACTGCCCGGTTCGAGATCGAGGGAAACGCCGCGGAGCGCGTGCACCCGCGAGTCTTCTTCCTCACCGAGCCAGCGCTCCAGATCGCGGCAGCTCAACCAGATTTCTTCGGTCATGATTTGCAGTCATCCCGAGCGGAGCGCAGCGCAGCCGAGGGATCCCGTGGGGCTTCTGGAAAGCTATCGCGCAGGGGAGTTCCGAGACGGCGCTTTAAGAAAGCCCGGCGGGATCCCTCGACTCCGCTGCGCTCCGCTCGGGATGACACGCGGGTGGAGACTCCGCTACGAATCGCGCTCGCCGCGAATGAATTCCTCCACCCGCTGATACGCTTCGTCGTCGGTCAATTGGATCGCCGGATGCTTCGAGAAATAAGCAGAGGCGGAATGGAGCACACCGCCTTTCCCGCGATCGAGCGCGAGCTTGCAGCAACGGATCGAATCGATCGCCACACCCGCAGAGTTGGGCGAATCCTCGACCGAAAGCTTGAGATCGATCTCCATCGGGACATCGCCGAAGAGCCGGCCTTCCACGCGGATGAAGCAGATCTTATTGTCATTCTGCCAGGGCACGTAATCGCTCGGGCCGATGTGAATATTTTCGTCCGCGAGCCGCGCGCCGATGACCGATTGGACTGCCTCGGTCTTCGACGTTTTCTTCGAAGCGAGCCGGCTGCGGTTGAGCATGTTCAGGAAATCGGTGTTCCCGCCGGTATTCAGCTGATAGGTGCGTTCGATCTTCACCCCGCGCTTGCGGAAGAGATCGACGATCGTGCGATGAAGCACGGTCGCGCCCATCTGCGCCTTAATGTCGTCGCCGACGAGCGGAAGATTTTTTTCCTCGAAACGTTTCGCCCAGGCCGGATCGCTCGCGATGAAAACCGGGATGTTGTTGACCAGCGCGAGCCCGGCTTCGAGCGCGCAGCCAACGTAAAAGCGCGTCGCTTCCTCAGACCCGACCGGCAGATAATTAACCATGATCTGCGCGCCCGATTCACGCAGCTCGGTGATGATGCGCTCGCGTGTCGATTCCTTTTCCAGCGGGAGAAAAGTGCGGGCCGGCTCGTAATCGCTCATGTGCGCGGCGACGCCATCGAGCACGCAACCCATCTTCACGATCGTGCCGGTCCGCGCGATCTGATCGCAGAAAACCTTCGTGCAATTCGGCGGCGCGAAGATCGCCTCGCTCACGTCGACGCCGACTTTGCGCCGGTCGATATCGAACGCGGCCACGACCGCGATGTCGTTCGGCGAATAACCGCCGAGCTGGCGATGCATCAGGCCGACGGAGGCGCCGTTTTCCGGCGCGCTCCCGTAGAAGTTAATTCCCTGCACCAACGAGCTGGCGCAATTGCCTACGCCAACGATCGCAATCGGGATTTTACTCATCGGAAGCGCCAACCTTGCCGCACCCCTCGCACCGGGGCAAGCTCGCAAAACAGGGAATATGCGGTCGCCTGGCGGCTCGCGTCGAGCGGGTTGCGCTCGAATTTTTGTTGCGCAACCCCGAGCCGCCGCAGAGAAAAACGCATGCGATCCGGCTTCCTCTGCGCGCTCCTCCTCCTCGGAGCCCTCCCGTGGATCGCCCCGGCGCAGCCCGCCCCGCGCTCGACGATCGACGATCTCGTTAGGCTGGCGCAGGCGCAGAATCCCGAGATCGCGATCGCGCGAAAGAAGATCCAAGCGGCGCACGGAGGTGAGATCGAGGCCCGCGCCGGTTATCTGCCCTCGGTGATTTCGCGCGGTCTTTATCGCCGCCGCGAGCGCGCGGAAAACTCGCGGCTCCGCCCCGATGATTACAGCGCGTCGGTGCGCGTGGTGCAAAATCTCTACACCGGCGGCGGAACCTCGAACGAAAACGCGATCGCGCGCCTCGCGCTCGCGAAGCAGGAAGACGAGCTCGCCGCCGTGAGCAATCGCGTGACCATGGAAGTGCGGCTCGCCTTTTACGAGCTGCTCCTGAATCGCGAGAAAATCCATCTGCGCGAGCAATCGGTCGAGGTGCTTCGCGGGGAACTAAAAAGCGAAAACGAACGGCTCAGCGCGGGGACCGTCGGCCCGCTCGATGCGCGCCGCGCCGAGGTCGCGCTGGCGAACGAAGAGCCCGAGCTGATTCAGGCGCAAACCGATCTGCGCAATTCCTATCTGCATCTCGCGGACCTCTGCGGGCTCGAGGGCGAGCAGACGTTTGAGGCCATCGGCACGTTGCGTTACGAGCCGCGTCATCCCGATCTGGCCGCAGCGCTGATGCGCGCGGCGACGGACCGCCCGGAGATTCGTTCCGCGCAGAAAGACATCGCGATCGAGACGCGGCAATTGGAAGTGGACCGGAGCGCGACCCGGCCGCACCTCCAGCTTTTCACCGGCTACGAAGCCTACAGCGAGCGCGATCCGCTCGTCGGGCAGGAGTTCAACCACGGCTACGTCGCGGGGGTGAACGCGAATTGGAACATCTTCGACGGCTTCGCCACCCGCGGGAAAATGGAAGCGACGCGCGCTCGCCGCGACGTGGCCGAGCTTGCCTTGAAGGCCCTAAAACTCGGGATTCAATCGGAAGTGCGGAGCGCGTTTCTCGATCTCCAGCAGGCCGACAGCGTCCTCGCCGCGCAGGCGAAAAATGTGCGGACGGCGGACGAAGCGCTCACCTTCGCGCAGAGCAATCTTGCCGCGGGACTCGGCACGCAGCTCGATGTGCTGCAAGCCGCGGCGGATGTGACGCGCACGCAAACGACGCGCCTGAGCGCGATCTATCTGCACAACGCCGCGCTCGCGCGCCTGGATCGGGCGATGGGCGATGAGCCCGCCACCGCCGGGGAAGAAGCGGACGCGATCCAGCCTAACGAGAAGCTAACGACGGAAGATTTAGCCAAGCCACCCGCGAAACTCGGAGCCCGGAAATGAAGCGAATGCGCAATTGTAGACGCCTCCCTCTGGGAGGCGGGGGTGTGCGCGACGTTCCTGCGAGCGACGCCTTCCCCCGCGCTTCGCAGAGCGAAGCGTCTACAGGGCTGCGAGTGCTTCTCTTAGTTTTCCTCTTTTTGGGAGCCGCCGAAGTGCACGCGATGACACTCGACGCCGCTCTCGCTCAGACACTCGCGAACAACCCTCAAATCGCGCTGGCACGAGCAGCCGTGGAGCAAGCCGCGGGCGAGCGCCTCGTCATCCACTCGCGCGCGTTGCCGGACGTCAGCCTGAATCTTCCCGCCGGCGTGCAGGGCGGAGATCGCGCGGGCCAGGACGCGAACCAGCCGTTCGCGTTCGTTCAAGGCGACCTGCAGCAACCGATCTTTGATGCCGCTATTCCCTCCTCCTGGCGGCGCGGCGACCTCGCGGTTTTGATCGCGGCGCAGCAGTTAAACGTCGCGATGGTCGAACAACTGCACGCGGCGCGGATCGCGTTTTACACCGCGCTCCACGAGCGCGCGCTCGAGCAACTCGGTCGCTCGCAGCGCCAGCGGCTCGATCAAAACATGCGCAGCGAAGAAGCGCGCTACGAAGCGGGAACCGTCACGCGCGGGGCGCTCGCCGCCGCCACTCTGCAGGCGCGCGAGCTCGATCCGCAAATCGAAGATGCGCAGCGCGCGTTCGGCTCCGCTCAGCTCGTGCTCGCGACCGCGGTTGGCGCCAATCTCGCCGCCGGCGCGCAGTTGCCGACGCCGGAAGGGCAGCTCGCGTTCGCTCCTGTCGCTATCTCTCTCGCGGACGCCACCACCGTAGCGCGCGAACGCCGCGCCGATCTTCGCCTCGCACGGCTACTCTTGCAGGCCACGCGCGAGGACGAGCGCATTGCGGCTTCCGGCTACATCCCGCGCCTCGATTTCACCGTCTTCGGTCGCTATATCCCGGCCACGAACCTACGCCAGGCAAACTCCGGTTCCGCGCAGCGCTCGGACGATATTATCGCCTCGGAAATCAGCCCCGGCGTAAGCTACACCTGGCGTGTGATCGACAACGGCGAGGTCGGCGGCGGCGTGCTCCGCGCGCGCGCGCTTCGCGAGATCAACGCGCTCCGACTCCAGCAGCTCGAACGCAGCGTCGGGCGCGAGCTCGCGAGTCTGCAAAACACCCTGCGCGCGATCGCCGCCCGCCATGCTTCGCTGACGAAAGCCATCGATGTCGCGGAGAAAAATGTCACGGCCGTCGAGCAGAGTTGGCAGCAGGGGTTGGCGTCGCAGTTGGAATTCCGGACCGCCGAAACCAGTTTGCTCGCGACGCGCCGCGGATTGCTCGACTCCGCTTACGCGCAAAACGTCGCGCTCGCGGAATGGGACCGCGCGACCGGACGCTATTTTCAATTCGCGGAAACCAATCCTTGAGCTCTCCGTGCACCTGCACTTTAACTTTCACTTACACACTCCGGAAAGTGAAAGTGAAAGTGCAGGTAAATACGGCGGCTACTCAGCCGGCTCGGGATGACAGATTTGTCGCATTCCGTAAGGTGCAAACCTTGAACCTGCCGATCTCAAAGCAAACGCTCTGGCTCGCGGTCGCGCTCGCGGCGCTCTTCTTCGGCGCGCTCTTCTTCTGGACGCGGCCGGTCGCGGAAGTCGAAGTCGTTAGGCGCGGCACCGCGATCTCCGCGGTCTATGGCACGGTCCGGATCGAACCGTCGTTTGTGAGTCATGTCCGCGCGCAAAACGCCGGCTTTATCGGGCTCGCCGAGCCGCTCCTCGCGGTCCGTGGCGCGATCGGGAAACCGCTCGGGAAAGGCGAACTGCTCGCCACGATCATGGATGAAGCGACCGCGCGGCTGCTGAAGCAAGCGCAGGGCGACCTCCAGGCCGCGACCGAAAGCGCGCGTCTGGAATTACCGTCCTCGGAGCCGCTCAAAATCGCCGAGGGCAACCGGCAGCGGCTCGAGAAGCTGGCCGGATTGAGCAACGTCCCCGCGGTCGAATACGAGAAGGCAAAAAGCGAAACGAACCGGCTCCGCGACGCACTCAAGACCGAGCGGATCGAGCGCGATCGCAATCTTGCCGCGCTCGCGGCCGCGGTGCAGAAGGCCGAGACGCAGATGAAAAACACGGAGATCCGCGCGCCGATGGATGGGATTCTCTCGAGCCTCCGCGTGATCGATGGCGAGCTCGTGGCCGACGGCAATGAGCTGCTCACGGTCTCATCGCGGAAGAATTATGTGCGCGGCGAGGTGAACGAAGAAGACATCGGTGAAGTGAAAGCCGGGATGAAAGCCGAGTTGCAAATGTATGCCTACCGGACCCGGGAATTTACCGCGACCGTCGCCTCGATCCTGCCCGCGGCCGATCCGGAAACGCAGCGTTACACCGTGATCCTCGAGCTGGAAAAACCGCCGGCCAATCTGATGGCCGGCATGACCGGCGAGATGAACATCATCACCGGCCGGCATGAGAACGCGCTCCTCCTGCCGACGCGCGCGCTGCTCGTCGACCAGGTGCTGGTGGTCGCGCACGGCCAGGTGGACGCGCGCACGGTGCGGACGGGATTTCGCACGCTTGATTTCACGGAAGCGCTCGAAGGCGTGAAGGAAGGCGCGCACGTCGTCGTGGCCGACCAGGATCAGCTGCGCCCCGGGCAATTCGTTAGGCAACGCGTCGTGAAATCCGCTCCGGCTCCAGGAAAGTGACGCCGCCGCCGCTCTACATCGCGCTCCGATTTCTCGGGAACCGGAAGCGCTCGTTTTTCCTCAGCCTCGGCGGCGTGGTTTTTGGGGTCGCTATTTTCATCTGCACCCAGGCGCAGACCCAGGGTTTTGCGAAAAATTTCATCGACTCCACCCTCGGCAGCAACGGCGCGCTCGCGATGAAGGCGAGGGTGCAGGCGCTCGACCAGGCCGCGGAGCTCCCGGTGCATCCGCCGCATCGCCGGCTCTTCGCGGGGATCAACGACGCCGCGCAAATCATGCGGGTGAGCCGCCGTTTCTCGAACGTCGCCGCCTGTTCGCCGGTGCTCCGCGGGAACCTGACCGCGCGCGCCGGTTTCCAAAGCGCGACGGTCGATCTCTTCGGCATCGATCTCGTTAGGCATCTGCAGACGACCAATCTCGCGAAGCAGATCGAGGCCGGCAGCCTCGATGATTTTCGGAATAACCCGAGCTCGGTGATCGTCGGCGCGAAGCTCGCGGACGCGCTCCTGGTCGTGCCCGGCGATTCCATGCAACTGCTCTCGCCCGGTGGTGAATACCGGCGTTTTACCGTCGCGGCGACCGCGCGGAGCGGCGTCGGCGTGGTCGATGCGGCGCGGATTTATTCTCACTCGAAGGTCGCGCAGACGCTGCTCCACAAGGGCTACAACACGTCGACGATCATCTACAAACTCCGCGACCCGGATCGCGCGCCCGCGCTCGCCGCGCGTTTTGAGACGCTCTTCGGCCACGAGACGGAGAGCTGGCAGGACCGTGAGGAAGGGAATTTGCAGCTCTTTCTCACCATCCGGCTCTCGGCCGCGATCACGGTCTCGCTCATCATTTTGCTCGCCGGGTTCGGCATTTTTAACGTCCTCACCATGACCGTGCTCTCGAAGGTGAAAGAGATCGCGATCCTGCGCTCGATCGGCTACCGGCGTGCGGACATCAGCGCGATTTTTCTCTGGCAAGGCGCGATGATCGCGGGCGCGGGCTCGATCATCGGTTGCGGGGCGGGCGCGCTGCTCACGATGCTCGTCGCCCACATTCCGATCCGCGTGCGCGGGCTCCTTTACGCGGATCACTTTCTGGTCGCATGGGATTGGCGGCACTACGCCTGGGGCACGGTGCTCGCGCTCGTCGCGGTCGCGATCGCCAGCTACGTGCCGGCGCGGCGGGCGGGCCTGCTCTCGCCGGTGTCGACTTTGCGCGGGACGAGCGGCTGAGATGGCTTCGCGCTTTTCGTTGGGCTGGAAGTGGTTGGGAGCCGCTTTTCTGTTCGTGCTCATCGGGTTGGTTATAGATCTTTGTTGGCGGGTCGGGCCGGAACTGCTCTCCCATCGCCGTTTCGCCCTCGCCCTCGATCTCCCCTCGCCCGTCGATCTCGCCACGCTCCCGATCGCGACCCGCTTCGATTTCCCGATCGGAACCGAGCACGGCGCGCTCGCCTACAACGCGCAGCCGTTCACGGAGAACAGACATCTCGGCGACGATCTCAACGGCATCGGCGGCGAAAATAGCGACCTCGGCGACCCGGTCTTCGCCGTCGCGGACGGACGCGTGCTCCTCGCGCAGAAAGGCGGCCCTGGATGGGGCAACATCGTCGTCGTCCTTCACGCCTACCGCGAGGCGGGTGCGCGCAAATATGTGCAGTCCTTCTACGCTCACCTGCAAACGATGCTGGTCGCGCCTAACGAGATCGTGCGGCGCGGCCAGGAGATCGCCACGGTCGGCACCGGCGGTGGCAAATACCTCGCGCATCTTCATTTCGAGATGCGCGAATTCATCACCCCGTTCGTCGGGGCCGGCTATCGCCAGGACACGCACGGCTGGCTCGATCCGAGCGAATTCCTCCGCGCGCATCGCGGCGCGCCCGATGAAGATGTCGGCCGGTAGCCTTTTTCTGTCATCCTGAGGGACGAAGGATGACACGGGATAAGGTGGGCTTTGATTTCTGCCGAGTCGGCTTGAACCGGTTGAATATCGGGCCACTCGCGTGAAACCTTGCCGCCCAACCATGCGCATTCTTTCCGGCATTCAACCGAGCGGCGTCCTGCACATCGGCAACTACTTCGGCATGATGCGCCCGGCGATCGCGCTGCAATCCGAAGGCGAAGCGTTCTATTTCATCGCTGATTATCATGCGCTCACGACGCTGCGCGACCCGGCGGCGCTGCGCGAAAATAGCCGCCGGGTGGCGCTCGATTTTCTCGCCTGCGGACTCGACCCGAAGAAGGCTGCGCTTTTCCGCCAGTCCGACGTGCCGCAGGTGACCGAGCTGGCGTGGATCCTGAGCACCGTTGCGCCGATGGGTCTGCTCGAGCGCGCGCATTCCTACAAGGACAAGGTCGCGCGCGGGGTCGCGGCCTCGGCCGGGCTCTTCACTTATCCGGTGCTGATGGCGGCCGATATTTTGATCTATGACAGCGACCTCGTGCCCGTGGGTCGCGATCAGAAACAGCACGTTGAGATCACGCGCGATCTTGCGGTCAAAGTGAACGAAACCTTTGGGCAAATCCTGAAGGTGCCCGAGCCGCGGATCCATGTCGCGACCGAGACCGTGCCCGGCGTCGACGGGCAGAAGATGAGCAAGAGCTACGGCAACACGATCGAGATTTTCGGCGCGGAAAAGGAAACGCGGAAGCGGGTGATGGGGATTGTGACCGACTCGACGCCGGTGGAGGCGCCGAAGAATCCGGACACGTCCTCGATCGTGCAGCTCTACGCGCTCTTTGCTTCGCCTCACGAACTCGAGGAAATGCGCGCGGCCTTCCGACAGGGCGGGCGCGGCTACGGCGACTTTAAGAAGCAGCTTTTCGAGAAGCTCTGGGAATACTTCGCGCCGATGCGCGCCCGGCGGGAAGAGATCGCGGCGCAGCCGGGATACATCGACGAGGTGCTCGCGGACGGCGCGAGTCGGGCGAACGCCGTGGCCGATGAGGTGATGACGCGGGTGCGCGCAGCGGTCGGGCTTCGTTAGGCGCGGCGCGGCGGTCATCCCGAGCGGAGTGGAGCGCAGCGATACGGAGTTGAGGGATCCCGTCGCGTTGCCGTGCAGCAGCGCTGGGGACGGAGCGCGGCGGCGCTTTAGGGAAGCCCCACGGGATCCCTCGACTTCGCTCCGCTCCGCTCGGGATGACGCCGGTCGGCGCGCTATAACGCGGTCGCCTGCGCCTCAAGCGGTCCGCGGATTTTCGCGTTCTCTTTCAGCTCCGCGAAAACGAGTCGTCCCCCGGCCGTCTGCAGGGCACTCGAGATCACTACCGTCGCGACCCGACCGAGATGTGGACGCCCGTGGTTCACCACGATCATGGTCCCATCCAGCAGGTAGCCGACGGCCTGATGCGCATCGCGGCCTTCGCGGACGAGATTGAGTTCCAGCTCGTCACCTGCCACCACCACCGGCCGAAGGGCGCGCGAGAGGTCAGTGAGATTCAGGCAAGGCACTTGTTGCAACCGCGCGACCTGGCAGAGCGGTTGGTCGTTCGTGAGCAACCGTGCGCCGAGCACTTTCGCGACCCGCACGAGACGGGCGTCGGTCGGCAAATCGTTGTCGTCGCTGCTGTCGTGGATCGTGAGATCGATCTCGCGCACCTTCTGGAGTTGCTGCAAAATTTCCAGCCCACGCCGGCCCCGCTCGCGCTTGATGTTATCGTGCGAATCGGCGAGCAGCTGCAATTCCCCGAGCACAAAACGCGGCACGATCAGCGCGCGGCTGAGAAAACCGGTGGCGCACAA
>JBBSUP010000009.1:0-51870 GCA_038234295.1 Chthoniobacterales bacterium
CGCGCCGCGATCACGGTGTCGAAGACGTCCCGCGCGATAAACCCAAGCGTGCGCCGCAACAGCCGCAGATCGAAATCCATTCCCTGGAGAATGATTTCCTTTTCCTCGAGCACCGCG
The DNA here is from genome assembly GCA_038234295.1 of Chthoniobacterales bacterium. GTDB lineage: Bacteria > Verrucomicrobiota > Verrucomicrobiia > Chthoniobacterales > UBA10450 > Palsa-1392. The sequence continues at coordinate 118 of JBBSUP010000009.1, forward strand.
CAGAGCGGCTGCAAATCGACCGCCGCGAGCGGATCGACGAGGTGATCCTGCTCATCGCCGGTGAGTTGAATGAGGCAGAGCTTCTCGAAGTAACAGTGCAAGCTGTCCGCTTCGGTATCGACAGCCACGCGATCCACCGCGCGCAGGCTCGGCAGGATTTCCGCGAGTTGTGAGTCGGTCGTGATCACCGCAGGCCGGCGAGCAAAAGCTCGGCGTTAGTTTTAGTCGCCTCGAGGTTTTTGATCAGCATTTCCATCGCCTCGAGCGGCGGCAGCGCCGCCATCGATTTGCGCAGGAGCTGCACGCGCTCCCACTCTTCCGGATGATAAAGCAGATCCTCGCGGCGGGTGCCGGATTGGAGAATATGGATCGCGGGATAGAGACGCTTCTCCACGAGCGAACGGTCGAGATGCAGCTCCATGTTTCCAGTGCCTTTGAATTCTTCGAAAATGACTTCGTCCATCCGGCTGCCGGTATCGATGAGCGCGGTCGCAAGAATCGTTAGGCTGCCGCCTTCCTCGACGTTGCGCGCGGCACCGAAGAAGCGTTTCGGTTTCAAGAGCGCCTTCGCCTCAACGCCGCCCGACATGGTGCGACCTTTCCCGCGCATGGTGGCGTTATAGCCGCGCGCGAGGCGCGTGATGCTGTCGAGGAGGACGACGACATCTTTTTTCTGCTCGACGAGGCGTTTCGCGCGCTCATTCACGATCTCGGCGACCTGGATGTGGCGATGCGGCGATTCGTCGAAGGTGGAGCTGTAAATGTCGCAGCCGACTTCGCGTTGGAGATCGGTGACTTCCTCCGGGCGCTCATCGACGAGCAGAATAATGAGCACGATCTCAGGATGATTTTGCCGGATCGCCTGTGCGATCTGCTTGAGCAAAATCGTTTTCCCGACGCGCGGCGGAGCGACGATCAAACCACGCTGGCCGCGACCGAGCGGGGTGAGCAGGTCGACGGCGCGCGCGCTGATCGAATCGGCGGATTCGCACTCGAGCAAGATTCTTCCCTCGGGAAAGAGCGGCGTAAGACTGTCGAACGCGACCGGCGCCTCCCATTGATCGATCGGCTGGCCTTCGACGGCGATGAGGCGATCGAGCATCAGGCCGCGCTCGCGATCGCGCGGCGGGCGGACGGTGCCCTCGATCGATTGACCGGGACGAAGGGAGAATTCCCGGATGAGAAAATGCGCGACGCCGACATCTTCGGGAAGCGGGAGGAAATTCAGCCGCGGCGAACGGAGGACGGCCGGACCGTCGTTAGGCTGTTCGAGGAAGCCGTGGACGGTGACGCTCAGACCGCGCGGAATTCCATAGCGGACGAGATCGAAGATCTGCTGGTGCCGGTCGTGCCCGTAGTTAATCCGCACGTCGAGCCGCTCGAAGAGTTCATGCAACGCCGCTGGCTCCATTTCCTGGAGCGCCTGCAAGGTCACGGGCTCCGGCGGTGGCGGCGGCGGCTCGGCGGCGACCGCGGTCGGCGCTTCGGACTCGTTAGGGGAATGGGATTCGTCTTCGTTCATGTCGATGCGGTCCAGCGCGCGGCAAGCGTTTCCACCTGGGCGATGAGGCCGCCGAGCGGGCCGTTGTTCCAGACCAAGTGATTGGCCCGCGAAATTTTTTCGGAAAGGGGAAGCTGCGCGGCAATCATGGCAAGTGCTTCGGCTGGCGCGAGGCGGGTGCGCGCGAGCAGGCGCTGCTGCTGGATCGGTTCCGAGCAGGCCACGACCACGACGGTGTCGCAGAGATTAACGCCATTGGTTTCATAGAGAAGCGGGATGTCGGCCAGAAAAAGCTCGCCGGTCTGGCGACTCTGGTTGGCTTCAGTAGACCACTGAAGGCGAATGCGCGGATGGAGGATTTGCTCGAGCCCGCGCTTCTTTTCCGGATCGGCCAAGACTATGGCGCGAAGTGCGCCCCGATTCAAATCTCCCGTGGCAGAAAAAATCTCGGGCCCGAACTGCTCGCGCAGAAGCGCGCGCACTTCCGTGTCTTCCTGCACGAGCGCGTGCGCGGCTTGATCGGCATCGAAAAGACGCGCGCCCGTGCGCTCTTGGAGGAGTCTGCTGAAGGTAGATTTGCCGGTGGAAATCCCGCCGGTAATTCCGATGACAGTGTCAGCCACGGCCATAACTTTTCGCGCACGCAAAAGCAGCAACGCGCTCGTCGAAGACCGCGCTGATGCCGCTATTTTTTGTAGTAAGGCACTTCGGGCAGCACCGGCTGTTCGAGCGTCGTCGTTGTTTCAACTTCCTCTTCTTCCTCGGTCACGTTGATCGGCTGGCCGGCCGGATTAACCAGCCGCGCGGTCACGAAGATGACCAGATTGCGTTTCAGATGCTGCTCGGTGTTCGTCCGAAAGAGCCGGCCGACAATCGGGATGTCGCCGAGGATCGGGGTGCGATCCTCGGTCTTCTGCACGTCTTCGCGCATGAGGCCGCCGAGCACGACGGTTTGGCCGTCCCAGACGCTCACACTCGTGGTCACTTTGCGGGAGTTGAAGATCGGCTGGTTGATCACGTTCGGGGTGAGGACAAAGCTCGAGGAGATGCCGAGGGCATTCACGGAGACCGATTGAATCGGGCTGCCATAATTGATGAAGCCTTCAAACTCTACCACCTGCGGGACGAGGTTGAGATCAATCGTCACACCATCGGGGCCGACCACCGGCTCAACCTCCAGGGTGACGCCGGTGTTGCGCGTCTCGAATCCCGTGGGAGTCGTGGGCGTAACCGGGAAAGCGCCGGAGGTCGCGCCGGTCAGGCCGCCGCCGCCGCTGACGACGACGCCGGAATCGGTGCGATCGGGAATCTTCGGCGGATCGAATTGCGTCGGATAACGAAACTCGCGCACGATCTCGATCACAGCGCGCTGGCCGCTCTTCGTCGTGACGCGCGGCGCGGAGAGGAGATCGACCCCTTTCTTCTGGTTCAACGCCCTCACGACGACTTGGAATTGGGGATCGGTAAAGACGCCGCTCAAGCCGAAAATGCCCGGGGCCAGCGAACTGGCGCCCGGAATGCCGAAGAGGAGCGCGTCGATCGCGTTCGCGGTGATCGCCAGGTTACCGCTGCGATTGCCGCCCGTGACCGGGAAGCCGCCCACCGGCTGACCACCCGGCGGGACAAACGGAAAGTCGTTAGGATTAGTCGCCGCCCCCGTGCCGGAAGTACCGCCGCCGCCGAAAACGCGGTTGGACCCGGGGACGTTGAACTGCCCAAGTAGCCAGTCGAAACCGAGCTCCTTCAGATTGTTCTGCGTGATCTCGACGAATTTCGCCTCGATCTCGACCTGCTTCGGACCGGAAACATTCGCCTGCTCCACGAGCGCATCGACCAGTTCAAGATTTTCTTCGGTGTTCCGAACGATTAGCCGACTGCTTTGCGGCAGGAAATTTGCGCTTGCGCCTGGGCCGAACGGAACGCCCTGACCCTTAAGAAAATCGAGCGCGGTCTGGCGGTTTACCAATTGCTGGCCACCGGTGGATTCCTGCGTGTCCCTGCCCGTGCCGCCCCGCCCGCCGACCGTCGCGGCCGACTGATCGAGGGAGTTGCTGCCGATGTTCACCGAGCTGCTGATGAAGCCCGGCGGGACCCGGTATTCTTTGGTGAAGAGATCGTTGCTCTGCTCGTTGATCGGAATGATCGAGACGGCGTAGGGCTCGACTTTTACTTTCAAGCCGGCCTGGCTGGAGATGTAACGGAGCGCTTCGCCCAGCGGAATCTGGCTCAGGGTAATCGTGATCCGTGCGTCGGAGGGCGCGATCGATGGCGCGACCGGCACCGTCAGCGGCGCGGGTTCGACGGCACCTTCCTCCAGAACCGCGCCCGGCAACGGCGCCGCAGGTGGGAGTTGGCTCGGCGCTTCCGCGCGCCCGAGCGAACTCGTGCGCAGCACAATGTCGACGCCCTTCTTCGCGTCCGAGGTGTTGTCGTTCGCCGCGGCCTGTTGCCGCAGGAAATCGACCGCCTCGCGAATGCTCGCGTCGCGGAATTCGATCTTCGGAATGATGATGCTGTTCAGTTTGTTTGTGATCCGCGCCGTGCCGCCGGCATCGCGCGCGAAGGCGTCGCTGATTGGGCCGACCGTCTGGCCGTACTGGCGGACTGGTTCCTGCCAGCCTTTCTCCACTTCCCAGAGATTGCGCGCGCGGGTCTCGTTGTAGGCCTGCTCGCCGTATTTATACTTCGTGTGATCGATCCGCTCTTCGCCGCGGCGGGCCGCAACGTTGTAAGGGTCGAGATTCAGGACTTGCTCGTATTTTTTGAAGGCGAGATCGTAGCGGCCGGAGCCGTAATAACCGTCCGCGTCGCTCAGGAGTTTCTTTACGTCCTCGACCTTGGCGATGAACTTCGGCCCCGTCGTTTTGTTGTAGTAGCCGGGCTCGGAGAGGTGGGCCAAAAGGTTGAGCGCCTTCCGGCAATTCGGGTCGTAGCGATCGCTCACCGTCTCGCGCACGATCTGCTCGGCCTCGCCGAATTTGCCTTCCGCGATCCGTTGTTCCGCGAGCGCCACGCCGCTGTCGCAAAAGCCGGCGACGGCCTTGTCGTGTTTATCCGCGGTCGTGAGTGCATCGGGGAGAAAAGTGACCGCGACCCGGTATTCGTCGTGCGCCCGGGCGAAATCGTTTTGTGCCATCGCGAGATTGGCGCGCTCGAGCGCCGACTGCCCCTGCAGAACCGCCGTCTGCCGGCGAGCGACTTCCCGTTCCGCGATGCTGCGCACATTCTGCGCACGCGCCGGCGTGAGATCCGCCAGCGACCACGGTGTGGCGAGCAGGGCGCAGAGGACGAAACGGGACCGGGTCGACGGAGTGAACATGAAGAAGTGGGCGGCGGAGAAAACGCAGCGCGGGGAAGCGGAATCGCTACGATTTCAAGATGGGGATCTCGATCTTCTCGTTAGGCTTTTGGAGGTTGATGATGGTGGCTTTATCAGGCTGAACGTCGAGGAGCTTATATTTGATTTCTTCCAACGGTTTCAATGTAAATTCCTGGTCTTTTTTAACCGAAAAGATCTGGTCGGCGCCATTCCAGGTGTAAAGGAAATTCGCGACCGATTCCGGGGAAGTCGCGCGCTTCTCCTTCACCAGCGTCACCTTGTCGCGCGTTGCGACTTGTTCGAGCGTGAGCTCGGAAACGTCGATGCGAGTACCATACTGGTCGGCGTCATATTTCTCGGTGTAACCGGTGATCTTGAACTTCGTGCCCGCGACGAGATCGCCCACTTTCAGGAACTGCGTCGGAAGGCGCGGGTCGGTGTTGTTAATTGCGTAGGTGTCGGCGACGGAGGACGAGAAAATGAGCGGGAACTGCTCCTGCGCGAAAGACTTCAACCGCAACATCGAGGTGTAAGACGGGTGCGAATCCTGCTCCGTCGGGTTGGTGTGGCCGGACCACTCGGTGAGGTTGGTGAAGCCGTCGCCATCGGGGTCCTGCGTGAGGACGTCGCCTTCCGTGATCGGGAGGCTGAATTCCTCCAGCCACTCGTTAGGCACGGGCGGATGCAGTTGCGTGTTCTGAAGGGTGGCGGGCTGGCCGCTGGCGTCGATGAAATGTTTCTCCGGCACGAAGAGCCCGGAGCGCCCGCTGAAGGTCCATTGCGGCGGCGTCTGCAACTTGTGCATCGTCTCCGCGATCTCCGGCGATTTGCCCTCGGGGATGGTGTTGTTCGGCGGGGAAGTCGCCTGGGTCCCGCTGAATCGGTCCGCGAAACTACCTGCGCCGAGGAAGATGAAAACGGCGCAAATGAGCAGGAAAAGCGCGGCCGCTAAAACGGCCGCGCGTTCGTAGTTCGCCTTGATCCAGTCCATCGCCTAACGAGTCTCCTTCTCCTGGTTCAGGCTGATGATTTCGAGCTGCGTATTTACGTCGAGATGCTCGGCGCCGACGATGAATTTGATCGAAGCCGCGGCGGGCGCGGGTGTGCCGCCCTCCGCGGGCGCCGCGACACTGGCAGCAGCACCACGCTTCGGGCCCTGATCGACCTGATTCTTTACGTTCAAGGTCCGGATAATGAAGAGCTGCTCCTTCGCGGTCGCGATCTGGTTAAGGACTTTCCTGGCGGCCGACGGGCTCGCGGAAAAACTCATCTCCACCGCATGCGCGAGGACGATCCCCGGCGAGGGCGAAGCGGAAGCGCGCGCCTTGGCCGGACTGCGGCGACCGGGCGTGGGCGTCGGCGCGGCGGCGGCTTCTTCTTCCGGCAACTTCGCGCGGGTCAGGCTCGTCAATTCATCGACGTGCGCATTGACCACGCCGTTCGCGAGCATCGCGATCGCCTGCAATTCCTGCCCCAGCAGCGGTGCGGCGGTGCTGTTCGGCAGGGAGGTGGCGTATTCATCGAAGCCAAGATAAAAATTCGCCGGCAGCTTCACTTTGTTCTGCGCCGCGTTCTCGATCACGGCGGTCACGGCCTGCCGCAGTTGCGCCTGGAATTCGTTCGGCTGCAGCGGCACCACCGGGAGGGTGCGTTCGCCCAGTTCCCGCTCCAGTTCGCCTAACGACTTCCGGTAATTTTCCGCCAGCGCCTTCGTCTTCGAGAGGTTCTGCGGATTCGGGAATGGCTTCCCCGCGCGCAATTGATTCAGCTCAGTCGTGGTCGTTTCGAGCCGTTCCTGCTCGGCTTCGGCGACGCCTTTTTCATGGAGCAAAAAGTAACCCGCGAGCAGCGTCGCGACCGCGAAGACGGCGAGGAAGGTGCCGAGAAACCTGTTCTGCTGGAACCAGTTCATGGCAGGTAAAGCGGCTGGCGCAGCTTCAGGCGCAGCTCATACGGATAGGCCCACTCCGTGCTCGTCGGCGTGCTCGGGCGAATCACCTGCGACTGGTTGTTCGCGTCAACTTCGAAGATTTTCGAGTCGAGCAGATTCCGGAAATAATCGACCACGATCTCCTGCTGCTTCGGGTTGGAAAGATAAAGACCTTTGATGAAGACGCCGTCGATCATCGACCGCGCCGGTCCCTTCTTCGCCGCGGGTCCGGGCGCGGGGGGCGGCGTGGCCGCGGGAGCCGGAGCGGCCGCGTTGTTGGCGGGGCCGGATTGGCCGAGGACGTTGCCATTTACCGTCGGCGCGAGCTCGGTAATCCAGATATTCTCCTTCGGCAGCCGCGCGTTTAGGTCGTCGATGATTTGGAGCCAGCCGCCGCGACCATTGATCGAGGTAAGCAACGGCGTGGCCACGGCATCCAGCTTGTCGATTTCGCTACGATATTTGCCGAGCTGTCCGGACATCCCGCGCAGTCGGTTGACCTCGTCCTGGAGGTGATCCGTGGCAGCGGCTTCCGCGCTCGCGGTGCGCATGAAATAGAAACCCCAGCCAAGGATCCCGAGCAGGAAGCAGGCGGCGGCGAGCAACAGAAACGGCCGGCGTTCCGCGAGCCGTTGCCGCCGCACCACCATCGTGGGCCGGAGGTTCAGCTCCATCGGGCAGGTCATCGTGCTCCGGAGTGCGAGCCCGACAAGTTCGCCCAGCAAATGCGCGGAGTGCGCGATTTCCTCGACCGGGATGGTGTCGGCCACGGAGACGTTGCGGAGCGGATTAAAGAACTCGATCGGCAGTTGCAGCTTCTCCTTAAAAAACTCGCGCATGTACGGCATCGTCGCCGCGCCGCCGCAGAGGAAAACGCGCTGCGGCGGCCCGCCGCTCTGCTGCGAACGATAGAAGCTGATCGACCGCGCGATCTCCGCGTGCAGCCGCGCCATCGTGTTGCGGACCAGCTTCGAGACGCGCGCCACTTCCGGGTTCGATGGCTCCGCGTAGGCGCCGCCGAGACTGACGAAACCGTCTTTGGTTTTGCGCAACTCCGCAGCCGCGAACGGCTCGTTGAATTCCTTCGCGATCGCCGCCGTCATCGAGCCGCCGCCGATCGGAATGCTTCGGCTGAAAACTTTCCCCGGCTCGACAAATAAGAGGTTCGTCGTCCGCGCACCGATATCGACCAGGAGCGAGCAACCGGTGAGCTCGCTGTAGTTAAAACGAAATGCGTTGTAGAGCGCCATCGTCGCGACATCGACGAGCGTCGTCTCCGCGCCGGTCGCTTCGACCGCGTTGTTGATACCCTCGAGCATGTCGCTCTTGATCGCCACGAGCACGACTTCGATCTCCGTCGCGCCGCCCGCGCCGACGAGCTGGTAATCCCAGACGACTTCCTCGATCGGGAAAGGCACGTTCTGTTGCGCCTCGAAGGTGATGATGCGCTCGATTTTCTCCTGGTCGACCGCCGGCATTTTTACGAAACGCGCGAAGACCGATTGACCCGAGACCGCGTAATCGATCGGTCCGCCCTTGATCGCGAGATCGCTCATCATCCCGCGGAGCGCGTCGGTCAGCTGCCGGTTGCGATCCCCTTCCGCGACCGGATCGGAGAGAACTTCCCGACGCCGATAACCGGTCAGCACCAGCCCGCCCTGCGCCTGCGACTGGAAGGCTGCGAGGCTCAACGTCTGCGAGCCGAGATTCAGACTAACGATCCGGGACAGCGCGGGCATGTAGGGCGATCAGCGCGCGCCGACCGGCTTGATCTGCTCGTAATGATCCCAGTAAAGCGGCGCGAACGGCGTCTCGTTTTTGTTCAGGACAAAGCCCGGGACCGCCGGGAGCGAGGTGAACCATTGCGCCTTCGCCGCGGCCAGGCTGATCTCATCTTTCACCGTCCCCTGCTGGACGATTTGCACCGCGACGTTCTGCAGCGAATTCGCAGTCAGGGGCCGATTTCCCAGGAGATGCGTGATCGAATGCGGCGAGACGTACATCACCGAGTGCAGCTCTTTGCCGGGAAGAATATTGACGTGGGTGACCTCGCCGGTGAGCAGCTTGCCGTCGAGCAGGATGTAATACCTGAAGGTCGCTTCCTCGGTGAACGGCGCCGTCGAGTTGAATTCCACATCGACGGCGAGCCAGCGATCACGCGCGTTCGTGCGGAAGGTTTCCGCGCCACTGTAATTGTATTCCGGCGTCGCGATGAGATTGCGGGTGATCTTGGTCACCCGGAGATCCGAGGCGACCCGCGGCGCCTGGCCGAAGCCCAGGCAGCTCGAAGCGAGGAACAGCACGGCGATCAAAAAGCGAGGTGTCATAGCGAGGCCATCTCAAGGAAAAGCGGTGCGAATGGCGAACCGTTTGAGGAAGTTGCCGTTAACGCTCGTTCGCTCGCTCAATCCATTTCTCGAAGTAATCGATCGTCCGCGTGATCCCTTCCTCAAACTCGACTTTCGGCTCCCACTTCAGGATTTCGCGCGCGCGACCGATATCCGGTTGCCGCACTTTCGGGTCGTCCACCGGGAGCGGCCGATATTCGATCGATGATTTCGGGCCGATCAGGCGAATAATCTCTTCCGCGAACTGCTTGATCGTCATCTCGCGCGGGTTGCCGATGTTCACCGGCTCGTGGAAATCCGATTGCGAGAGCCGGTAAATGCCATCGATCAAATCGGAGACGTAGCAGAAGGAACGCGTCTGCGAACCGTCGCCGAAAATGGTCAGCGGTTCGCCCGCGAGCGCCTGCCCGATGAACGCCGGCACCACGCGTCCGTCGCGCAACCGCATCCTCGGCCCGTAGGTATTAAAGATGCGGACGATCTTGGTATCGATTTGGTGATAGCGGTGATAGGCCATCGTCATCGCTTCCGCGAAACGCTTCGCCTCGTCGTAAACCCCGCGCGGCCCGATCGGGTTCACGTTGCCCCAGTAATCTTCCTTCTGCGGATGCACGAGCGGATCTCCGTAGCATTCCGAGGTCGACGCGAGCAGGAAAGTCGCCTTCTTCGCCTTCGCCAGCCCAAGCGCGTTGTGCGTCCCGAGTGCGCCGACTTTCAAGGTCGGGATCGGGAGTTCCAGGTAATCGATCGGGCTCGCCGGCGAGGCAAAGTGAAAGACGTAATCGATCTCGTCCGGAACGTAAAGATACTGGGTAACGTCCTGCTTGATGAAGCGGTAATTCTCGTTCCCCGCGAGGTGCTCGATGTTCGTGAGGTGACCGGTGATGAGGTTATCGATCGCGATCACGCGATGCCCTTCGGCGAGGAGCCGATCGGTCAAATGCGACCCTAGAAAACCGGCGCCACCGGTCACGACAGTAACGGGTTGCGTTTTTTTACCGGGCATGGCGGGAGTATTAAATGCACTCACCGCGCTTGGCGAGCGGGAAATCGGAATGAGGCTCGCAGGTGCACAAAAGGGACGCGCGTGAACCTCTTCAGCTCAACCTGTCATCCCGAGCCGGCGGAGCGTAGCGAGGGATCTCCCAAGCGTTGCTCGACGCCGATTCTCCGAGTGACGTCGAACAACGCCTGCAGGATCCCTCGCTCCGCTCGGGATGACAACACGCTGGAGGCCGAGTGGAAAGAGAAAGCCCGCCTAACGAACAACTACTTCGGCAGATCGAGCGCGCGCCAAAAATACCACGCGGCGACCGAGCGGAAGGGCCGCCAGCGTTCCCCGATCGCGAGCAACTCCTTCGGCGTCGGGACGACCTTTTTCCGATAAGTCAGCGCGTAGCCTTTGCGCACCCCGAGGTCGTCGACCGGCCAAACGTCGAGCCGGCCGAGATAGAAGAGCAACAACATCTCCACCGTCCAACGGCCGATCCCGCGCACGCTCGTGAGCCTTTCGATGATTTCCTCGTCGCTCATGCGCGTGAGCGCGGAGTGTTTCGGCACCGTGCCGTCGAGTGTTTTCGCAGCAAGATCCTTGATCGCCGCGGTTTTGTTTCGCGAAAGCCCCGCGCTGCGAAAGGTCTCGTCCGGCGTCGCGAGCAGGAGCTCGGCGGAAAACCATTTCCGCCTTGGATAGAGCGCCTGGACCCGGCCAAAGATCGTCGCCGCCGCTTTGCCGCTGAGCTGCTGGTAAGTGATCGAGCGCGCGAGCGCATCGAGCGGCCGAACGACTCCGGCGGCTTTGACCGGGAACGGCCCGACCCGTGCGATCAACTTCGCGAGCCGCGGGTCGCGCGCGGCCAGCTCCTGCTCGGGCGTCATCGCCGCCGGCGCTGTTGCTGCTGCTGCCCCGGTCGTCCGCCGCGCCGCGCGCCGTCGTTAGGCGACTGGGGACGCCGCTGCTCGCGCCCGCGATCTTCCCGCGGCGGCGCGGCCGCGGCGTAGTCGAAACCTTCCGCGCGTTTCCGCACGATCCCGCGCCCGATAAAACGCTCGAGCGACCGCAGCGGTCCCTGGTCATCCGGCGTGACGAAACTGATCGCGTCGCCGACCGCGTGCGCGCGGCCGGTCCGGCCGATCCGGTGGACATAGTCCTCCGAGTGCATCGGGAAATCGTAATTTACCACGTGCGAAATCCCATCCACATCGATCCCGCGCGCGGCCACATCGGTCGCGACGAGCACGCGCACCGCGCCGGATTTGAAATCTTTTAGTGCGCGCAGTCGTTGATTCTGCGACCGGTTCGAGTGGATCGTCCCGGCTTTGATCCCGCTGCTCTCGAGCCGCCGCGCGACGCGATCGGCGCCGTGTTTTGTCCGCGTGAACACGAGCACGGTGTCGAAGTTTTTATCGTTGAGCAGATGCTGGAGGAGGGCCGGCTTCTGGTGCATTTGCACCTCGTAGACGAGCTGGGTGACAGTGTCGGCGGGATTCGCGCGCCGGCCGATTTCGATCACTTTTGGGTTGTGCTGAAACTCGTGCGTGAGCGCCTCGATCTCGCGCGATAACGACGCCGAAAAGAGCAGCGTCTGCCGGCGTTTCGGCAGGGCGCGCACGATCTGCCGGATCGGCGGCAGGAAACCCATGTCGAGCATCCGATCGGCTTCATCGAGCACGAGAAATTCGACGTTGGCGAAGTTCGTCTGCCGCTGTTCCATCAGGTCGATCAGCCGCCCGGGCGTCGCGACCACGAGCTCGACACCCGCACGAAGCGCCGCGATCTGCGGCCGCTCGCTCACTCCGCCGTAAACCGTCGCCATGCGCAACGGCAGATGCTTCGCATAAGCGCGCACGTTTTCCTCGATTTGTACAACCAGCTCGCGGGTCGGCGCGATGATGAGAGCGCGCATGCCCGGCCGCGGTTTCGCGCCGGCAATGAGAGAGAGGATTGGAAGGGTGAACGCGGCGGTTTTGCCCGTACCTGTCTGGGCAATCCCGATGACATCGCGACCGGCGAGGATTTCGGGGATGGCCGCCGTCTGGATGGGCGTCGGTTCTGTGTAACCGGCGTCCTGAATAGCGTTGAAAATGCGGTCGTCGAGACCAAGTGCGCGAAAAGGCATAGAGCGCGGACTATCGGCCAGTTACGCCGGAAAGGCACGCGCGCATCTGGAGAGAAATCCTGTCATCCCGAGCGAAGCCGAGGGATCCCGAGGAGCCTCTGGGAAATGACGCCCGGGGTGATGTCTCGGACTCGCTGCACTCGTCAGGCCGCGAGCGGCTGATCGTCGTGCGTGAGCACGTCGATCGCGTGTCGCAGCTCATCGACGTCGAACGGCTTCGAGAGCATCAGGTCGACGTGGAGGTCCTCGTAGGCGTGCATGTTCTTCTCGGTGAGGTGGGCCGAGAGGACCGCGATTTTTCCAGGGAAATGATGCGCGCGCAGTTCGCGCACGAGCTGGAGGCCGTTCACCTCTGGCATCTGGTGATCGGTGATGACCACATCAAAGGGCTGCGCGGCGGCGGCGATTTTTTGCAGCGCTTCGGCGCCGTTGCAGGCGGTGGTGATTTTGCAGGAGGGCCCGCAGAGCACGAGCGCGAGGAGTTGCGCGACAGCCGTCTCATCTTCCACGGCCAGGATTTTTTTGCTTTCCTTCATAAGGCACGTTCGCAAATAGCAGAAGCCGGGCCGCGGCGGTTCCGGCAGCTCCTTTACCGCGGTTTTTTTCCGCAGGAAAATTTCCGGCCTGTCCGGCACGAATCCTTCTGTATTCGAAGGTGTGCGCGTGCTTATAGTCGACGACGAAAGAGCCTTTGCCCGAACCCTCGCCGAGATGGTCCAGATCTCCGGTCACGAGGTGGTCGACGTCGTCCACTCCGGCCTCGCCGCGATCCGCGCCTATCGCCGCCACCAGCCGGAAGTGGTCCTGATGGATTTCGCGATGGCCCACCTGAATGGCCTGACCGCCTGCCGCCACATCCTGAGCGAAGACCCGGCCGGCTGCATTTTATTCCTCTCCGGCTTGAGCGAACATGAGCCGCTCGCCCCGGCCTCTTCCGGCGCGGTCGCGGTCCTGCAAAAGCCGATCGCTTTCGGCCAGCTCGAGCAGGTGTTGCGCGACGCCGCGAAACGCGAACCGGCGGCAACGGCCGAAGCCTGGCCGAGCCCTCACGACGCGTCGCTCTGCGCGGCCGCACGCTAAGCCGCGTTATTGCGGAAGTCTTTGCCGGCCCTAGTGCGGACGCGGGTTTCCTCAAATTGCACGCCACCGTTGGAATCGTAAAACTGATAGCTCGTGACCCGGCCCCCGTGCCCGAGGATAACGATGAGCTGCCGCACGTCGAGGTCGAGCCCGCCGAGAAATTGCCCGACGAACGGAATGTAGCCGGACGGCGGCGGCGGGATCGATCGGAACCAGGTGAGCTCGGTTCTCGTCCCGTAGGCCGCTGCCAGCCGGGTATCGGGCGGGCCGAAGAGCGTGACGAGATTGGCCTCGGTCGTCACCCCAGGCTGGATCTGTTTGATCGCCGGGGGCGCGAGCACGCCGTGGTAGGAAGCACAACTCGTTAGGCAAGAAGTGAGCAGGGCCGCGAGCAGGATTCTAATTTTCATTTTGGGCGTGAAGGAGCGGGCGTTCGCAGATTGGCGCATAAACGGAAGGAAAGTGCAACTAGTGAACGTAACGAAACGCGCCCGAGGAATAGCGCTCGCCCCGCCGGCTGACGAGCGCTTAAATTTGCCGCGATGAAAAAGGTGCCTCCCGCACAAGCCGCGGCAATCGACCGGTTCCGCGCCCTCCACGGGGCGGGCTGCTTTCTCCTCCCCAATCCCTGGGACATCGGGACGGCGCAGGCGCTCCAGCGCCTCGGTTTCAGTGCGCTCGCCACCACTTCCGCGGGTTACGCTTTCAGCCGCGGCCAGGTCGATGGCGCGGTCCCGCTCGAAGAAATGATCGCGCACATTCGCGAGATCGCGCAGGCGACGCCGTTGCCGGTGAACGCCGATTTCCTGAACGGGTTCGCCGATGATCCAGTCGGGGTCGCCGAGAACGTCGCGCGCTGCGTCGAGACCGGGGTGGCGGGGCTTTCGATTGAAGATTCCACCGGCCGGAAAGACGATCCGCTCTACGAAAAGGAACTCGCGATCGCGCGGATCGCCGCGGCTCGCGGGGCGATCGACGACTCCGGGGTGCCGGTGGTTTTGACGGGGCGTTGCGAGGCGTTTCTGGTCGACGCGCCGGAGGCACTGCACGTCGTGCTTGAGCGGCTGCCCGCATACGCCGCGGCCGGCGCCGACTGCCTCTACGCGCCGGGCGTGACCGAGCCGCAAGACATCGCGGCGATCGTGCAAGCGGTCCACCCGTTGCCGGTGAACGTGCTCGTCGCCGGCTTCAACGCGCACCTTTCGCAAACGCAACTCGCGGAGCTCGGCGTGCGCCGGATTTCCGTCGGGTCGGGGCTCGCTCTCGCGGCCTGGGGCGCTTTCCAACGAGCCGCACGCGAGATGATCACCGCAGGGAGATTTAGCTGCTTCAAAGATGCAGCCCGGACTGCGGACATGAACGAATTCTTCGCTCCGAATGACTGAACCGGAGCCGGCGCCAGCACATCGCCGGCGGCCGCGTTATCGCGGGAAAAACCCGCGACGCTTCGAGGAAAAATACAAGGAACACAACCCGGCGCGCTATCCGCAAACGGTCGCGCAAGTTCTCGCCAGCGGGAAAACGCCGGCCGGCTCCCATCGCCCGATCATGGTCGAGGAAGTGCTTGCCGCGCTCGCGCCGCAGCCGGGCGAATTCGCGGTCGATTGCACGCTCGGCTATGGCGGTCACGCCGCGGCGCTCCTGCCGCATCTTCTCCCCGGCGGTCATCTGCTCGGGCTCGATGTCGACCCGCGTGAGCTGCCGCGGGCGGAAGCGCGTTTGCGTTCGTTAGGCTTCGGCGCGGAGGCCTTCACCGCGCTGAAGAGCAACTTCGCCGGATTGCCGCAGGCACTCCTCCGCGCCGGACGCGAAGGCACGGATGTTGTGCTCGCCGACCTCGGCGTTTCCTCGATGCAGCTCGACGATCCGACGCGGGGCTTTTCCGCGAAGGAAGACGGCCCGCTCGACCTGCGGATGAATCCCGATCGCGGGCAATCCGCGGCCGCGTTGCTCGCTGCGCTTTCGCCGGAACGACTGGTGAAGCTGCTGCAGGAAAACGCCGACGAACCACACGCGCTGGCGCTCGCGTCGGCGCTGGCGGGCAAACATTTTCCCGGCACGCATTCGTTAGGCGCAGCGATCGCGGCGACGCTTCCGCAGCTCAGCGGTGAGGACGCTGCCCGTTCGATCCGGCGGGTCTTGCAGGCGTTGCGGATCGAGGTGAACGACGAATTTTCCGCGCTTGAAACACTCCTGCGACACTTGCCCACCGCGCTCCGGCCCAGCGCGCGTGTGGCGATCATTTCCTTCCACTCCGGCGAAGATCGCCGGGTGAAAAAAGCCTTCGCCGCCGGTCTGCGTGACGGAATTTACGAGGCGATTGCCGGGAATGTTATCCGCGCGGATATCCCGGAGCGGCGCGCTAATCCCCGGTCGACCGCCGCCAGGCTTCGCTGGGCGAAGCGAACGTCGCCCCACTGACTACTTCCTCAGGCACTGCCCCACGGCGAAACCAGCGCGCTCCGCTCGCGCCGCCGAGCGTGCAGCGTTCATCCTCCACCCGCGCCCAGGCGCCCTCGCGCAGACCCAGCACCGGCGTGTCGTTTTCCTCGAGAAATTGTTGGATGCGCTCCTCGCGCGTCTCCCCCATGTGGGTCGACGCCCGTTCCGGATCGAGATAGTGCGGATTGATCTGGAACGGCAGCAGGTTGAGGGAATCGAAGGTCGGTGGCTCGACAATCGGCATATCGTTGGTCGTGCGAATAGTCGGCCCGGCGACGTTCGAGCCCGCGCTCGAGCCCACGTAGGGAACCCCCGCCGCAACCCGGCTTCGAATCACGCCCACCAAGTCGAGGTCGTAGAGCGTCTTGAGTAAGCGGAAAGTGTTGCCCCCGCCGATAAAGATCGCCTCCGCGTTCGCCAATATCTCGGCCGCGGAAGGGTCTCTCGGCAGTCTTTCGATTTCGAAGCCCATCGGAGCCAGCCGCGCGCGAACGCGAGCCGTATAATTTTCCTGTTCGTGCAGCGCATAGGGCACGAACGAGACCTTTCGGGCCCGACCAAGAAAGTCGCGGAGTTCCGGCTCCGCATAGTCGAGGTAACCACCCCCGCTGACCGTGGAACTGCTGAGAAGAAGGATCCGGTGCGCCATGACTGCACTTAACGGCCGCCCGCGCCGAAAGCGACAAACTTGTCTAGGCTTACGATTCCGCCGCCTCGGCCGGAGCTAGTCAGTATACCAGCGTGACCGGCGATAGTTATAGCTTACGAGCAGGCCGGGAGGCGGGGTAGAGACGAAGTTGGTATCAAAATACCAGGCCCGGTTGGGGGCATCGTAAACATTCTGGGAGCCCCACCTTCCGATCGCTTGTTTGCTTTGATAGAGCTCAATCATGGAACCGTAGTAGGTCACGGTTTTACCTCCCCAGTTTTCCAGGAAGCGCGGAAAAATTTCCCCGCCGCTGTAGTTACCGTTGGCGCTGGGGACGTTGCCGGAAAGAAACGCGGCATTCACTGTGGTGTTACTGGCAGCTGGCATCGTGCCGGCCAGGGAATCCTTCCAAGAGTTAGAGAGAACCGTGATGGCGTCCCTACGATTGCGGCAGGCTGCCGGGTGTAGCCGCTCACCGTGGGCTTCGTAGGATCAGGCAGAATCGCATTGTTCGAAGGAGGTTGCACCAGCGGAGGGGTCCCCGGGAGGAGAGGCAGCGAACTTCCCGTGTTGAAATCACCCTGCACGTAGACCGGGTTGCCACTTACAATCGTCAGGCCGCCGTCGGGGAGCTTCGAGCCGTTGACGAGCCGGATCGCGCGTTTATTGGAGGTGCCGGTCGCGCCGGCACTGGTGTCGACGATGTAGATCAAGTTGTTCACGGTCTGTGCACTCGAGCCGCTGCCGATGGTGTTGGAGATATTGAAACCGTTCCCATTTCCGTTCCCATTATCCATCGCCTGCTGCAGGACGCTGATGTCCAGATCGGTCACCCGGATCGATCCAATACCGGTGGTAGCACCTTCGCGGTTATCGGTGATCGTTTCCCCAGTGGTAATGGCATTATTGAAGGCTGCCGCCATCTTACCGTCATTGTTATTGCCACTCTTATTCGTGATGTCTTTGCCCGACGAGTTGTAGATCTTGACGTTGTTACTGGCATCGATGGTCACAACCACGCCCGCCTGGTCTTGGAAGCGGTAAGGATCCAGCGCATCCGCCGTGGGGGTATAGTCGATCAGGGCATGGTAGTCATCGAGAGCGACGCCATAAGGTTGCATATTCTGATCAGCGGCCGGGGGCAAACCGGTGGACCAGCTAGGCGTGGTGGGTGTCTCCCCACCGTGCGCGTTCTCATCTTTTGAGAAACCGATCTTCCAGTCATCGACATAAGTCGTCTTGCCTGCGAGGGCGAGGAGGCTATGGCCGGTGTAAAGGTTAGCATGGTATGCACGTCGCCGTTGACTTTCATCGTCGCCCCGGGGTGGATTTCCATGTCGTCGTTATAGAAGATTGCGTGGCGCCAGAGCGAGAGCGTCTCCTTTTGGAACACCCGACGGACTTTCGCGACGATCATACTGGGATCATTTGGGTCCGTCGTCTTGTTCGCGGCCGTGGTCAGGGTCGGAATGACTACGTCGGCGGTGAAGCGAGATAGTAATAACTCAGGTCGCCATGATTGGGACCGGCGATGGGCGTGGGGATGGAACCACCCGCGGTCAGAGCTTGCCAGGTCGAGTCCAGCGGGAAGATCGCGTAGTTCGCGAGATTGTAGGTCTTGACGCCGGGAAAGTTACCCGGCGTCGGAGTTGGAATCTCGTTATCAAAATCGCTGCGCTTGTAGATCTTGTTCTGGTTCTGTCGGCAGATCGCGCGCCAGGCTGAGAAGGCCATCTCCGTGCTGGAGTCGGCGATATTCGTCGCCTGCCGCAGGAGGATGCTGCGCTGGACATTGCGATTGATGGAATTGGTATAGCGGAGCGCGAGTTCAACCGACAGACCCACGATCGCGAGGGTGATGACCGTGACGATGAGGGTGTTCCCGGCTTGAGCCGGACGATGGCGAGGGGAGGTGATCATTGGGTGTTGGTGAGGCGACAGCGGAACGGAATGAGGGAACTGATGAACATGCTGACCGCGGTAACCGCGATTGTGAACTGCGGCTCGACCGTGGAAAGGTTGACCGCGGCGAGGAAGCGATTCTGCAAACCACCGCCGGCGAGGAGAGGGATGGTGAAAGGCGTGGGGGAAATAAGGTTCCGGGTAATGACCTTGTAAGTGGAAAAGTCGTTCGTCGGGTAGTAGCGCAGTTCGCTGCCGTTGACCGCGGAGGCCCGGCGCACCGTGATGAACGCGGTGATGATATAATTGGCATCGCCCTCGAGCGCTCCGAGGGAAGAACGCGGCAAGCGCCGGCAAATGTCGATATGAAAATTATAGTTGGCATGACAATAATTATAGACAATGAGAAGCAAATATAAGAATTATTATTTTCATAAACCGGAAACTCACCCGACCAAATGCAAATTGCTTCCTCTAATCCTATGAAAAATGCCCTCCTTGCCTGCACCTCACGCGCCCTGCAAATCTAGCGCCATCCGCGGCACTTTCGCCGCCCTCGCCGCCTTCGCCCTCGCGTCCTCCGCCCAGGCTACGGTCGTAACTTGGAATCTTAACCCGACCGGCAAGGATGGAGCCGTCGGTTCCACAAGTACCACTTCGGGCTACAGCATTACGGCCAACGGTTTCACCGTCGGTAACCCGAACACGCCGCTCGGCCTTTATTTCAAAAACCAAGGCCCGGACGAAACCGGTCTCGGCATCGTCGGCCCGGCTGACCGCGAACTGCAAGGCAACGGCATGTACCCGACGCAATTTATCCAGTTCGGCGTGAGCTCGATCATCGCCCAGGGCTTTACTGATGGGAAACTCGAGATCGGGAGCGTGCAGGCCGACTCCAACGACACCTTTGTCGTTTGGGGCTCCTCCACCCTTGGCGATCCCGGACATCAGATTGGTGGCGTTTACAACAGCTCGTCGGCCATGGTCTTCATCAGCATTGCTGATTTCACCAGCTATAACTTTATCTCGATCGGTGCGCTCTCGGGTGACGTTCTTCCCGTCGCCTTCCAAGCGAACTTAGCGCCGATTCCGGAGATGAGTGCGCTCTACCCGCTCATCGGGCTGATCGCTGCGGTAGGCTGCACTCAGCTGCTCCGCCGGCGGAGGCAGTCGCAGCTCCTGCACATCGAAGACTAGGTTTTTCCAAGGTTGGGGTTAGGACGCGGTCGCCCGGGTGGTTTCGGGCGACCGCTTGCTTTTGCCGGGGTTTCAGCCCTGCAGATCGAGACGGGTCTGAAAACAGCCGAAACCGCCTTTGCCTCTCGAACGCCGTAGGGCAAGGGAGGGGCACGAATCACCGTTGGCCGCTGGGTGGCCAGAGCGAAACAAAATCCGTGCCGCAGCTCTCTTCGGACGAGTGAGAGAAGTGATCGAGATCGGGATCTGCGAAATTTCCCCGGGGAAAGTCCATTCTAGTTCCTATTAGGAACTCTGAAGTGAGTAGTTGGCATGAGAATAATTATTGACCTTGCGACTCACTTATGACAAAAACGTCTTCGAACCGGGGAACAAAATAAAACTTGTTCTTCGTCGCGGAACCTCTTAAAACGACCAGACAAATCGCCCCGACCCTTATGAAAGATAATAACTTCCGGCGTGCCCGCAGGACCCTCGCCGCGCTCTCCTTTCTCTGCATTTTCGCCGCTTCGTCCGCTCAGGCGACGGTCGTAACCTGGAATCTTAACCCGAACGGCACGGAAGGGGCCGTCGGTTCCACCAGTACTACTTTTACCTCTTCGGGCTACAGCATTACGGCCAATGGTTTCACCGTCGGGAATCCGATCACGCCGCTCGGCCTTTATTTCAAGAACCAGGGCCCGGACGAAACCGGTCTCGGCATTGTTGGCCCAGCCGATCACGAACTGCAGGGCAACGGATCTTATCCGCTGCAGTTCATCCAGCTTGATGCCAGCGCCATCCTCGCCCAGGGTTTCACCGACGGCGCCTTCGAGATCGGGAGCGTTCAAGCCGGTTCGAACGATACCTTCGTGATCTGGGGTTCCTCCACGCTGGGCGATCCGGGCCAGCAGATCGGCGGCGTCTACGACAGTTCGTCGGACATGCAGTTCATCAGCATTGCTGATTTCACCAGTTACAAGTTTATCTCGATCGGCGCTTTGAGCGGCGACGTTCTGCCGGTCGCCTTCCAAGCGACCTTGGCGCCGATTCCGGAGATGAGCGCGCTCTTTCCGGTCATCGGCCTAGTCGTGGCGGTTTCGCTCACGCAACTCCTGCGGCGCCGGCGCGTGGCCCAGTCCCGCGGGGGTCCTCGCTAAGGCGAACTTTTCGTTTGGTTTGACGGCCGTCCCGAAAGGGGCGGCCGTTTTTGCTTTTGCCAAAAACAGAAAGCTGCGGGATGCGCCAGGGCTTGCGGAAGATGAAGGAACTCGCCTAGCCGCCCAACGCCATCTGCGCGGTCGCGATCTCGAGCAACTCGGTCGTGATGCTCGCCTGGCGCATCTTGTTGTATTCGAGCGTCAGATCCTTGATGAACTGGTTCGCGTTATCGGTCGCGTTTTTCATCGCCACCATCCGGGCGCTGTGCTCGGACGCGCGGGCGTCGAGGATCATCTGGAAAACCTGATACTGCACGTAATACGGCAGCATGAAATCGAGGACCGAATGGGCGCTCGGTTCAAAGATGTATTCAAGCATCGGGTCTTTGCTGCCGTCGCCAGCTCCCACCTTTTCCGCAGCGGCTGCAAACGCGAGCGGGCTGATCGGCAGCAACGTCTGCGCGACTGGTTGCTGGCTGATCGTATTCACGAAATGCGTGTAGAGCACAGTGACTTTGTCGACTTCGCCGCTCAGGAATTTTTCGACGCAAAACTTGGAAATCGCGTTCGTCTCCAGAATGGTCGGCGCGTCTTTCAGCTCAAAATCGGCGAGCAGTTCCCGTTTCGCGCGTGCGACATACTGCCGGGCTTTGCGCCCCGTCGTGACGAACACGGTCTGCTCCGCAGCGAAATTAGCCGCCTCGCGCATCACGTTCGTGTTCAGCGCGCCGGCGAGGCCTTTGTCCGTGCTGATGATGAGCACCAGTTCCTTCTTCACCGGGCGCACCTGCAAGAGCGGATGGAGCAGCGGATCGGTCCGGCTCTCAAGCGAGACGAGCACGCGATTCAAAATCTGCGAATACGGTCGTCCGGCGAGCGCGTGCTGCTGCGCCTTGCGCATCTTCGACGCGGCGACCATCTGCATCGCCTTCGTGATCTGCGCGGTGTTGCGGATCGACTTGATCCGGCGCCGGATGTCCTGGGTATTCGCCATCTCGTTAGGCCGGGCTTATTGCCAGGTCGCCTTAAAATCGTTGAGCGCGCTCGCGAGCTCGGCTTCGAGATCCTTGTCGATCGCCTTCTTGGTCCGAATCGAAGCGAGGACACTTTCCTTCCGAGTCTGGAGATATTCCTGCAGCTTGGTCTGGAATTCCTTCACCCGATCGACCGGAATCGGATCGAGGTACCCATTCTGCATCGCCCAGAGAATCGCGACCTGTTCCTCGACCGGAATCGGGTTGTATTGGATCTGCTTGAAGAGCTCGACAATCCGCTGACCGCGGTCGAGCCGCGCTTTCGTGCCGGCGTCGAGGTCGGAGCCAAACTGCGCAAACGCCGCGAGCTCACGGAACTGCGCGAGATCGAGCTTGATCTTGCCGGCCACCTGTTTGATCGCCTTAATCTGCGCCGCGGAACCGACGCGGCTGACCGAGAGACCGACCGAGATCGCCGGGCGAATGCCCTGGAAAAAAAGATCGGTCTCGAGATAAATCTGCCCGTCCGTGATCGAGATCACGTTGGTCGGAATATAAGCCGAAACGTCGCCCGCCTGCGTCTCGATGATCGGCAGCGCAGTCAACGACCCGCCCCCAGCTTCCTCGGTCACGCGGGCGCTTCTTTCGAGCAAACGCGAGTGGAGATAAAAGACATCCCCCGGATAGGCTTCGCGTCCGGAAGGGCGTTTCAAAACCAGCGAGACCTGGCGATACGCAACCGCGTGCTTCGAGAGATCATCGTAAATGATGAGCGCGTCCATGCCGTTATCCATGAACCACTCGCCCATCGCGGCACCGGCAAACGGCGCGAGATACTGGTTCGTCGCGCTTTCGGAAGCGGGCGCGGAAACGATCGTGGTGTAAGGCAACGCACCCTGCTTCTCGAGCACCGCGAGCAAGCGCGCGACGTTGGAATTCTTCTGCCCAATCGCGACGTAGATACAATAAAGCGGGCGATGATCCTTCAGTTTGCCTTCTTCGCCCGCTTTGTTCAGGCGCGCCTGCGCGATGATCGTGTCGACCGCGATGGTCGACTTACCGGTCGCGCGGTCGCCGATGATGAGCTCACGCTGGCCGCGGCCGATCGGCACCATCGCGTCGATCGCCATGATCCCGGTCTGCACCGGCTGGTTGACGCTGCGGCGCTTGATGATGCCGGGCGCGATTTTTTCCACCGGATAATAAGTGTCCGTCTTGATCGGACCTTTGTTATCCACCGGCTGACCGAGTGTGTTCACGACCCGGCCTAACAATGCTTTGCCGACGGGCACCTGGAGCAACTTGCCCGTCGTTTTGACCTCGTCGCCTTCCGAGACTTTGGTCGCGTCGCCGAGGAGGATGACGCCGACTTCGGTTTCTTCGAGGTTGAGGGCGAGGCCGACTTCCCCGCCCGGGAACTCGATCATCTCGTTTAACATCACCTCGCTCAAACCCTCGACCCGCGCGACGCCGTCACCGGCTTCACGGACGACGCCGACGTTGCTCTTGGTCGTGGAGGTTTTTAGCCCCGCGATCTCTGTTTCAAGTTCTTCCAGAATGCTGCTCATGATGATTTCGTTAGGTTAAAATTTCTGCTGCAAACGCTCGAGGCGGTTGCGCACACTGCTGTCCCAGACATCGCTGCCGACGCGAATGCGCACGCCCCCGAGGAGCGCGGGATTAACGGAGAATTCCGTGTTAAGGCCACGGCCGTAACGCTTCTGCAGATCGGCCACAATTTGCTGGCCCGCGGCTTCGTCGAGCGCGGTCGCGGACTCGATCAGGGCACTGTGTTTGTCTGCCTCGAGCCGGAGGAGCCGCTGATAATTCTCGAGGAGCTGAAGGTAATTGCGCGGTTTGTTTTTGACGATCGACGCGACCAGCGTTTTGACCCGATCGCGATCGAGCGCGCCGTCGACAAAGCTCCCCTGCACGAGCTTCGCAGAGAGGCGGCGGATCTCTTTGCTGATCTTCATCGCGGGTCGTTAAGGCGCTAGGCTGAGATTTGCCGGCTCGCTTCTTCCTGAAGCCGTTTTTGATCGTCGGAATTGAGCACCTTACCGGTCACTTTCGCGGTCGTATCGACCACGAGGCGTCCGAGTTCGCGCTTCAAATCGCTCATCGTCCGCTCATGTTCGAGCGCGCTCGCTTCCCGCGCTTTCGCGAGAATCTGCTCCGCCGCAACGATCGCTTCCTGCTGTTTGCGCTCAGCGATCACACCGGCGCTGGAGCGCGCTTCGTCGATCATTTTCTGGGCAGTAGCATTGGCGGTGGCGAGAATTTCCTTCTGCCGCTGCTCGCCTTCCGCGAGTTGTTCCTTGATTTTCTCGGCGTTGAGCAAGCCGTCCGCGATCCGCTGCCGGCGCTCTTCGAGCACGGCAAGGATCGGCTTGTAGGCAAACTGCTTCAGGAGCAACGCCACGATGACGAAGCTGATGACCTGCGAGAGGAAGATTTTGACGTCGAAACCAAACTGGTCAGCCGTTTCGGTGACCATGTTGGCAGCGACGAAGATGGGAATGTTCATCCGGAAATGGCTGGCGGCCGCGAGCAGAAAGCCCGCAGCCTAACGAGCTACTTAACGAGGAATAGAGCGTAGAACACGATCGCTTCCGCGAACGCGATCGCGAGAATCGCCTGCACGAGAATCGGGGTCGCCGCGCCCGGATTGCGGCCGACCGCGGAAGCCGCGCCCATGCCGATCAAGCCCACGCCGATGGCCGCGCCGAGAGCCGCGAGGCCCACGTGAATGCTGCCGGTCATTTCTGCCAGTAATGGATAGTTCATATTTTTCTTTTTTTGGGTTGGTTGGAATCGGCCGTCTCTCCGCGGGGTCCGCGGCGACGACCGAAATTTATTAATGGTGCGCGTCTTCCGCCGGTTCGTGATGAGCGATGAGGAGAGTGAAGACCGCAGTCAAAAGCATGAAAACGAGCGCCTGCACGATTCCCACCAGGAGCTCCATGAAGTAAAACGGAATCGGGATCAGCCAGGAGAGCGCCGGCACGATGTGCGACATCGCCTCCAGCATGTTTTCACCGGCGTAGACGTTGCCGTAGAGCCGGAAGCTGAGCGAGATCGGGCGGAACAAAATCGAAACAATCTCGAGCCAGCCGACCATAAAAAAGACGATGATCATCAGTACCTTCAGGATGCCCTTGGAATCGCCTTTCGGCCCGAAAAGGTGAATCAGAAAACCGCCGACGCCGTTCTCTTGGAAGGCCCAGAAAATCCAGAGCGCGAAGAAGGTCACCGCCATCGCGAAAGTAAGGTTGAGGTCCGCGTTCGCGCCGCGGAGCAGCGGACGATCGACGTGGAACGCGTTCGTCACCGGATCGTGATGGCCCCAGCCGATCGTGCCCACGCCGGGAATCAACCCGAACCAGTTCAGGAAAAGGATGAAGATGAAAATCGTGGCGAAGAACCAGAACGTCTTCTTCACCAGATGCGAGCCGATCACGCTCTCGAGGAAGTTGTAGAGACCTTCGACGAGCCACTCCCAGAAATTCTGCGCCCCGGTCGGGACTTGTTTGATCTTACGGGTCGCGATTTGCGCAAAGATGATAAGTGCCGCGGCCACCACCCAGGTGACGAGCATCGAATTGGTCACCGTGAAGCCGGCGACCGTGAAAAGCGGCGCGGCTTTCAGCGGGATCGCCGTTTCCTTCTCCTCCGCGGGAGCAGCTTCCGCAGTAGTGGCGGCGGCGGGCGTTTCCTGCGCGCGCACGACGTTCACGAATCCGCCGCACACCAGCAATCCGCTCAGGCTTAAGAGCAACGGCAATAGACGAAAATAGCGATGAACCATGCGTGGGTGTCGAAAAACAGCGCTCCCGGCGAACCGGCCGGATGCGCTCTTCTCAGAGAGAAAAGACGCGCCCCGCAAGGGCTGCTTTCGTCGGCCCTACAGAAGAGCATGTTCGCGAAGCTGACAAGCGACTTTCCGGAATTTTTCCGGCGCGCAGAACCCACATCATCCCGAGCGCAGCACAAGCGAAGGATTCGCACTGTCATCCCGAGCGAAGCGCAGCGCAGCCGAGGGATCCCGCCGGGTTTCTGAGAAGCTCAGAAAATGAACCTTCCCGGCAGTCCACGGGATCCCTCGACTCCGCTGCGCTTCGCTCGGGATGACCCCGGGCGGTAGCTATTTTACCGGTACACGCTCCACGAAACGCGGTGCCACCACCGGCGCGATCGCCGACTCATGGGCTTCCGCGATCTGCGCAAGCTCCACCGCTTCGTGATAATGCGACTCGAGCGCGGCGATCTGCGCACACTGCTCGAAATTAATCGCGACCGACTCGCTCGCGAGCACGCCCATTTCGCCGAAAGAATGCGGCGAACGCGTCATCTTAAACATCTCCTCGGCCAGCGCCGCGAAGTCGCGTTCTTCCACGAGCGCGCCGCAGCGCCCATGCTCGACCGCCTCGGGAATGCCGCCGTGTTTCGTCGCGAGCACCGGCAAGCCGGTGGCCATCGCTTCGAGGATGGAGTTGGGAATCCCCTCCTGGTTTTCATCCGCGGGCATCTCGCTTGGGTGCAGGAAAATGTGGCAGCGATGATAAAGCGCGAGCAGGTCCGCCTGCGAGAGAAAGCCAGTAAAATGCACATGCCCGCCGAGCCCAAGCTCGGAAATAAGTGCTTCAAGGGTCGGCTGGAGCGGTCCCTTGCCAGCAATGAAAAGCTCGGCACGCGGATGCTCCTTCTGGAAAATCGCAAAGGCGCGCAGGCAGGTGGTGAGACCTTTTTTCGGGATGAGCCGGCAGGCCTGGAGGAATTTCCACGCTCCATCCTGCGGAGTTTCCCGGCGGATCATCGGGAACTGCGCGAGCGGCACACCGGTCCGATTAATCCGAATCCGCTCCGGCGGGCAACCCAGCGCAACGAGGCGCCGCTCCAACGAGCGCGACCGCGCGAGGATCAACGGCGCAGTGTGGAAAACCTTTCGCAACTTGTCGGCGTAATCGGGATTCGCCGCTTTCAACATCACGTCCGCGCCGTGAAATGAGACCACGCAAGCCCGCCGCCAGCATTCGATGAACGGGAGCAGGTGCACGCCGGTGTGACCGAAATAGATATGCATCAGCTCCGCGCCGCGGCGCTCGAGCAGATTCGAGAGTGCTTGATATTCACCGCGATAAACGATCGGCGGCCGGCGTTCGACGAACTTCTGCCAGCCGTGCCGGAATGGATTCGAGCGCGGCTTCGGGATTAGCTCGATGTCGTCGAACGGAAAGCGCGCCCGGTTCTGCAGTTTCTTCGTCATCACGAAGGTCTTCACCTCGCGCAGACCGGTCACCTGCCGGTAGATGTGGAGCATCTCCGATTTCAGGAAGGTAGTGCAGTAACTGGCGACGACGAGCTTCGGCATAGAGAGAGGGGACGCGCGGGATTAAAAGCGGAAACCTTGGCTGGCTTGAGGTGCATTGTCTAACTGTTATTCGTCTGCGGTAGTCCCCACGGCCTGTGCGTGAAAAGATTCCTTTGTCCCGACCGCGGGCGGGGTTGATTCGTCGGTCAGCCAGCGTTCGAGCGCGACCTTGAGCTCGTCGATCCCATCCCGTTCTTTCGCCGAAACAGCGATCACCTCGCGGTCCGGATAACGCTGACGAAAGGCCGCGAGGTGTTCCGCCGCCTCGGGCAGATCCATTTTATTGGCGACCACGCGCCAGGGACGCTGCGAGAGCCGCGGGTCGTAAAGGTCGATCTCGCGCCGCAGATGCTGCAAATCCTCGATCGGGTTCCGCCCTTCACTTCCGGCCATGTCGAGGACGAAAAGGAGCACGCGGCAGCGCGTGATGTGCCGGAGGAAAGCGTGGCCCAGCCCGAGATTTTCATGCGCGCCTTCGATCAAACCCGGAATGTCCGCGACGGTCGCGCGACGGAAATCGGGAAAATCGACCACGCCGATCATCGGATGAAGCGTGGTGAACGGATAAGCGGCGACCTTCGGATGCGCCGCCGAGATGCGCCGCAGCAGGGTCGATTTCCCCGCGTTCGGATAACCGACGAGACCGGCGTCCGCGATCGTGCGGAGCTCGAGCAGGAACGTGCCCTCCTCGCCTTCCCCGCCTTCGGTGTACTCGCGCGGAGCGCGGTTCCGCGAGCTCTTGAAATGGACGTTCCCCTTCCCGCCTTTGCCGCCCTGGCAGAGCACATACTCATCGTTAGGCCGGGCGAGATCGGCGAGCGGTTCGGCGTCGAGCGTCAGCTTCGCCGGCGGGGCGGTGCCCCCTTCTTCATTCGGCATTTCGCCTTCCTGCTGCCGCAATTCCCAGACCACCGTGCCCGGCGGCACCTTCACGATTTTCGCCGGCGCGCCGCGGCCGTGCATCTGTTTGCCCATGCCGTGGGTGCCGCGTTTCGCCTTAATCAATGGCTCGTAGAAAAGACTCGCGAGATTATCGGTATGCTCGTCCGCGAGGAGGATAATGTCGCCGCCCTTGCCGCCGTCGCCACCATCCGGGCCGCCGCGCGGGACAAATTTCTCGCGCCGAAAACTGACACAGCCGCGGCCGCCATCGCCGGCCTTGGCGACCACCTTGATCCGATCGACGAACATTGCTTGACCATACACTCTGAGTCGCCAAGCGACAGTCCGCGCACCTCATTGCCTAACGAACACCACCGTCATCCCGAGCGGAGCCGAAGGCGCAGTCGAGGGATCCCGTGGAGCTTCGGAGAAGATTTCGCGCGGGCGCTTTCAGGCAGCCCCACGGGATCCCTCGACTCCGCTGCGCTTCGCTCGGGATGACAAGCAGGCCGAAGCACCGCGTGATCGACTACAGCAGCGACTCGTAAAGCCGCTTCGTCTCCAGCGCGATCGCGCTCCAGCTGAACTTCTCTTCCGCGCGCTTCCGTCCGGCTTTCCCGAACTTCTCCTGCAACTCGGGGTTCGCCATCAGCTCATTGATTCGCCCCGCGAGATCGCGCGAAAACTTCGCCGGATCGATCGGCTCGAACGGGCTTTCCGTCATCTGCTCCACCGGCACGAGAAACCCGGTCTCACCTTCCACGACCACTTCTTTTATCCCACCGACCGCGCTCGCCACGACCGCGGTTTCGCACGCCATCGCCTCCAGATTGATGATCCCAAACGGCTCGTAAATCGAAGGACAACAGAACACCGCCGCCCCCGCGTAGAGCTCGATCACCTGCGGCTTCGGCAGCATCTCCTCGATCCAGATGATCCCTTCCCTTTTCGCCTGCGCCGCCCGCACGGCCGCTTTCATTTCCGCCGCGATCTCCGGCGTATCCGGCGCACCCGCGCAGAGCACGATCTGGAAACCCGGATCCATCATCTCGATCGCGCGCACGAGGTGGACGATCCCTTTTTGCCGCGTGATTCGCCCAACAAAAAGCAGGAACGGCAGCGCCGGATCAATCCCGTGCCTAACGAGGACGTCGCAGTTCTCCGCCGGCGGCCGATATTCCTCGAGGTCGATGCCGTTGTAGATCACGTGCAGCCGCTCCGGCCTGATCTCAAAGAGCCGTTCGATGTCCGCTCGCGTTTCCTTCGAGACGGCTACGACCGCGTCCGCCATTTCCAGCGCGGTCTGCTCCAGCCAGACCGTGAAATCGTAACCGCCGCCAAGTTGCTCGCGTTTCCACGGCCGCAACGGCTCCAGAGAATGCACCGTGATCACGAGCGGCTTGCCATAGTTCCGCTTCGCGAGAATCCCGCCGAAATGGCTGTACCAAGTATGACAATGCACGAGGTCGGCCGTGATCTCCGCGGTGTTAAAATCGAGACAACGCTGGAGCGCGCCGAAGACGTTGCGGAGCGGCTTCGGGCAGGTGTAATCGCCTTGGTCGATCCCGAAACCGCGCACCGCGGGATTCGTGCCTAACGAATCCTGTTCCCCGAAACAGCGCACCTCCACCGCCATCAATTTCGCGAGCTCGCGCGAGAGATAATCGACGTGGACGCCGGCACCGCCGTAGATGTTTGGCGGATATTCGTTCGTCAAAAAGAGCGTCTTCATACGGAGCGTTGTGCGTTCACCAGCAACACCGGCACCGTCGCGCCTTGTGCGGGAGCATCGCCTGATCGGTGGGGCATTGGTCGAGCGCGACGAGGATTTTCTTATACATCGGCGAACCGCTACTTAAGACTTAAACCTCCGCGCCGAAAACGATTTAATGCCCGCGATGAAACGCCGCCGACCCGAGCCCGCTGTCCTCGCCCTCGACCTCGGCACTTCCTCGGTGCGGAGCGCGCTCTTCGATGAAAACGCGCAGGTGATTCCGGGCAGTCGCGCGAGCGCAGAATATCGCGTGCGCCATTCCGCCGATCACGGTGCCGAGCTCGATCCCGCGTTCGTCCTGCGCGCGACGCGCAAGTGTCTTCGCCTAACGAACAGCCCGCTCGAGACCGTGGCCGGGTCCGGGTTTTGGCACAGCCTGCTCGGGCTCGACGAGGGTGGGAACCCTCTCACCCCGATCTACACCTGGGCCGATTCGCGCGGCGCGCCGGATGCCGCGCGGCTCCGCGCAGAGTTCGATGAAGAGCTAATTCAACAGCGCACCGGCTGCATGCTTCGCGCTTCTTTTTGGCCGGCGAAATTGCTCTGGCTACGCCGCACCGATCGGCGGCTTTTCCTGCGGGTCACGCGCTGGGTTTCGCCGGCGGAATGGATCTTCGAGGAAGTCTTCGGTGTCCGGGCGTGCAGCCATTCAATGGCGAGCGGCACCGGACTTTACGATTACGCGCGACACGATTGGGATGGCGAACTGGTGGAGCGTTGCGGCATTCGGCCGGCGCAGCTCAATCCTTTGCGTGATCAAGTCGCGAATTATTTCACCGCGATCGGTGACGGCGCGGCCAGCAATCTCGGCAGCGGCGCCGACCGGCCCGGCGTCGTGGCGATCAATGTCGGCACGAGCGCCGCCGTGCGCGCGATTCCTGCGGCGAAAACTCCGCTGCCATTCGGGCTTTTTCGGTTCGTCGTCGACGAAAAGCGCGGGCTGCTCGGCGGCGCGATCAGCAACGCCGGCAACCTGCGCGCCTGGTGCCTGCGGGAGTTGCGCCTCGCGCAGGACGATCGCACGATCGAGAAACTTCTGCGTACCGCCGAAGCACGGGCGGGACGTCTGACCGTGCTCCCGTTCTGGGTGAACGAACGCGCCCCGACCTGGCCGGAAAATCTCGAAGGCGCCATCTTCGGTCTGACCCAAACCACGAGCGCCGCCGAGATTCTACACGCAACCACCGCGGCGATCTGCCATCGGCTCGCGGAGATTTTCGATCAACTCGCGCATGCGCTGGGACGCGTCCGGCAGGTCGTCGTCTCCGGCGGGATTTTGCAATCGCCGGCGTCGCTCCAGATTCTGGCGAATTCGTTAGGCCGCGAGCTCACGGTTTGCGCCGATCAGGAGGCTTCGCTCCGGGGCGCGGCGGTGCACGCGCTGGAAAAGTCCGGCGCGAAGACTCCGCCGCCTGCTTATGCCGGACAGATCGTGCCCGAGCGGGAAAATATCGCGCGGGCGCGGCAGGCGCGCCGCCGCCAGATCGCGCTCGAAAGGGTGATCGTGGAAGCAGTCGCCATTCTCCCGCTTGCGCCCGCGACGCGGGAAAGGAAAGCTGGCGCCCTCTCGAAAAACACATGAACGACCAGACCCCAGCGATCGGCATCATCGGCGGCAGCGGCCTCTACCAAATCGAAGGTTTCACCGACCCGCAGGCGCACCAGGTCGAGACGCCTTTCGGCGCGCCGTCCGACGCCATCATCGGCGGCGAAGTCGCCGGACGGCGCGTGTTTTTCCTGCCCCGCCATGGCCGGGGTCACCGCATCCTCCCGCATGAACTGAATCACCGCGCGAACATCTACGCGCTCCGGTCGTTAGGCGTGCGCTGGATCATTTGCGTCACCGCCGTCGGCAGCCTCCAGGAAAAATACGCGCCGCGCGACATCGTCCTGCCCGCGCAGTTTTACGACCGCACGAGCCAGCGCGCCGATCATACCTTCTTCGGCAACGGCATCGCCGCGCACATTGGGTT
The DNA here is from genome assembly GCA_038234295.1 of Chthoniobacterales bacterium. GTDB lineage: Bacteria > Verrucomicrobiota > Verrucomicrobiia > Chthoniobacterales > UBA10450 > Palsa-1392. The sequence goes on from JBBSUP010000009.1 coordinate 31,718, forward strand.
TTCCGATCCAATCTCGAGCGGTCTGCGCCAGCTCCTCGCCGATTCCGCGAGTTCGTTAGGCGTAAAATTTCACAACGGCGGCACCTACGTGAACATGGACGGCCCAGCCTTTTCGACGCGCGCGGAATCGGAGCTGAATCGCCGCCACGGTTTCGACGTGATCGGCATGACGAATCTGCCTGAGGCGAAGCTCGCGCGCGAAGCCGAGATCGCCCTCGCGACCATGGCGATGATCACCGATTACGATTGCTGGAAAGTGGAGGAAGAACCGGTCTCGGCTCACACCGTGATCGAGCATCTGCTCGCGAATGCCGAAACCGCGAAAAAAGTTTTGGCTGACCTCATCCCGCGGATTCCGGCCGAGCCGAATTGGCCGGAACATCGGGCGCTCGATACCGCGCTCGTGACGGATCAAAAACTTTGGCCGGCGGCGACCCGGGAAAAGCTCGCGGCCATCCTCAGCCGCTTCGCCTGAGGCTAGACAATTGCGTCATTCCGAGCGGAGCCGGAGGCGTAGTCGAGGCTCCGCTCGGGATGACGGTCACTCCTATCAAAACAGTGCTTGCGGCACTTTCGCGAAATATAGTAATTATAAAGCACGGGGGCGGATGTGGATTTCGCCCATACATGGAGAAACAAAATGAAAATTAAAATCGCCCTCAGTCTGCTCGCGGCCGCTCTGCTTCTGCCGGCCTGCAGCAGCACTCAAACCGCCTCGCGCAACCAGGACGCGAAGAGCACGCGCTATGCGAATAACGCCATCGGCGAAGAGGCGGCACCGCCAGCCGAAGGTCCCTCCGAAGCGGACATCCCGTCGGAAGGCCCGGCCAACGTGGCGGCCAATCCCGCCTACGTCCCGACGCCGCTCCTGCGCCGCTCGGCCGCGACGGGCCCGTAGTCGTTCGCGCTCAGACGCCGCAGCGCGGCACCGAGTTGCACGACCTGCGCCTCGGTGTGCGCCGCGCTTAACGTGATCCGCAGGCGCGCCGCGCCTTTCGCGACAGTCGGGTAACGAATCGCCGGCACCAGAAGTCCTTCCTCCTGGAGGGCGCGGGCGAGATCGAGCGCGCGTTGCGCATCGCCCACGATCCAGGGAATGATCGCGCTCAGCGCCGGGCCGACCGGAGGCGTGTGCTCGGGTAATTCCTGGCGCAACCGGACGATCCGCTGCCAGAGCAATAGCCGGCGCGCTTCCCCTTCCCGGCTCGCGAGAAACTCGATCGCCGCTGTCGCCGCCGCCGCCATTGCGGGGGGTGGCGCTGTAGAAAAAACAAACGAGCGCGCGCGGTTAATCAGCCAGTCGACGAGGCCGCGCGAGCCGCAGACATAACCGCCGCTCACGCCGAGCGCCTTGCTCAGCGTCCCGAGCTGCACATCGACCTCGCGCTCGAGGCCGAGCTCGGCCGCGAGGCCGCGCCCATTCGGGCCGACGACGCCGATCGCGTGCGCTTCGTCGAGCAGGAGCACGGCGTCGAAGCGTTTCTTCAGCTCGATCAATTCCCGCAACGGCGTCTGGTCGCCGTCCATGCTGAAGACCGATTCCGTAACGACGATACGGCGCGCACCCGGCAACTCGCGTTGCGCCCATTCGAGATGGCTCTCGAGTTTGCCGAGATGGTTGTGCGGAAAAACCCGGAGCGTCGCGCCGCTCAAGCGCGCGCCGTCGATGAGCGAGGCGTGGCTCAGCTTATCGAGAATGATCACGTCTTCCTTCGTCGCGAGCGCCTGCAAGGTCCCGACCGCGGCCGCGTAGCCGCTGCTGAAAGTGAGCGCGGCCGGCGCGCGTTTCCATTTCGCGAGCGCCGCTTCGAGCGCGACGTGCGGCGACTGCGTGCCGCTGACCAGGCGCGAAGCGCCGGAGCCGACACCGAATTTTTCGATTCCCCGCGTCGCCGCTTCTTTCAGCAGCGGATCGTTCGCGAGCCCGAGATAATCATTGGACGAAAAGTTAACCAGATGCCGGCCGACGATTTCGATCTCGGAGCCTTGGGCGCTCCCGATTTCGCGAAGCTTGCGATGGAGCGATTGCGCGCGGAGCGCGTGCAGTTGTTCCTGAAAGAGATCGTTCAAGTCGAAAGAGCTAACCCGCCGCGACAATAGCCGGGCCGTGCCGTCATCCCGAGCGGAGCGAAGCGGAGCCGAGGGATCCCGTGGAGTCGCCGCGAAGCAACGTTCGCAGGAGATCCGCCGCGGAGCTTCACGGCAGCGCGACGGGATCCCTCGACTGCGCTGCGCTTCGCTCGGGATGACGGGTTCATCGGTTGCGCCGTTACAGCGAAATCAAACCCCACGACAACAGCGCGGAAGCATCCCGCCAGACGCCGGCTTTGCTATCGCCGAGGACGACCACGATCACCTCGCGACCCGGGACCGTGCCGCTTGCGACCAGGCAGTGGCCCGCCGCCTCGGTGTAGCCGGTCTTCATCCCGTTACAATAAGCGAGCGTCTTCAGGACCTTGTTCGTGTTCGTGAGCTCGCGCGTGCGACCGCTGGAATAACGAAACACGAGCCGCGGCAGACAGACGATCGAGCGAATCGTCGGGTTCGCGTAAGCGGCGCGCGCGATCAATGCGAGATCGCGCGCGGTCGTGTATTGATCGGGAATCGGGAGCCCGTTTGGGTTCACAAAATGCGAGTGCACCGCACCGAGCGCGCGTGCCTTGGCGTTCATCCGATCCGCAAACGCCTCGATGCTCCCAGCGTTATCGCGCGCCAGGCAACGCGCAACGTCATTCGGGCTTTTCACGAGGAGCGCACGCAGCAGATCGATGCGGGTGTAAACTTCGCCCGGTTTGATGTTCAACCGCACCGGCTCGGCCTGGGTGTCGATCGCTTGAACGGTCACGTCACGGTCGAGATAACCCGACTCGGCAATGAGCAGCGCGGTGAGCAATTTCTGCGTGCTCGCAGCCGCGCGCGGAGCGTCGGCGTTCTTTTCGTAAAGGGTCTCGCCGGAACGCACATCCGTCACGAGGACGGCTGCGGCGCGCGTCTTGGGCGCGCCGTTTTCTTCTCGCGCACCAGCGCTCGGGGTCGGGAAAGCCGCCGGGGTCGAGACGGCGGGATGCGTTGTCTCCTCGGTGTCGTCGGCGGGAGTCGCGCGCCGAACCGTGTGATGCTTTTTCTTCGGCTTCGCCGCCGCGACGCTGAGCAGCACCATGAGGATGGTGGCGGGCAGGACGCTGCGGGAAAAAAGTCTGCGGATCATGACGGGAGAATGACTACTGCCTCACAAAGCAATGATTGCGCCTAACAATCACTTTCCGCGCTGGATCAGCTCCACTTCGTAGCCTTCCGGCGCGTCGATAAAGGCGATCGCGCCGCCGTTTCCGTTCGGGTGCGGGCCATCCGAGAGCGGATAACCTTTCGCCGCCGTCTCCTTCGCGAAGGCCTCGAGGTCGTCCACTTCGAAAGCGAGATGCGTAAGGTCCGGGCCGACCTGCACGGGACCGCTCTCGTCGAATTTGCAGAGCTCGATCTCCTCTTCGCTCCCGGGGGCTTTCAGGAAAACCAGCTGCGAACCGCGCCCGGAAGTATGGCGCCGCACTTCTTCCAGACCGAGAACGTCGCGATAAAAAGAAACCGTCTTCTCGAGATCGGTGACGCGGTAGCGCGTGTGCAAAAGCTTTTTGATCATCGACATCCTATTGCGCCGGATGACACTAAATTTCAAATCCCGCTCCCCGCGGAATCACACTCGTTATGCTTTGTCTCGGAATCGATAGCGGCACCAAAAGCACCAAAGCACTCGTGCTCGACATCGAGTCCGGCAAGGTGCTCGCGCTTGCGCAGGAGAGCTACGAGACGCTCCCCGATCTCGCGCCCGGCCACGTCGAGCAGGATCCGCAAACCTGGATCGACGCCGCCGAAAAATCCGTCGCGGAATGTCTCGATAAGATCGGCAGCCGCCGGGGCGAGATCAAAGCCATCGGCGTCGGCGCGCAGCAGCACGGTTTCGTGGCGCTCGACGAAGCGAATAAACCGCTCCGCGCCGCGAAGCTCTGGTGCGACGTCTCGACCGCGCCGCAATGCGAGCGATTTAACAAGGAATTCAATGGCGCGGAAGGGCTCATCGCGCTCACCGGGAATCCGATCCTGCCCGGCTACACCGCGCCGAAGATTCTCTGGCTGAAAGAAAATGAGCCCGCAAATTTTCGACGCCTAACGAGCGTCTTGTTGCCGCACGATTACCTCAATCTCTGGCTCACCGGTGAGCGCCAGATGGAATACGGCGACGCTTCCGGCACCGGCCTGCTCGACGTGCGCACGCGCAAATGGTGCCAGCCGATCCTGAAATTTATCGACCCGAAACTGGAGGGAATGCTGCCGCCGTTGCGCTCCTCGAAACGGCCGGCGGGCTTACTCCGGAGCAGCCTGCGCGAGGAATGGGGCCTGGCCGATGACGCGCTCGTCTGCGCCGGGAGCGGCGACAACATGATGAGCGCGATCGGCACCGGGAATATCCGGCCCGGCGTCGTCACCGTTAGCCTCGGCACTTCCGGCACGATCTTCGCCTTTGCGGAAAAGCCGGTGATCGATCCGCAGGGTGAGGTCGCGGCGTTTTGCGACGCGACCGATCATTGGCTCCCGCTCACCTGCACGATGAATGTCGCGCTCGCGATCCAGCAGATTCGCGAACTTTTCGGCTGGGACCTCGCCGCGCTCGAGGAACGCGTGTCTGCGGTGCCCGCGGGTGCGGGTGGAATTCAGTTCCTGCCTTATTTGTTAGGCGAACGCACGCCGAATCTGCCGAAAGGCAACGCCGTTTTCCGGGGCCTGACGACGCAAAATATGACGCCAGATTTCATGGCCCGCGCGGTGGTTGAAGGCGTGACCCTCGGCCTCGCTTACGGACTTCGCCGGTTCAGGGATCTCGGCATCGTGCCGGAGGAAATCCGCCTCACCGGCGGCGGCAGCCGGAGCGCGGTCTGGCGGCAAATCGTCGCGGATGTTTTCGGCCTGCCCGCGGTCGCGCTCAAGGTCACAGAAGCCGCTGCCATGGGCGCCGCGATTCACGCCGCGTGGACTTATTGCCAGGTAAAGGGGAAACCGCTCCAGCTCGAGAACCTTGTCGATGAGCTCGTCGCAGTGGACAAAAAATCGCGCGTCGAACCGCGCAAAGATAACGCCGCCCTCTACCGCGAGCTGCTCCCGAAACAAACCGACCTAACGAACAAGCTAAAAAAAGGCGGCTACCTGTAGTCATCCCGAGCGAAGCGCAGCGGAGCCGAGGGATCCCGTGGAGCTGCTGGAGACCCGCAGCAAGTTCTTCGAAATCGGAGCGGCCCAGAAACCCGACGGGATCCCTCGACTTCGCTCCGCTCCGCTCGGGATGACAGCATTCCCTAGAGTTCGCCGCCAACTCGTGAAACGTTAGGCACGAATGAAACTCGTGATCGCCGCGACCGGAGCCAGCGGTACGATTTATCTCCAGCGCCTCCTCGGGCAAATCGACCCGACCGCGAACGAAGTGCATCTCGTCCTGAGCAAACACGCGCGCCAGGTCGCGGCCCAGGAAGTTGAAGCACTTGTGATCCCTCCCGGCGTCAAAGAACACGCCGAGAACGACCTCAACGTCCCGTTCGTCAGCGGCTCCGCCCGCTTCGACGCCATGGTCATCGTCCCCTGCTCGATGGCGTCGTTAGGCCGGATCGCCGCCGGGACGAGCGACAGCGCGCTGCTCCGCGCCGCCGATGTTTTCCTGAAGGAACGCCGCAAACTCATCCTCGTCCCGCGCGAGACGCCGTGGAGCACAATCCACGCGCGGAACGTCCTCACGCTCCTCGAAGCCGGCGCGATCGTGCTCCCGGCGATTCCTTCATTCTACAGCCGGCCGCAGTCGGTCGAAGATGTGGCCGACACCGTCGTCTGGCGGATTCTCGACCAGATCGGTCTCCCCAACCCACGCGCGTATCGCTGGAAAAATAGCGACCTCGCCGAGGACGCCGCGCCGTGAGAATCGAAGGCTGGCGGGCGCGCTGGCTCGTCGCTTTTGGTCATCGGCTGTTGCAAATCTGGGCGCGCACCTTGCGCTTCACGATCGACGACCGCGCCGGCGTCGTCGGCGCGCCGCCTAACGAACGCTACATTGGCGCGCTCTGGCACAATCGGCTGCTGCTTTTGCCCTTCGTGGTAAAACGTTATCTACCCGAGCGCCGCGGGGCCGCGCTGATCAGCCCGAGCGGCGACGGCGCGCTCCTGGCCGACCTCGTCGAGCGATTCGGCTTCCAGGTCGTGCGCGGCTCGAGCTCGCGCAAAGGCGCAAGCGCGGTCCGCCAGCTCGCCGATGTCATCGCAAGCGGCCAGGACGTTGTCATGACTCCCGACGGTCCGCGCGGGCCGGCCTATCAGCTCGGCCAGGGGATTGTTTTCCTCGCGCAACGATCCGGCGCCGCGGTCGTGCCGATTAACATGGAGTACTCGAGCTGCTGGCGGGTGCGAAGCTGGGACCGGTTCATTTTGCCGAAACCGTTCTCGAAAGTGCGCGTCATCTTCGGCGCTCCGCATCGCATCGCGGAGACGACCAGCGGCGAAGCCTTCGAGCAGGAACGGCAACGTCTTCAACAAGCAATGCTCACGCTCGTGCAAACCCTGTAGACGCTTCGCTCTGCGAAGCGCGGGTGTTGACTTCGTTGCGGTTCGTGTGCCCGCGCTTCGCAGAGCGCAGCGTCTACAGTTTGCGCGGGGCGAATACCGCGACAAAATCTCACCTTGCCAAACGAACCGAAAATCATCGACGGCCGCGCGGTCGCGGAAAAAGTTTACGCGGATCTCCGCGGCGAAATCGCGGAGTTGAAAGCGCAGGGCACTACGCCCGGCCTCGCCGTGGTGCTGGTCGGCGACGACCCGGCTTCGCGCGCTTACGTCCGCTCGAAGGACAAAATGTGCCGCGAGCTTGGGCTGCATTCAGTCAAGCTCGAGCTGCCGGCCGACACCTCCCAGGCCGACCTTCTCGCGCGCGTTGCTGAGCTCAATCGCGATCCAGCGATTCATGGCATCCTCGTGCAATCGCCGCCGCCGAAACAGATCGACGAAGGCGCGATCGTGCGCGCGCTCGATCCGACGAAAGATGTCGACGGCTTTCACCCCATGAACATCGCCAAGCTCGCGCTCGGCGACGCGAGCGGGTTTGTCCCGTGCACGCCGCTCGGTTGCTTACGTTTGCTGCGAGAAAGCGGCGTCGCTACGAGCGGCGCGCATGTCGTGGTGCTCGGGCGGAGCATGATCGTGGGCAAGCCGCTCGCGCTGCTGCTTATGCAGAAAGGCGTCGATGCGACGGTCACCGTGGTCCATTCGCGCACGCGTGATCTCGCGAAAATAAGTGCCTCAGCGGATGTCGTGGTTACGGCGATCGGGCAGGCCGGGTTCGTTAGGCAAGAACACGTGCGCGAAGGCGCGGTCGTGATCGATGTGGGCATCAATCGCGTGGAAGACGCGGGCGCGCCGCGCGGTTACCGGCTCGTCGGCGACGTAGCGTACGATGAAGTAGCCCCGAAATGCGCTGCGATTACCCCGGTCCCCGGCGGCGTCGGCCCGATGACCATCGCGATGTTGATGGCGAACACGGTCAAAGCCGCGGCGTCATCCCGAGCGAAGTGAAGCGCAGCGGAACGAAGTCGAGGGATCCCGTGGAGTTGCTGGGAAGCGACGTTCGCAGGAGATCGGCGGCGGAGCTTCACGGCAGCTCGACGGGATCCTTCGACTCCGCTGCGCTCCGCTCGGGATGACCCAGTCACGAGCGCACGACTTTCGTGGTGAGGAACTGAAGCAGTAGTCGTTCGTTAGGCAAAACCCGGAGCAGCGCACTCGTTAAGCGGGGATGCTCCACGGCGAGCCGCGCGAGTCCGTTCACCCAGAGCCGGCCGCGATAAAGCTGCCGATGTGCGCGCCGATAACCTTCGGGATCGCGCGCGACGATCGCTTCGGCGGCGAGTTCGCCGGAACGGAGCGCGTAATAAATCCCCTCACCCGTAAACGGTTCGACCACCCGCGCCGCGTCGCCGACGAGGAACAACCCCGGCGCGGTCGGCGGCAACGGCGCGCGCGCGAGTGGCGCGATCGTGCGCCAGTCGTGCGCGGCAGGAATCGCGAACTGCTTCTCCGCCCAGCGCTTGATCGCAGGCAGATCGTGAGGCCGGCTCACGAGACAGAGATTCAGCAAGCCCTCTCCCACCGGCGCCTGCCCGGAATACCCTTCGCGCAGAAGTTGCAGCACCACGCGATCGCCGAAGTCGCGCGAGATTGGGATGTGCGTTTGCAGCGCGACGCGATCGCGGCCTTTGCGCGGCATCAGGTCGCAAAGCTGCGCAACGGTGGAGTTTCGTCCGTCCGCCGCGACCAGCATCCGCGCCTGCTCGATAGAACTCTTCGTCGCGAGACTCCACGTTTCGCCTTCGCGCTGCACCGAGAGTAGCGTCTCGCCTTCACGCACATCCGCGCCTAACGACCCGGCGCGCCGCCGCAACAGATCGTCAAGGACGCTACGGCGCACCGCGATTTCCGCGTTTTCTCCCGCCGGCAGCGGCGCGCTCACCCGCCGTCCGTCAACTGCGATGAAGTCGACGCTCCTCAATTTTCCCTGCGGCGCGGCGCGCACTTCTGCGGCCACGCCGAGCCGCTCGAGGACTGGCCAGCAGGTCGGGTTGAGGCAATCGCCGCAGACTTTCTCCCGCGGAAAAACGGCGCGTTCGAGCACTAAAACCCGCAGGCCCGCCGCCGCGCAGAAGGCCGCGCAGCTCGCGCCGGCCGGTCCGCTCCCCACGATGGCGACATCCCACATCTGCGGGTATTCTCTCAGGACCGTGGCGTTGTCGAAGGAAAAGCCGGACCTGAACAAAAAGGTCCACGAAGTGCCGCACAAACCGGGCGTCTATCTCATGCGCGACCGATTTGGGCGCGTCATCTACGTGGGGAAAGCACGCGATCTGCGGAAGCGCGTCGGTTCTTATTTTATGCCTTCGAAGATGGCGGTGGCGGATCTGAAAACGCGCGCGCTCCTCGAGGCGGTCTGGGATTTCGAAGTCCACACGGTCGCGAGCGAGCCGGAGTCGCTCCTGCTCGAGGGCAAGCTGATCAAGGAATATCGGCCGCGTTACAACATCTCGTTCCGCGACGATAAGCGCTTCCTCGTGGTGAAAGTCGACCTGACGGAACCGTGGCCGCGCTTTCGGTTGGCGCGCTTCAAGAAGGATGACGGCGCGCGCTATTTCGGGCCGTACGCGCACGCCGGCGCTCTTCGGCAGACGTTGAATTTCATGCGGAAAAAATTCGGCGTGCTCACTTTCGGGCGCGGCTCACCGACGGAGCGCGAACTAAAATCATCGACCTATCAGGTGCCGATGCGCCTGAGCGAAATCAACGCGGAAACCTACCAGCAGCGGGTCGAGCAGGCCGCGCAATTTCTCGAAGGACACTCGCGCGAAATGATGAACATGGTCGAGGAGGAAATGAAGAAAGCGGCGGCGAAGCTCGATTTCGAGAAAGCGGCCGAGTTGCGGAACATGCTCGAGGATTTGCGCCGGACGACGAAACCAATGCGACGCTTCACCCGACACAGCTTGCCGAGCACGATCGACCCAAAGGCGGATGTGCGCGCGCTCGCCGACGCGCTCCAGCTCACGACGCCGCCGAACGTGATGGAGTGCTTCGATATTTCAAACATCTCCACGACACACGTGGTTGCCTCGATGGTTTCGTTCCGCGACGGCGTCCCGGATAAGAATAACTACCGGCGTTACCGGATTCGAACGGTCGTAGGGCAGGATGATTTTGCGAGCATGGCCGAGGTCGTTAGGCGGCGGTATTCGCGGGTGCTCTTGCAGGCGCGGGAACAAAATCCAGAGGTGGCCGAATACTCGCAGGAGAATCCGGCGGAGGCGCTTGCCCGCGTCATCCCGAGCGGAGCGGAGCGAAGCCGAGGGATCCCGTCGGGCGAGCGAGAAGCGCCCGAATCGGGAGAGCTGCGCGAGAGCTTCACAGAAACGCCACGGGATCCCTCGACTCCGCTGCGCTCCGCTCGGGATGACAACAGTGCGGCGACCACGACGTTCGTTAGGCTGCCGGATTTGATCATCGTCGATGGCGGGAAGGGGCAGCTTTCGTCTGCCTGTCGTGAACTGCAGCGGCTCGGATTGCACGAACTGCCCATCATCGGACTGGCGAAGGAATTTGAGGAAATTTATCGGCCGGGTCGCGCGCTGCCGCTGCAGTTGCCGGAGGATTCGGGCGCGCTCCGTTTGCTCCAGCGGATTCGCGACGAGGCGCATCGTTTCGCGAACGGTTATCACCAGCTCCTGATGAAGAAACGGATCGGCGAAAGCATCCTCGACGACTGCCCAGGGGTGAGTCAGAACCGGAAAAATCTGCTCCTCCGCCGCTTCGGTTCGGTCCTGCGACTGCGCAAGGCGAGCGTCGCGGAAATTGCATCGACCGAAGGGATAGGCCAGAAGTTGGCCGAGGACGTGCATCGCTTTCTGGAGCGACACTGAAGAACTGATTTTCTTAACCGCGGATTGCACGGATTACACAGATCAGAAAAACTTTGAGCTCTCCTTTTGTCTTCAAAATCCGCTCCCATCCGCGTAATCCGCGTAATCCGCGGTTAATTTTCCTGCTCCTTTTTTGGCCGTTCGCGCTTCTCGCGCAGGAGGTTTCGCCGACGCCGTTCGAGGAGTCGATCAAGCCGACTTTCGAAACCCAAAAGCAGGCGCGCACTTACATCCTCGATATCCCGGCGCCGCGCGGGCAGATCACCGATCGCAACGGCGTGCCACTGGCGCAGAACCGCCTGAGCTATAACCTCACGATCGATTTCCCGACGCCGCTGAATTTTTCCGACGCGAAGGCGCTCGATTTCGCACACGAAAACATTCGCACGGCTGAGCGCATCCTCGGCCGTTCTCTCTCGATCCCGGACGCGGCGATCCTCCGGCATTATCACAATCGCGGCTTTCTTCCGCTCGAGATCGCGCAGGATTTAAAGGAATCGGAGCGCGCCGAGTTGAAGGGTCAGGTTTCCGGCGGCGCGCTTTCGATCAAGCCGATTTACCTGCGCATTTATCCGCATCACGCGCTCGCCGGCGCGCTCATCGGCTACACCGGGCGGACGAGTCGCAACGCGGACGGGATCATCCAAAACGGGCAGTTACTCTGGCCCGAGACCGAGGGCCGCGAAGGGCTGGAGCTAACGTTCAACAGCATGCTCACGGGCCGGCCCGGACATTACAAACTGACCTTCGACCGCGATGGCCGGAAGACTTCCGACCGCCTCGTAGATCCGCCGGTGCCGGGTTACAACGTCGTCACCACGCTCGACCTGAAGTTGCAGGAGCAGGCCGAGAAGGCGCTCGCCGAAAAGGCGCAGCGCGGCGCCATCGTCATCATCGAACCGAACAGCGGCGACATTCTTGCGATGGCTTCGTGGCCGACGTTCGATCCGAATTTGTTCATCCCCTCGATCTCGACCGCGAAATTTAAGGAGCTGCAAAACGACCCCAACATTCCGCTCCTCCCGCGCGCTTACCGCGCGACCTATCCGCCGGGTTCGACCTTCAAGGTCGCAGTCGGCATCGCCGCGCTCGAGACCGGCGCGGTTACGTCCGAAGACCAATACGAGTGCGTGCCCGAGATGCAGGTCGGCAACACCGTTTTCCATAACTGGAAGCACACCGATCGCGGCTCGCTCAATTTCGTCGAGGCGCTCACGCAATCTTGCGACACGTGGTTTTACCAGGTCGGGATCAAGACCGGCGCGGAGCCGATCATGGACTGGGCGGCGCGGCTCGGCTTCGGCGCGAAGGCCGGGGTGCCGTTAAAGGGCGAAGCGGAAGGGCGCCTGCCGGACGACGCCTACATGCAAAAAACGCACAGCCGCAAAATCCTCAGCGGCGACATCGCGAACCTCTCCATCGGCCAGGGCGACTTGCTCGTGACGCCGCTGCAGATGGCGCAATCGATGGCGATCGTGGCGAATGGCGGGACGTTTTATCAGACGCGGCTCGTGCAGCAGGTGCAGACGGTGGGCAACGAGATCGTGGCCGCGTATGCGGTGCGGGTGAAAAAAGAAATCGGCGCTTCGCCGCAGACGATCGAGGAAGTGCGGACCGGCCTCGTCGATGCAGTTAATGCACCGCTCGGGACCGCGCATCGCGCGAGTCTCGACGACGTGTCTGTCGCGGGAAAAACCGGCACCGCGCAGTGGGGTCCGAAGGAAAAAGAACGCACCGCGGCTTGGTTTGCGGGCTTCGTCCCGGCGAAGAATCCGCAGTACGCTTTCGCGGCGGTTTACGAGGGTGATGTCGGGAGCAAGGTGCACGGCGGGAGCGCGGCGGCGCCGATGATCGGGCAGATCCTGCGGCAGACTTACGGCCAGGGCGGCGTGAAAGAAAAGACGGACGCGGATGACGAGAGCGCGGACTAGCGGCGCAGGTCGCTCGCGTTCATCATCTGTCATCCCGAACCGGCGAAGCGCGGCGAGGGATCTCCCAAGCGTTGCGTGGGGTCGTTAGGCGAAGGGACGTCGAACGACGCTTGGGAGATCTCTCTCTTCGCTTCGCTTCGTTCGGGATGACAACTCGCTGGTGCGGCCGCACGTTTCTGAAACACACGACGACGGAGCGTCGCGCTCCAGCACGTGCAGTTCAGCGGGCGCGGTTCAGCGGGCGCGGTTCAGCGGGAGTCCGAGCAAAAGCCGCTTTCGCACTCGGCGTCGCCTCGTAACTTCCCGGGTGTCCTCTTTCGCTGATGCCGCTCTGCTCATCGTCGGTCACGGCTCGACCGTGAATGCCGACTCCAGCGCGCCGAGTCTCGCGCAGGCGGCGGCGATCCGGGAACGCGGAATCTTTCGCGAAGTCGCCTGCTGCTTCTGGAAAGAAGAGCCGAGCCTGCGTGATGCGCTGCTGCTCTTCGCCGATCCGGCGGTGCGCGAAGTTTATGTGGTGCCGAACTTCATCAGCGAAGGCTATTTCACCCAGACGGTGATCCCGCGCGAGCTCGAGCTCGACGGCGGCCTAACGACGCGCCCGAGCGGTCAGGTCTGGAAATATTGCGAGCCGGTCGGCAACCACCCCGGCGTGACCGACCTGCTGCTGCGCCGCGCGCAGGAAGTCGCGCCTGACGCGCCGCCGGCCGAGACCAGCCTCCTGATCGTCGGCCACGGCACGGCTCTGAACGACCAGAGCGCGATCGCGGCGAAGCGCGAAGTGCAGAAAATTAGCGACCTCGGCCGTTACGCTTCCGTGCAGAGCACCTACATGGAAGAGCCGCCGCTCATCTCCGACTGGGCCAGCCTAACGAACACCCCGCACGTCGTGGTCGTGCCCTTTTTTATCTCCGACGGTCTGCACAGCTATGAGGACATCCCCGTTCTCCTCGGGATCGAGGGCGCGACCGGGCGGCGCGAAGTCTTCCGCGCGAACCCGCGCTGGCTGCACGACCGCAATCTTTACTACGCGAGCGCAATCGGCGCCGCGCCGGAGTTCGCCGAGATCATCGTCGCGCAGGCGGAGAATTTTGCGGCGCAAACGCTTGCTCTCGACGCCTCCGCACAGATTGTGGCGAGTTGATTCCCGGCTTGTGAAAACCGACTCCACGAAACTGCTCCAGGATCTCGGCGCCTATGTCCTCGCCGATTCGGCCGAGCCGCTGTGCGTGCGGAAAGCCGCGGAGATGATCCGGGCGGAGCGCGGTTATCGTTGGGTGGGCGTGTATAAAGTGACGCGCGGCGAGTGCATCATCGTCGCGGGGACGGGCGAGGAACCGCCGACCTATCCGCAGTTTCCGGCGACCCAGGGACTCTGCGGCGCGGTCGTGGAATCGCAGGAGACGCTGGTGGTGCCCGACGTGCGCAACGACTTGCGTTATTTGCCCACCTTTTGGAATACGCTCTCGGAGATCGTGGTCCCGATCATCAGCGAATCGAAACATCGCGTCTGCGGAATCATCGACGCCGAGAGCGACCAACTCGATGCGTTCTCCGACGACGATCAGGATTTTCTCGAGCACGCCGCGTTCCTGCTCGCGCAGGCCATGTGCGCGCCGAAGAAGAATGATGCCGCCGCCGATTGAGCGGGTGCTCGAGGAATGGCTCGCGGCCGGTGGCCGCGGGATCGGGCAAATCCGGATCGCAGCGAGCGGCACGGGATTTATTCTCCATCATCGCGAGGACGACGGCCGTGAAGACGTTGCCGTTTCTGATGCACCTAATGACGCGATCGAGCTCGCGCGTTTCGACGATGCCGGGAAATACCGGCCGCTGAAAACCGCTCCGAATCTGCGCCACGGCTGGCGACTCGAGCTGGCGAATCTCGCGGAAGTGCGCGCGGCGCTTGATTTTTTCTATCCCGGCCGACTTGCGGCGTTGCAGCATTGGGAAGCGAGCCAGCTCGAGGTGACGCCGCTGCGCGCGACGCTTGACCGGCAGACTGGGATGTATCGCGCGGCCGCGAAAATTTCCGACCGCGAGATCGACGAAATGGTGAATCGCGTCTGCCGTTCACGCGGCGGCGAGCCGGGATGTTTGCGGACGATTCTCTGGCCGCGGGATGAGACGAAAGCCCGCCCGTCGTTTCGCCTGCCGCTCGATAAATTCATCGCGCCCGGCGACCAAACAGGCCGCGGCGAGAGCGTTCTCCCGCTCCTTTGTCAGGAAGCCTGCAACATCCTCGTGGCCGAAGCGCGAAACGTCGTGAAGGGCTCGTCCTCGCCGTCATCCTGAGCGCAGTGGAGCGAAGCGGAACGGAGTCGAAGGATCCCGTGGAGCCACCGAGCAGCTCCGTCTCTCTCGACCCGTCGTCTCGATCGGAAAAAGTTCGGAGCTTCCCAGCAGCTCCACGGGATCCCTCGACTGCGCCCGCTCCGCGGGCTCCGCTCGGGATGACATATCGCGCGCGTCTGCTTGTCCCGATGGCTGGCCCGGCGCTGGAGGACGGCGCAGTCGTGGTCGCCGGCGATCGGATCATCGACTGCGGACCTTTCGCCGAGGTGCGCGCGCGGAACAGCGGCCCGGTGACCGACCTCGGCGAAGTGGTGCTGCTGCCGGGTTTGATCAACGCGCACTGCCATCTCGACTTCACCGCGCTGCGCGGGAAAATCGCCCCGCAACGCTCGTTCGCGGATTGGATTCGCCAGATTAACGGCCTCCGCCGCGAGCTTTCGGAAGACGACTACGCCGACTCGATCGCCGCGGGTTTTGCGGAAGCGCGGCGCTGGGGCACGACCACGGTCGCGAACATCGAGTCGTTCCCACAACTGCTTCAACGCCTCGTTCCCGCTCCGCTCCGCACTTGGTGGTTTCTGGAATTGATCGACGTCCGCCCGGACGCGCAGCCGGAGGAACTTGTCGCAAGCGCCCTCGCCTTCGGGAAAAGCGCCGGGCATCTCGGGCTCAGTCCGCACGCGCCCTACACCGCGTCGCCGGAACTCTCCCGGCTCGCCGCGGCGCAAAATCTTCCGCTCACGATGCACCTCGCCGAGTCGCGGGAGGAAATGGAAATGTTCCGCGACGGACGCGGGCCGCTTTTTGAACTCCTGCGCGCGCTCGGCCGGCCGATGGACGATTGCGGCGCGGGGCGGACGCCGTTGGCGACGATGCTCGGGCGCCAACCGCTCGACGACCGCTGGCTCGTCGTGCACCTGAACGAACTCAGCGACGACGATTTCGCGCAGCTCGCGCGCGGCCCGCGTTTTCACATCGCGCATTGCCCGCGGAGTAGCCGCTATTTCGGGCACACGCCTTTCGCCTTGGAAAAATTACGCACTCTCGGCTTCAACATCTGCTTCGGCACTGACAGCCTCGCGAGCAATTCGTCGCTTAGTCTTTTCTCAGAAATGCGAGCGGTCCAGGCCGCGCACACCGGCTTAGCCGCACGCGAGATTCTGGAAATGGCGACGATCAACGGCGCGCGCGCACTTGGTCAGGACGCGCAACTGGGGCGCATCGCACCGGGACATTTTGCCGACCTCATCGCGCTCCCGTTCGCAGGGACGGCGGCCGACGTTTACGACCACATTGTTGCCTGGCGCGAGCCGATCGCGTGGCTGCTCGCGGGCGGAAGCGTGCCGCAGCCCTGAGAAATCCATTCTCAAATTTGCCTTTTCTTTTCTCAAGCGTGAAATAACCTCCGCCCCTAACCAATGGCCAAGATCATCATCATCGACGACGAACCCGCGATGGTGGAAGTCATCGTGACTCTCTGCCGCGAAAAAGGGCATCAGGTTTTCCCCTTCAACTCCGCCGCCAAAGCGGTCGAGAAGCTCGACGAGATCGAGCCGCAGATTGTCATCACCGACGTGAAGATGGAGACGATGAGCGGCTTCGACGTTCTCCGACACGTCCGCGAACATCACCGGCAGACGCTCGTCATTCTCATCACCGCCTACGCCTCCGTGGATACCGCGATCGAGGCGATGAAAATGGGCGCGCACGGCTACGTTCCGAAGCCGTTCAAGATCGACGAGCTCCAGATGACGGTGCAGCGCGCGCTCGACTACCAGTCGACGATGCAGGAGAACACCTACCTCCGCAAAGAGCTCAAGAATAAATACAAGTTTGAGAACATCGTCGGCTCGAGCCAGAAAATGCAGAAGGTCTACAATCTGATCAACAAGGTCGCGGACACCGATTCGACGGTTTTGATTCAAGGCGAGAGCGGCACCGGCAAGGAGCTGGTCGCGCGCGCGCTGCATTTCAACAGTAACCGGCAGCATCAACCTTTCGTGGCGATCAACTGCAGCGCGCTCCCGGAGAATCTGCTCGAGTCGGAATTGTTCGGGCACAAAAAGGGCGCGTTCACGGGAGCGGTTGCGGACAAGCAGGGGCTTTTTGAGGAAGCTAATCTCGGAACAATTTTCCTCGATGAAGTGAACTCGATGGCGACTTCGCTGCAGACGAAGCTGCTCCGGGTTCTCCAGGAGCGTGAAGTGCGGCGCGTCGGCGAAAACAAGAGCATCCCGGTGAACGTGCGTGTAGTCGGGGCGACGAACGAACCCCTCCAGCAGAAAATTCAGGACGGCACTTTCCGCGAGGATCTTTACTACCGGCTCGCGGTGATCCCGGTGGAGATTCCGCCGCTCCGCGACCGGCTCGAAGACGTGCCGCTCTTGGTGAATCATTTCCTGCAAAAGCAGGCCGCCGCGACCGGCACGGAGCCGAAGAAGATCGACCCGCAGGCGGTCGATTTGCTCTCGCAATACAATTACCCCGGCAACGTCCGCGAGCTCGAGAACGCGATCGAGCGCGCCTGCGCGCTCTGCGATGAGGACCTGATTTTGCCGAGCGATCTCCCGCCGCAGATCGTTGATTTCAGCAAGGACGAAGTGAAGAGCCGATCGAAGGACCGGCTTCCAGTCGGGCAATCGCTGGACGAATTCATCCAGCAGCAGGAGCGCAAATACATCGAGGCTACGCTCGCGCAATACAAAGGCGCGCGGGAAAAAGCCGCCACCGTCCTCGGCATCAGCATGGCGACGCTCTATCGCAAGCTGGAGCTGAAGGGGAAGAAGTAGCGCTGTAGACGCTTCGCTCTGCGAAGCGCGGGTGACGGCGCCGTCCGCAGAATCGACGCTCACTCCCGCGCCTCCCAGAGGGAGGCGTCTACAGCGCGCTTCCGCGCGCAGCGCGACCACCAAGAACCGCAGCGACCCTTGCGCCGCCCATCGCCGAATGGAATAGACAACGCCCATTCCCATCTATGACTCCCGTTAAAATTTGGCTCGGTTATCCCTATCCGCTCGGCGCCACCTGGATGAAAAACGGCGTGAACTTCGCCCTCTTCTCCGAGTCCGCCGCTTCCGTCGATCTCTGCCTTTTCGATTCGCCGGATGCGCGCCAGGAGAACATCCGCATCCCGATGACGGAGCATACCGACCAGGTCTGGCACATTTTCCTGCCCGACGTGCGGCCGGGGCAGCTCTACGGCTTTCGCGTTTTCGGGCCCTACGATCCGGAGCGCGGGCACCGTTTTAACAGCTCGAAGCTGCTCATCGATCCCTACGCGAAGGCGATCGCCGGCCGGGTGAACTGGGCCGACGAGATGTTTGGCTACGTCGTCGGCGGACCGTCGGACGATCTCGCGCGCGATTTCCGCGACGACGCCTGGGGCATGCCGAAAGCTGTGGTGATCGATCCCGAATTCGACTGGGAACAAACTCCGCGTCCGCAGGTGCCGTTGCACAGATCAGTCATCTACGAGGTGCACACGAAGGGCTTCACGAAGCTCAACGAAAAGGTCCCGGCGGAATTGCGAGGCACTTACGCCGGCCTCGGCAGCCCGGCGGCGATCGAATACCTGAAAGACCTCGGTGTGACCGCGGTCGAGCTCCTTCCGGTGCAGGCCTACATCAATGACAAGGTCCTCGTCGATCTCGGCCTCACGAACTACTGGGGCTACAACACAATCGGTTTCTTCGCGCCCGACTCGAAGTATTCCAGCAGCGGCTTCACTGGCGGGCAGGTGCAAGAGTTCAAGCAGATGGTGAAAAACCTGCACGCCGCCAAACTCGAGGTCATCCTCGACGTGGTTTACAACCACACCGCCGAAGGCAGCCACCTCGGCCCGACCCTCTCCTTCCGCGGTATCGATAACGAGGCTTACTACCGCCTTTCGCCGGAAGATCCGCGCTTCTACATGGATTTCACCGGCACCGGCAACACCTTCAACCTCCTCCACCCGCGCACCCTCCAGCTCGTGATGGATAGCCTGCGCTATTGGGTGCTCGAGATGCACGTCGACGGCTTCCGTTTCGACCTCGCCTCGACCCTCGCGCGCGACATGCAGGGGGTGAACAAGCTCCACGCCTTCTTCGAGATCATTCACCAGGACCCGGTCCTCTCGCAGGTGAAGTTAATCGCCGAGCCGTGGGATGTCGGCGACGGCGGTTATCAGGTCGGGAATTTCCCCATCCTCTGGGCGGAGTGGAACGGCAAATATCGCGATACGATCCGCAGTTTCTGGAAAGGCGACGAAGGCAAAATCGGCGAGCTCGCCTATCGCCTCACCGGCAGCCCCGATCTCTACCAACAGAGCGGCCGCCGTCCCTACGCGAGCATTAACTTCATCACCGCGCACGACGGCTTCACGCTCAACGATCTCGTCAGCTACAACGAGAAGCACAACGAAGCTAACGGCGAAGACAACCGCGATGGCGACAACAATAATCACTCGTGGAATCACGGCGCGGAAGGCCCGACCGACGACGAGGAAATCAACCAGCTCCGCACCCAGCAGCGGCGCAACTTCCTCACCACCCTCTTCCTTTCCCAGGGCGTGCCGATGCTCACCGCCGGCGACGAATGGGCTCGCACGCAGGAGGGCAACAACAACGCCTACTGCCAGGATAACGAGATCAGCTGGCTCGATTGGGATCTCACCGACGAAGGCAAAAAACTCCTCGAGTTCACGAAGCGATTGATCCAGCTCCGGCGCGACCATCCGGTCTTCCGGCGGCCGAAATTCTTCCAGGGCCGCCGGATTCGTGGCTCAGAGATTCGCGACGTCATGTGGTTCAACCCCGGCGGTAACGAGATGACCGACGACGAATGGAACTCGCCCTTCGTCCGCTGCCTCGGGATGCTCCTGAGCGGCGACACGATCGACGTTCAGACTTTTGAAGGCGAACCGATCCGCGACAACAGCTTCCTCCTCCTGATCAACGCGCATCACGAACCGATTCAGTTCGTGCTCCCCGGCCAGAAAGATGTGGTCTGGCAACTCGTGCTCGACACCGCTTCCGCCGATGGGTTCTGCGCAAATTCTCCGGATTTCCCATCGGGCGACGAAGCCGAGATCCTCGGTCGCGCGACCATGCTCTTCAAGCTCGGCACCGGCTCGACCTCGCAGGCGCGTCACGAATCCTGGAAGAAGCGGCAGTTCGCCGCGCCGCATAACGGCGAGAAGCGCGAACAAAAAACCGTCGCGGAATCCGCGGAACCCGCCGCCAAACCAGCCGCTGGAACTGGAGGGACGGGTGCCGTCCCATCCAAGTCTCCAGCGTAGGGTCGGCGCGCGATCTGCCTCTTCTGCCCTCGAACTCGTGAGCGCAAAGCACCGCGCGCGCGCGAACTGTCTAGGCAACTTATGACACCGACCTCACTCATCATCGTAGCGGATCGCGGCGGCCTGAAGGCCTACCGCGTCGACGACACGCCTAATCGCGGC
>JBBSUP010000010.1:0-51204 GCA_038234295.1 Chthoniobacterales bacterium
AGCGCATCTTTTCGACGGCACCGGGAGCCAGATCGGCAGCGGACATCGTTGGGGCGACTACAGCGCGCTCACGGTCGACCCGGTGGATGACGCGACCTTTTGGTACACGACCGAGTATTACTCCACGACGAGCTCCGACAACTGGCGCACGCGGATCGGGAGCTTCCGGCTGGCGGCGATTGTTCCAACTCCGACGCCGAGTCCGACCCCGTCGCCAACCTCGACCCCTGCTCCGACGCCTACACCGACGCCTAGCGCGACTCCGCCGACGCCCACGCCGACGGCTACCGTCGCCCAAACGCCAACTCCCACCCCGACGCCATCGCCGACGCCGACGCCGACGCCGACGCCGACGCCGACGCCGACGCCCCCGGTTCTGGCCAATATCTCCGCCCGCCTCCATATCGGAACGGGCGATAACGTCGGTATCGGCGGCTTTATCATCACCGGCACCGACCCAAAAAAAGTCATGGTGCGCGCGATCGGACCGTCGTTACCGGTGACCGGCGCGCTGGCCAATCCGACGCTCGTGCTTTACGACTCCGCGGGAGAGATCATCGCCACGAACGATAACTGGCGCAGTTCGCAACAGGCCGCGATCACCGCCAGCGGCCTCGCGCCGAAGAATAATCTCGAGTCCGCGATCATCGCCACTTTGCCCGTGAGCGAGGCGGGCACGCAGTACACCGCCATCGTGACCGGAGTGAACAACAGCGCCGGCATCGGGCTGGTCGAGGTCTACGACCTCGGGCTCTCGGCCGATTCCAAGCTCGCGAACATTTCTACCCGCGGCCAGGTCGGCACGGGCGACGACGCCTTGATCGGCGGCTTGATTCTGATCCGGGAGGGCGGGCAAAAAGTGGTCGTGCGGGCGCTCGGGCCGTCGTTAGGCGAAGCCGGCGTGGCCGGAGCGCTGCCGGATCCGACCCTGGAATTGCGTGACCGCGACGGCCTTCTCGTTGCCGCGAACGATAACTGGCGCGACACCCAGGAAACCGAGATCATCGCCACCGGACTGGCGCCAACCCAGAAGCGCGAGTCCGCCATCGTCGCAGTGCTGCCCACCAGTTCCGCAGGCAGCGACTACACCGCGATCGTGCGCGGCGCCGATGGCGGCACCGGCGTAGCGCTGGTCGAAATTTACGCGCTCGATCCCTGACCGCGGTCCCCTAGCTGTGATGTTTCAATAGGTTGTTCATGCGGGGAAGGATTTGGCAGAGTGGAGGGTGTGAACACATCCAGACCATCAAACCCAACCCGCACATGAACGTGCATCATAATGCCGCCTCACGCTCCGGGGTCGAGAACGGATCGTACGGGTCGTCCTGGCTCGTCAACTCACGGCCAAAGCCGCTGCTCTCCAGGTCGGTCTTTCGGAGCGGAGCGTGCGAAAATGGATCGCCCGTTTCCGGGCCGAGGGCACAGCCGGACTGCGCGATCGTTCTTCCCGACCGCAGCGCCATCCACGCCAGACTCCGGCGGCGCAGGTCGCGGTCGTCCTGGTTTTGCGCCGGTTGCGTCTGCCGGGCTTCCAGATCGCGCGCCAAAGCGGCCTCTCTCGGGCCACCGTCTCGCGCTTGCTCCGGCGCCACGGGCTCGCTCGCTTGAGCGCTCTGGAGCCCGCTCCTCCAGTCGTGCGCTACCAACGGCAGTTCCCTGGGGAGCTGCTCCACTTCGATATCAAAAAGCTGGGCAAAATCGTCCGCCCCAGCCACCGCGTTACCCACGACCGACGTGATCAGGTCCGCGGCGCCGGTTGGGAGTTCGTTCATGTTTGCATCGATGACGCTTCCCGCCTCGCCTTCGCTCAGATCATGCCTGATGAAGGGCAGCACAGCGCCGTCCTCTTTCTCGAACGCTCCCTCGCTTACTTCGCTTCCCTCGGGATCAAGACCCAGCGCATCATGAGCGACAACGGCTCCCCGCTATCGCTCCCATCTCTTCCGTGCCGCCGTGCAGCGCCACCGTTTGCGTCACCTCTTCACTCGCCCCTACACTCCGCGCACCAATGGCAAAGCCGAACGCTTCATCCAAACCTCCCTGCGCGAATGGGCCTATGCCGCCGTCTACTCTCACTCCGC
The DNA here is from genome assembly GCA_038234295.1 of Chthoniobacterales bacterium. Taxonomy (GTDB): domain Bacteria; phylum Verrucomicrobiota; class Verrucomicrobiia; order Chthoniobacterales; family UBA10450; genus Palsa-1392. Next base: position 2,082 of record JBBSUP010000010.1, read on the forward strand.
CCACCGCGCCGACCATCTCCAACCCTGGCTTCATCGCTATAACTGGCATCGCCCGCACTCTGCTCTGCAACACCAACCTCCCATCTCCAAACTCAATTTATCCATGAACAACCTCTTGAGCCTCCGCACCTAGCCGCGTCTCATTTTCCGAGGAGCAGGCGCAGAAAGCGCGCGTCGGAGAACGGGCCGCCCGCGCCGTGCCTAACGACGACGAGGTCGAGCGACCGGATAACGTAAAGCCGCTGGTAATCGGAGCCGATGCAGGCCACGAGATCAGGCGGCGCGTCGCGGCAGAGGCAGGCGCCGTCCCAGTTTTGGCGCGACCACTTTGGCCTCAGCATCGCTTCGAAATCAAACTCCCGGCCGCCGGGCGCGGCGCGGTTATTCCACCAGCCTAACGAGAAGGCGCGGTTCGCCGGCGAGCCGCGCCACGATTGCGCGAGCGTTTCTGGCCTGACGACCGGCTTCCCCTGCGCGAGGACCAGCTCGCCGATCTTCGCCCACTGCCGCGCGCTGAGGGTGAAGCCAGCAGCGAGCAGCGGATTGCCCGCACGATCGTCAAGGTAACGTTGGGGTCCGAGGTGCAGGCGGTGCAGGACGCGGCGCTCGAGGTATTCGGTCGGAGTCCGGTCGCCGAGTTTCTCTTTCAGGACCTGGTGGAAAACCTGGAGCGCGCTCGGCCCATAGATAAAAGCGCGGCCCGGCTCCGCCACGAGCGGGAGCCGGAGCGCGGCGCGGTCGCGATCCCCGAAGTCGTTTTGCTGCAGATTGAAACCGGGCGCGAGTCCGGCGGAGAAATCGAGCAGTTGGCGAACGGTCACACGCGCCTTGCGCGGGTCTTTGCGCCACGACTCGATGGTGCGGGAGACCGGTTCATCGAGGTCGAGGAGATGATCGTCGACCGCCGCGAGCGCGGCCAGATTCCAAAAAGCCTTCGTCCCGCTGTAAATTCGCCACGCGGTCTCGGCGTCGCCTTTCCCGGGATATTCCTCGAGGAGAGTGCGGCCGTTTTGCCTAACGAGAAACGATAGCCCGCGATGACGGGCGGAATAATCGGCCGCTTTCCGAAGCGCAGCGGGATCCAGCCCGGCCGCGCGCGTCGACCCCGCGGCGAGGCAAAGGACCCCGAGCAGGAGCAGCGATTTCGTCTGAATGTTTCTTCTCCGCATCGGGCGCCGGCTCATCTAGGCTGACCCTCTTGATCGCCTATTATTTGGATAACTTCAGCCCGTTCCTGGTCAAATTCGGATCGAACTTTGGGATTCGTTGGTACGGGTTCTCCTATCTGCTGGCCTTTTTCCTTGGATTCCTCCTGCTCCATTGGCTGGCCCGACATCGCTACTGCGCGCTGGCTCCGGAGAAGGTCGGCGATTTCATCGTGCTGGCGTCCTTAGGCGTGCTCGCGGGCGGGCGGCTCGGGTTCGTCCTCTTCTATCGGCCGCAGCAATTTTTGGCTGATCCGCCAATGATTTTTCGCGTCTGGGACGGCGGAATGTCGAGCCACGGGGGAATGATTGGCCTGACGCTCGCGACTTTTTTCTACGCGCGCACGCAACGGATTTCCTGGTTGAGCCTGGCCGATAACATCGCCATCTCCGCGCCGCTGGGGCTCCTCTTCGGTCGCTGCGCGAATTTCATTAATGGCGAGCTGTATGGGCGGCCTGCCACGGTGCCGTGGGCAACGCAATTTCCCAAGGAAGCGCTCGACCTGCCGGCGCTCGGACAGCGAGTCCTCGCCGCGGCGCACGCGGTGCAGCCGAAGAGCGGCAGCCTGGAGGAGATCATCGCGCAGGCCCGAACCGATGCGGGTCTGCAAAAGGTCCTGCACCAGATGCTGACGCCGCGTCATCCCTCGCAGCTTTACGAGGCCCTTCTCGAAGGCGCTTTTCTTTTCAGCTGCCTCTGGTTCCTCCGTCTACGGACGCGACAGCCGCGCGGGATGCTCGCCGGGATTTTTCTCCTGCTCTACGCGTTCGTGCGGATCGTGGTGGAATATTTCCGCGAACCGGACGCGCCGCTGACCGGTCCGTTCACCCGCGGACAGACGCTCTCGGGCCTGCTGATTGTGGGCGGGATTTGTTTTGTCGTCTACGCGCTCAAGAACCGCCGATACGAAGCGGCGCAGGAGGAATAGGCGATCGACGAGGAATCACCGGGCGAGACGCCCGGTGACCCCACAGGCAGGATGCCTGTGCTACGGGAAAAGCGTGGTCGCGACCACGATCGGCGTTGCCCTCGCGCTCTTCGGCGCGAGCGGGGTGTTCGGTCAGCTGCAGGACGCGCTGAACACGATTTGGGGCGTCAAAGCGTGCAGGCGCATCTGCCCGGAGGTTTTGCCATCGCCATCTCCGTTTATCTGATCTTTGATTTCGGGGTCGTCACTGTCCTCTTCGCGATGATTTTCCGTTACCTGCCTGACGCGAAAATCCGCTGGCGGGACGTCTGGGTCGGCGCGGCGATCACGGATTTGCTCTTCGCTTTAGGCAATGGGCGCTGGGTCTCTACCTCGGTAGCGGCGCAGCGGCTTCAGCTTACGGCGCGGCCAGCTCGCTCATCACCCTGCTGCTCTGGATTTACTATTCGTCGCAGATCCTTCTCTTCGGAGCGGAGTTTCACCCAGGTCTACGCCGACCACTCCGGCGCGAAGGTGGTGCCGGACGAGCATGCTGTGCGAATCGAGACACAAGAGGTGGAGAATCCGCCCGAGACTCGAGGAGCTGCCCGGAAATCCAGTGCCGGGTAGGAGCGTCACGGTAACGCCCCAAATCGGAGAGCCGAGGCACCGGGAAACTGGGATTTTCACTTGTCAGAGCAGCGACGCTGTGTGACTGTCACCGACTTTTTCCAAGGCTATGGCTTACGCAATTATCAAAACTGGCGGCAGACAATACCGCGTCGCAGAGGGTGACACGATCGACGTGGATCTGCTCGAGGGCGACGCCGGTGCAAAAACAACTTTCGGCGAAGTGCTCCTGCACGCCGACGGCGAAAATCTCACCCACGGCAGCCCGCTCGTTTCCGGTGCGACCGTCACCGGCGAAGTCGTCGAGCAGCGCAAGGACAAGAAGGTCATCGCCTTTAAGTATCGCCGCCGCAAAGGTTACCACCGCACCGTCGGCCACCGCCGCAAACTCACCCGGGTGAAAATCACCGGCATCGATCTCGGCTCGAAAACGAAGAAGGCCGCGGCCTCGAAAGAAGCCGCCGAATAGCGTCTCGGCCCCAACAACTCTCTCGAAATGGCTCATAAAAAAGGACAAGGCAGCGTCAAGAACGGTCGCGATAGCGTCAGCAAGCGACTCGGCGTAAAGAAATTCGGCAGCGAAGTGGTCGTCGCCGGCAACATCATCATCCGCCAGCGCGGGACGAAGTTTCTCCCAGGCAAAAACGTCGGGCTTGGTCGCGATTACACGATCTTCGCGCTCGTCGACGGCCAGGTGCGCTTCGATCGCGCCGGTCGCCGCGTAAATGTCGTCCCGGCGGAAACGGCTGCCGCAAGCTAACCCCGGCTGCTGCTCTGGTTGCCATCGTTAGGCGTTTCCTTTTCCGGATTGTCTCGGCGGCGCTTTTCGGTATAACGGGTTTTCCATGAAATATCACACCTACGTCCTTTTCGGCGCGCCTGGCAGTGGCAAGGGAACGCAAGGACGCTCGCTCGGTTCCATCCCACGCTTCTATCATTGCGCCTGCGGCGACGTCTTTCGCACCCTTGATACGCGCACGAAAGTCGGTCGCGCTTTTCTGGAATACTCCAGCAAAGGCCAGCTCGTGCCGGATGAAATCACGGTGGAACTCTGGCACGCGCATATCGACGCCGCGGTCGAGGCACATGAGTTCAAACCGGACATCGACGTTCTCGTGCTCGACGGAATCCCGCGCAACGTCGCTCAGGCGGAGATTATGGACACGATGATCGATGTGCAGAAAGTCTTCCATCTTTCGTGTCCCAACCGCGACTCGCTTTTTACCCGACTGAAGAAGCGCGCGCTCAAAGACAACCGCCTGGACGACGCGAACGACGAGGTGATCCAGCGTCGCCTCCAGACCTACGAGACGGAATCCAAGCCGGTGCTCGAACATTATCGCGATCGGGTCCAGGTTATGGACGCGACCGAGTCACCTGCCAAGGTCTTGCTTCACATTCTGGAGACGGTCGCGAACGCGAACCATGAGCCAGCAGCAGTTTGAGAGCTTCACCGCCTCGAGCCTCTATTGCGAGAAGTGCAAGATCGCGATGCCGGTGCGCGAACGGCTCCTGCTCGTTCTCCCCGACCGCGAACTTTACGATTATCTTTGCACCGGCTGCGCCTCCTCGGTGGGCCAGCGCGAAGTGACGGCGGGCGATAAGTCGCAGGCTCGCGCCGCAGCTCCGCGTCGCGCGATCGCGCCGCGCAGTCTCACGCCGTAGAAGGCGGCATGCGCATTGTTTTCATCGGCACGGGCGAGATTGGCGTGCCGAGTTTGCGCGCGTTGCTCCACGCGCCGGAGCATGAAGTCATCGGCGCCGTCACCCAGCCGGATAAGCCGGTCGGGCGCGCGCAGGTGATCCAGCCGTCGCCGATCAAAGCTGCGCTCGCGGGCAGCGGAATTCCGCTTCTGCAGCCACGGAAGCTCCGGGAGGACGCTGCCATCGCCGAGCTGCGCGCGCTCGCGCCGGAAGCGATCGTGGTCATGGCCTACGGCCAGATTCTGCCGAAGAGCGTCCTCGAGATTCCGCCCATCGCCTGCCTCAACCTGCACGCCTCGCTCCTCCCGCGTCACCGCGGCGCGGCTCCGATCCAGGCGGCAATTGCAGCTGGCGATAACGAGACCGGCATCACCGTGATGTTCATGGATGAAGGCCTCGACACGGGCGACATCCTCTTGCAAGTGCCGCTTTCGATTTCGCCTAACGAGACCGGCGGTTCACTCCACGATCGGCTCGCGGAAATCGCGCCCGCTGCGCTCCTCGCAGCGCTCGCACAACTCAACGCGGGCAGCGCGCCGCGGATTCCGCAGGAGGATGCGCTTGCGACCTACGCGGCAAAGCTCGAGCGCACGAACGGTCGCATCGATTGGACGCAGGATGCGTCGACGATCGAGCGTCACATCCGCGCGTTCGATCCCTGGCCCGGCACGTTCACCGAGCTCACCGACGCCGCCGGAAAAACGCGCCACCTCAAAATCTTCCGTGCGCGCTTAATCCCGGAAATAGCTGCCCCACCAGGCACCATCACGCGGCCGGATGAATCCGTCGTCGTCGCCACCGGTTGCGGCGGCCTTCGCCTTGACGAAGTGCAGCTCGAAGGCAAACGCCGGATGCCGGCCGCGGAGTTTTTTCGCGGTTTTTCCTCCCCTTCCCCGCATTTCTGATCGATCTTCGCCGCCATGGAAAACGCCCAGCCTGCTTACAAACGTATCGTCCTCAAACTTAGCGGTGAGGCGTTGCGGGAGGCGGGCGGGCGCGACACGATTTCGCCTCAGATCGTCAAGGAAATCGCCCGTCAGGTGCAGGAAGTTTTCGAGCTCGGCGTGCAAATTTCCATCGTCATCGGCGGCGGCAACATCTGGCGCGGACTCGCCGCGAGCCATCGCGGGATGGATCGCACGACCGCCGATTACATGGGCATGCTCGCGACCGTGATCAACGGCCTCGCGCTCCAAAATCAGCTCGAACAGAGCGGCCTCGACACCCGGGTGCAGACCGCGATCGCGATGGAAAATGTGGCCGAGCCTTTCATCGTCCGAAAAGCCATTCGCCATCTCGAGCAGGGCCGAGTCGTCATCTTCGTCGCCGGCACCGGCAACCCTTATTTCTCCACCGACACCACCGCCGCGCTCCGCGCGAGCGAGCTCGGGGCCGACATTATCCTCAAGGCCACCAAGGTCGACGGCATCTACGATCGCGACCCTAATCTTCATCCCGACGCGATCCGTTACGACCGCATCACCTACACCGAAGCCCTCACGAAAAGGCTCCAGGTGATGGACTCGACCGCGTTCAGCCTCTGCATGGATAACAAAATCCCGATCGTCGTGTTCGACATGAACAAGCCGACGAACATCCGCGACGTCGTCCTCGGCCGGCCCGTGGGAACGCTCGTCACGGATTAGCGATTGCCATTTCCCGTTGCCCCGGCTTTGTTTCACCCACTTGTATGAGCGCTGAAGAAATCATCCTGGAAGCCGAAATGACGATGGAAAAAAGCGTGGATTACATGATCCACGAATTTTCCAGCGTCCGCACCGGCAAGGCCTCGCCGGCGTTGGTCGAGAACGTGGACGTCGAGGCCTATGGATCCTCGATGAAACTGAAACAGCTCGCGCTCATCACCACGCCCGAGCCGCGGCTCCTCGTCGTGCAACCGTTCGACGCCTCCACCGTGAAGGACATCGAGCGGGCGTTGAAGGAATCGAAGATCGGCATCCAACCACTGGTCGATGGCAAGCTCATCCGGCTCCCGGTTCCGGAGCTTTCCGAGGAACGCCGACGCGATCTCGTGAAGGCGCTCAAGCAGATGGCCGAGGAAGCGCGCGTGCGCGTCCGCGCGAATCGCCGCACCGCGATGGAGGACGCGAAGAAGTTGGAGAAAGCCGGCGAAGTCACGGAAGACCAGCTCCGCGACACCGAGTCGGAGATTCAGAAGCTGACCGATCGTTTCGTGAAATCGATCGACGACCACCTCGAGCGTAAAGACGCCGAGGTGATGAAGATTTAGTCCGCCTAACGAACCAGCAAACCGGCGGACCGCGTACCGGCGCCTACCGAACGGTCATCCCGAGCGAAGTGGAGCGCAGCGGAACGGAGTCGAGGGATCCCGTGGGGCTGCGTGAAGCCCGGAACGCGGGCAACTGAAATCGATGCTTCCCAGAAACCCCGCGGGTTCCTTCGACTTCTCCCGCTTCCGCGGGATCCGCTCAGGATGACAGTGATTGCGCGGCGGCCACAACTTCCTCAACGCTCACCGCTTTCATACAGCGGAAATCGAGCGGGCACTCGCGCAGGAAACAGGGACTGCACTCGACCTGATGCCTCACGACCATGCTGCTCTGGCCGAGCGGTCCGGTCAGGCTCGGTTCGGTCGAACCGAAAACCGAAACTACCGGCACCCCCAGGAGCGTCGCCAAGTGCATCGTGCCGGTGTCGTTCGTGAGCAGGAGCGCGCATTGGCGCAGTTCCTCGATCAATTCTTCCAGCGTCGTCCGTCCGATCAGGTTAGTGCAGCGCTCGCCTAACGACGCCGCAATCTCCGCGCCGACCGCTTCGTCTTTTGCGGTTCCGAAGAGCACCCAATGTCCGCCCAGCGCCGCGGCCGTTTCCGCGAAACGCTCCGGCAACCAGCGCTTCGCCGGTCCGTATTCCGCGCCGGGGCAAAGTCCAAACCGCGCCGAAGACGAAACCATCGGCGACGGCGTGGCGACGGAGATTTCATCCGCGACCGCATCCACGCCTAACGAACGCGCAATCTCGAGATAGTGCTCCACCTGATGCGGCGGCGGCCCGCGCCGTGCCGGTGGCGTCACAACCTGCTGTAGGAGCCAGCGTCGCTGATGCCCGGAGTACCCGACGCGCCGGGGGACACCGCCAAGCCAGAGCTCGAGCGCGCTCCGGAGCGAGTTCGGGAAAACCACGCCGACATCAAACGGCAACTGCCGCGACAAGAGCTTCCGCACCGCCCCCAGCGACATCACCCCGGGGGACAACACCTCATCGACTTCCGACACCAGCCGCCAAACCGCCGCGATTTTCGCCGGCACCAGCACCGTAATGTGTGCATCCGGCCGGCCGCGTTTGAGCGCGCGGACTGCGGGAATGCTGATGACGCTATCCCCGAGCCAGTTGCTCGCGCGGATCAAAATCCGGAACGGTTGGAGCCGATTCGCCCCTTCGTCAGGCACAAAAACGCCGCGCTTATATTTGCTCAGGAGCCAGTTCGGGCGCGGCGTTTTCCAGCGGTTGTGCACCCAGAACCAATCCTCCGGCGCGCGTCGAATCTCGCCTTCAATCGCTCGGTTAGCTTTCGCGGTGAGCTCATCGATGCTGTCGTTGGGCTCATCTAAGGTCGGCGAAAAAGTCAGACGCCATTTCCCCGGTCCGTCAGTAAAGAGCGACGCGGCCATGAGCGCCGCACCGGTTCGTTTGCAGAGTAATCCCGGTAACGGCGTGGTCGACGCGAGCCGACCGAAGAACGGGGTCCAGAGCCCGTGATCGCCGGAGTGTTGATCGCTCAGGATGCCGATGAGCCCGCCCGTGCGGAGGAGGCGAATCGCGTCCGCGAAGCCTTCGCTCCGGTCGAAAAGCCGCACGCCAAACCGCGCGCGCTGTTGCCTAACGAATTGGTCGATCCGCGGATTTCCGAGCTTTTGGTAGACCGTGCTGAGCGGCACGTAGTTGAAATAGTGCGGCACGATTTGCGCGAAAAGTTCCCAGTTCCCGAGATGACTGAGCGCGAGCACGACCGATCGCCCGCTCCGTAAATGCCGGTGCATTTCCTCGGCGCCTTCGATCGTCACGAGCGGCGCGACCTTCGTTAGCGGCATCGAGTTCAGCTTCATCCCGCTGAGGAGATTGGCGCCGAGCCGTGCGAAATGTCGCCTAACGAGTCGGGTCTTTTCTGCTTCGGTCATCTTTTTGCCGAAGGCGATCTGCACGTTGTGCCGCGCGAGCCGGCGGTAATTCGGCAGCGCCAGCCAGGCGAGCCACCCGAGGAATTGCCCGAGCGCAAAGACGACTCGCAGCGGGAGCGCGGTGATCAGGGCGAAGGCGGCGCGATAGAGAAAATAAACGCTGAGATCGACCATTACGGACAGCCGGCGACGGCGGGGAGACGGCGGCTGCACCGTAAATTTGCCTGCGAGTCGCCGCAATCTTAATAATGTCGCTACGTGGAGCGGCGCCTACTTCAGACCGTGCGGTCGGATTTCGCGCGCCTTATCGCGCGCAAGTTCGCGCCGGCTTGTGTCTTAGTCGTTGGCCGGGAACCCGAAGAACTCGCGGAGAAATGGCGGCACGCGAAGATCGAGAGCACACTCTGCTCCGGCCTTGCAGAGCTGAATGCGCTCCCGCAAGACGGGAACCTGCCGCGCTTCGATTTTGCGATCTGGCTTTATCCGAACCTCGAGGAATCGGGCGACGAAGCAGCGATGCTCGCGCGTCTGACCAGCCTGGTCGACGACTTGATTCTCGCCCCGGCGCTCGGCGCGGACACGACGAAACGGCGGCCACAGCTGGTCGCGCAACTGCACGCGCTCGGCTTCGTGCCCGACTACAGCTCCGACATCGTGGAGATCGATCCGGCGGCGGTGCGACTGCGCCGCGGGCCCATGCCGGAGGAGACGCTGTTGCCCGCGACCGAAAGCGGTTTCGCGCGGCTGCACACGCAAATGCAGGGATTACAGCGGACTCTGCGCACACGGCTGTCCGAGCTCGAGGCAGCCGATCGCCACATCGCGCAGCTCGAGGAAAAGGTGCTCAAGCTGAAACAGACGAAGCGAGAGGTGAAGCAGCTAAAAGCAGAGAAGCACGCGCTCCGGAAATCGCCCGAGCGCAAGATCGGCCAGGTCTTGCTCGCGCCGTATCGGCTGCCGCAAAAGCTGCTTCGCGGCGCGCAAAAACGCTGGCCGCAACTCAGCGCTCGCACCCGCCCGGCCGAGCCTAACGAATACCAGAAATGGTTCGAGCGGCACCGCGTCGGGCCCGCGCGGGTCGCGGAGCTCCGAGCCGAAGCGCGCGCTTTTGCGGCGCAGCCGCTCATCAGCATCATCACCCCGGTTTACAACACGCCGGTCGAGTGGCTCGAGGAAGCGGTCTCTTCGGTCGAGGCGCAGATCTACGAAAACTGGGAGCTGCTCCTGATCGACGACGCTTCGACCGACCGGCAAACGCTTCGCGCGCTCGCCGAACTGGAGCAGCGCGATCCGCGTATCCGCGTGCTGTACCTGAAGGAAAACAACGGCATCTCGCGCACTTCAAATCACGGCCTCGAAGCTGCGCGTGGCGACTGGATCGCGCTCCTCGATCACGACGACGTGCTCGAGCCGGACGCGCTTTATTACACCCCGAAAACGCTCGAGGCGCATCCCGCGGCCGACCTCATTTATTCCGACGAAGACAAGCTCACCGAGACCGGCTTCGACGCGCCGATGTTTAAGCCCGATTGGTCGCCCGACTTCTTTCTTTCCTACAACTACGTCTGCCATTTCACGACCATCCGGGCTGCGCTCGTGCGCGAACTCGGCGGGTTTCGGCCGGAATACGATTTCGCGCAGGACTACGATCTTTTCCTGCGGATCATGTCGCGCACCCGCCACATTTTTCATGTGCCGCGCATCCTTTACCACTGGCGGCGGAGCGAAGGTTCAACCTCCACGAACATCTTTTCGAAACCGGACGCGCTCGAGGCAGCCCGGCGCGGCCTGAGCGATTATCTCGCGCGCGAACAGCAGCACGGCCACGTTGCGATCGATTGGCGCACGCACGGTTTCCGGATTCGCCGGCATCTGAAGGAGGAAAAGAAAATCTCCATCATCATCTCAACGCGCGACCGGATCGATCTGCTCGCGCGCTGCATCGAGAGCGTGGAAGCGAAAACAACCTACCTGAACTACGAAATCGTCGTCGTCGATAACGACAGCCAATCCGAGGAAGCGCACCGCTATTTTCAAAACTTCCCGCATCGGCTGCTCCGCTTCGAGGGACCGTTTAACTACTCGGCGATTCATAATTTCGCAGTCGAAAAAACCGACGCGCCCTGGCTCGTTTTCCTGAATAACGACACCGAAGTGATCGAGAGCGGCTGGCTCACCGCGATGGCGGAACACGGGCAGCGCCCGGAGGTCGGGGCGGTCGGCGCGCGTCTCCTCCTGCGCGACGAGACGATCCAACATGCCGGCGTCGTGCTCGGCGTGCGCGGGATGGTGAAGCATGCGTTCTACGGCTTCCCCGCGGAATCGCCGGGCGTCTGCCGGCAATTGCAGGTCACGCGCAACTACAGCGCCGTCACTGCCGCCTGCATGATGACGCGCCGCGATGTCTTCCAGGAAGTCGGCGGGTTTGATGAAGAGCAGCTGCCGGTCATCTTCAACGATGTCGATCTCTGCCTGAAGATGCGCCAGGCCGGATACCTCGTGGTTTACACGCCGTTCGCGAAGCTCTATCACGATGAATCGGCCTCGCGCCGCGCGAGCGTAGAGCCGAGTGAAGCGACTGTCCTGCGCGCGCGCTGGCCCGAGCTGGTCGAGCACGATCCCTATTACAATCCCAACCTCTCCCGCGAGCACGCTGACTTTTCGTTAGGCAAATCAATTCCTCACCGATGAACCCGAATGACGATCAATGGCAGGGGCTCACGCCCGCGGCGCGCGCCGCGCTCGTGCTGCGCGACTATAAAAAGGGTTCGTTAGGCGAGCAGATCGCGCAGAGCGGCGTGGATGCCGGATTGCTCGCCACAACCGATCGCGCGGAGATCTACGACGCCTGGCTTCCGGGCGTGGAAATTTTCGCGCGCGCGATCTATCCGCAGCGGCATCGGGGATCGTTCGGCGAATTCGTTAGACGGGATGAGGGCTTGCTCGCGAAGATCGGGCTTTGGCCGCAACAATGGGCGGCCGCGCGGATGTTTGCCGGGACCGCGAAAGGCTTTCACGTGCATCCGCCCAGCGTGCCGGAAGGGCAGCCGCCGGATGAGTGGTTCAAGAAACTCTTCGTGGGCGAGAGCGACGACTACTCGCTTCGCCGCTACGAGGAAGAGCAATGGGACGTGATGTTTTTCGTGCAGGGCCGGGTCGAAATGATCCTCCACGAAGCGCGCGCCGGGCTGCCTCCGCGCACGATGCGCTTCTTCGTCGACGGCGATAATCACCGGAGCGCGAACAACGTCGCGGTGGTAATTCCGGCCGGTGTCGCGCACGCACTCCGGGTCGAAGGTTCGGAAGACGTGATCATGGTTTACGGCACGAGCATATCTTTCCAAGCCGAAGCCGAAGGCCGGATCGCAAGTGAAATCGAGACCGCGCCACTGCCCGAGTCGTGGCAGAAATTTCTCGCGTGAATTACGGATCACCGGCGAAGAAAGGGCAGATTGTAGGGCGACCGCTTCGGTTGCCCCGGTGCAAACTGGGCAGGCGAAGCGCCCGCCCTACAATCGCGCAGCGGTGAACCGGCGCTTCGACCCGGCCGATCCGGAGTGGATGGATCGGCCACAGCCGGTCTCTGAGGAACTTATTTCCGACCTGAAAAACCTGCGCGCGTTAAATCGCTTCTTTGGGAGTTATCGGCTCGTCCGCTATTTCCTGCGCCGCTGGATTTTGCCTAACGACAAGCTGCGCGTGCTCGATCTCGCGACCGGCTCCGGCGACATTCCGCGACTCGTCGTCGACTTCGCGCGGGGCCTCGGCGCGGAGGTTTCTGTCGACGCGGTGGATTTCCAGGCTTCAACCATCGCGATCGCGCGCGAGCTCAGCGGTGACTACCCCGAGGTCACCTATCATGGCGCAGACATCCAGGATTTTGGTGACGCTGCCAGTTACGACATCGTGCTTTTCTCGCTCGCGCTCCATCATTTCGACGAGGCGACGGCGACGAAAATGTTGCGACGTTGTCGCGAACTTTCCCACGGAAAAACGCTCGTCGCCGATCTGCGCCGCGGCTGGCTCGCGACGCTCGGCGTCGATCTGCTCACGCGGACCGTTTTTCGCGAAGCGATGACCCGAAACGACGCGCTCGCTTCGGCCGCGCGCGCGTTTTCTTTCGCGGAACTTGAGGCACTCGCCATCTCCGCGGGCTGGAAAGATTTTGGGCATCGCCGCTTTCCTTTCGCCCGGCAGGCCATTTGGTTGGAGCGCCCATGAAGATCGCCACCCGCCGCGCAGAACTCTCCCGGACTTCGAATCGGCGTCGCGTGCTCGTGCCGACAATGGGCGCGCTCCACCTCGGGCACGTCGCGCTCATCCGGCAGGCGCGCGAGACTGCCGGCGCGGAGGGCGAAGTGGTCGTGAGCATTTTCGTGAATCCGCTCCAGTTCGAACCCGGGTCGGATTTCTCGCGCTATCCCCGGCCGGAATCGGCGGACGAAGAAATCTGCCGCGCGGAAGGAGTCGATCTCATCTTCCGGCCGGCGCCTAACGAGATGTATTTTGACGACCGCTCGACTTTCGTGGAGGAAACCGCGCTCTCCGAGCGGCTCTGCGGCGCGCGGCGCCCCGGGCATTTTCGCGGCGTCGCCACAGTGGTGACGAAGCTATTTCACCTCGTCACGCCAGACGCGGCGATTTTTGGCGAGAAGGATTTTCAGCAACTTGCCGTGATTCGCCGGATGGTTCGCGATCTCGATTTCCCGATCGAAATTCTCGCCGGCCCGACCGTGCGCGAGCACGACGGACTCGCGCTCAGCTCGCGCAATCAATATCTCGGCGCGGAAGAGCGCGCGCGGGCGCCGGTGATTCGCGCGGCACTTCTGGAAGCCGCCGCTTCCCCGGAAAAATCCGCCGCGCAGGTTCTCGCCGTCGTTAGGCAAACAATCGAAGCTGCTCCCCTCGCCCGGATCGATTACGCCGAAATCGTCGGCGCGGACGATCTCCAAACGCGCGATACGATTGCGCCGCGCACGCTGCTCGCGGTCGCGGTTTATTTTGGCCGCACACGGCTGATCGATAACATTCTCCTCGGATGAAAGAGTTCGATTTCGTCGTCATCGGCAGCGGCATTGCCGGTCTTACCTTTGCGCTGAAAGCAGCGGAGCATGGGCGCGTCGCGATCATCACGAAACGCAAGGGCGTCGACTCCAACACCGCGTGGGCGCAGGGTGGCGTCGCCTGCGTGACGAGCGGCGAGGATTCGTTCGCGCTCCACATTCGCGATACGCTCGAGGCGGGCGCGGGGCTCTGCGATTTGAGCGCGGTCGAAACGGTCGTGCAGGAAGGGCCGGAGCGGGTGCAGGAGTTGATGGAGCTTGGGTTGCACTTCGACGAACGCGATGTCTCCGGTCATCGGGAGTTGGATCTCGGCCGCGAAGGCGGTCACTCGAAACGGCGCGTGCTCCATGTCCACGACATGACGGGTGCGGAGATCGAGAACACGCTCCTCGCCGCGGTCCGGCGTTCGCCGAACATCGAGCTGCTCGAAAATCACATGGCGGTCGATCTCATTACCGCCGCGAAACTCGGCTTCGCGACGGAGGATCATTGCCTCGGCGCGTATGTGCTGGATGAGGCGAGCGGCGCGGTCGAGACGATTCGGACCGATCGTTTAGTGCTCGCGACTGGCGGCTGCGGGAAGGTTTATCTCTACACGACCAACCCCGACATCGCGACGGGCGACGGCGTGGCTATGGCCTGGCGGGCGGGCGCGGTTATCGCCGACATGGAGTTTGTGCAATTTCATCCGACGTGTCTTTTTCACGCGGAGGCGAAGTCGTTCCTGATCTCGGAAGCGGTCCGCGGCGAAGGCGGAATTTTGCGGAACACGAAGGGCGAGGACTTCGTGAAACGGGTGCATCCGCTCGGCTCGCTTGCGCCACGCGATGTGGTCGCGCGCGCGATCGATGCGGAGATGAAACGGACCGGCGCGAAGTGCGTTTATCTCGATATCACGCAGCAGCCGCGGGAGTTTTTGCAGGAGCGGTTCCCGCATATTTACGAGACCTGTCTGCGCTACGGCGTCGACATGGCAAAAGAGTCGATTCCGGTCGTGCCGGCGGCGCATTATCAATGCGGCGGGATTAAGACCGACATCAATGGCGCGACGAATTTGCCGGGGCTTTACGCGATCGGGGAAGTTGGTTGCACCGGTTTGCACGGCGCCAACCGGCTCGCGAGCAACTCGCTTCTCGAGGGCCTGGTGATTGCGCACCGCGCCTCTGAAGCATTGGTGAGGAGCCGGCCGAACGCGCATCCGGCGGGGGCGATTTCCTTACCGGAATGGCAGTCCGGCGACGTTCAGAACGTGGACGAACTCGTCGTGATCTATCACAACTGGGACGAAATCCGCCGCCTGATGTGGGACTACGTCGGCATCGTACGAACCGATAAACGCCTCCACCGCGCGAGTGCGCGCTTGCGCAACTTGCAGCGCGAGATTCAGGAGTTTTACTGGAATTTCCGGATCACCGTCGACCTGCTCGAACTCCGCAATCTCGCGACGGTGGCAGCTTTGATCGTCGACTCGGCGCTGAGCCGGAAGGAAAGTCGTGGGCTTCATTTCACCCTCGACTACCCCGAGACGAACGACGCCGAATTCCGCCGCGACACGCTGCTGAGCCGGAGCTGAACGCGCATGCTGGAACGGTTCGTGCGAAAAATCGAACCGGAACGAGCTTGCCTCAGCGGATGGTTCAGCTAGAAGAAAGGCGTCCATGTTTACCAAACGAACGAAATATCTCGCGGCGGCATTGGCCCTGGCCGCGGCGAGCTCGGTCGGCCGTGCGCAATCGCCCTATGAGAGCAGCGCCGATTTCGCGAAATATGCGATGAAGCTTCGCGCGCAGGCGCTCCTGAAGGTCGAGCCACAGGTTTTTGTGCCCACGACTTCGCGGTTTTCCTCTTCGCGCTATCCGTGGAAGACCGACATCGTTACGACCATTTTCTGGATTGGCGAAAACCCGACCGCGAACAATCCGGTGCCGAATCATAAGAGCTCCTGGGATCCGGCCTGGACCCAGAATTACGGCGGTTACGACGATCCCGACGCCTCGCGGAGGCACGATTATATCCCGGTGAAATTTGTGCCGCGGCAGAATCCATTTTACGTCGCGCTGCCTTACAACGACGTCTCGCACGGCCAGTTCAAACCGGAGGCGCCGATGGTGGTGCCGTGGTTTCGGCAGGCCTATGTGCAGCAGGGGCACTCGGTCTGCAAAGATCGCTGGCTCGCGATTCGGCATGGGAGCCGGGTCTGCTATGCGCAATGGGAAGATTGCGGGCCGTTTCGGACCGATCACTGGGCCTACGTTTTCAAGAACGAGCGGCCCAAGCCGAACCTGAACCACGGCGCAGGGCTCGATGTTTCACCAGCGGTTCGCGATTACCTCGGGATCGGGAATATGTCGCTGAACGACTGGCAATTTGTCGAGGTGCGCGACGTTCCGCCCGGGCCCTGGCGGAACTACGGCGACAACAACAATTTCGTGATCGCGCGCCGGCAGACCGAGCAACGGCTCGCCGAGCAGTACTCGTCGAAGAAGACCAAAGCAAAGAAGTAGTGGCGGTGCCGCCTCTCGGCAGTCGACGCAGTTGTCATCCCGAACGGAGCGCAGCGGAGCCGAGGAATCCCGTGGCGTTTCGTGCAGCTCCGCCTAACAAGAGCAGCCCCAGGACGGAGCTTTCCAGAAACCCTGCGGGATCCCTCGACTCCGCTGCGCTTCGCTCAGGAAGACTGGTTTCTTCGCTTGTCCGGGGACAGGGCTTATTTTTACTTGTCGCGGTTCAGCTCGGAGTTGAGCTGCGCGAAGGTTTTTTCAACCTCGCGCACGCGTTCGAGAAGCGGGTCGTAGCGGCGGCGTTCCGCCGCGCAGAAGGCGCGCAGCGGCGCAAAGGCCCCGGCGATTTCTGCGTAGAAAAGATCGATTGCGTGGTCCAGCTGTTGCTCAATCGCCGCGACCAATTCTTCGCGTTTTGTTCCCATCTGGCGGTGGTATTCAGCGAGAATTTTCCGGCGCCGGCCGAAGGCCACCAGCGTCCCGGCGACGAAAGCTGAAGCAGCTACGATCCCGGTGACGTCGGCGACGGCGGCGCTGCTCATAGCCGCGATGACGGTGACGATTCCGCCCGCTGCGGCGACTCCCGCCGGGACGCGCATCCAGTTCGCCGTCTCGCGAAACATCCGTTCGAGCTGCGCTTCCATACCCCGGCCCGCGATGCGCTCGACCAGCGTGAGCTCGATCGATTGCAGGAGCTCACGCCGCTGCCGGGCGAAGTCGGGGATCGTCTGGTTCAACTGCACGCGCGCGTCGCCCTTGAACTGGTTTTCCATCGTGTCCTGGAGCTGCGGCCAGAGGCTGCGCAGATCGGTTTCGAGCAGTTGCAGCGCGTTCTCGACCTGGGGTTGAATCAGGTCGCGCATCTTATTCTCGAGGTCGGTCTGGAATTTTTCCTGCCATTCCGATTTGCCAAAGACGAGCCGCCAGGTGCGCCAGAACGAGAGGTTCCGCTCGAGCAATTCCTGCCCTTCCTTCTCGCAACGCCGGCAGGCCTGCTCGATCCCGCGGAGGAATCCGCCGACTTGTCGCAGCGTCTGCGCTTTTCGCTCCTCCAGAATTCCCTCGAGCCGGCCGAGTTGTTCTTCGTCGCGCACAATCGTGGCGAGGAGATTCCGCACGCGGAGCGAGCTGTCGGTGAGGATCACGGTCGCGGTCTGGCAGATGGAAATGAGTTTGCGCAAGCCGTGCTCGGACGCGTCAACCACGAGGTTGATGTGCTTCTCGAACGCCCCGAAATGGCTCTCCTCCCAGAGCTTTTCCTTGTCGACTCCGCTCGTGCGCGCGAGCAGCGCCTTGCGCGCGGAGACGGCAAAAATCGGTGGGGCGAACCCGAGCTTTTCATTCGCGGTCTCGCGCAGATGACGCTCGATAACTTCGACCTCACTCGGCTCACGCAGGTCGGCCTGCTGAAGCACGAAGATCACGTTCTTGAGCCACCGCTTGTTCACGAACTTAAGCAGCTCCCACGCGGAGGCGCCCCACGGGTTCACGACCGAGAAGACGAAGAGCACAAGGTCCGCGCGCGGGATGAAGTGCTCCGTGATTTCCTGGTGGTCGGCCACCATCGTGTTCGTCCCGGGCGTGTCGACGATGTTGAAGTTCTCGAGGAAATCGATCGGCTCGTAACGCTCCGTCACCTGCGCGGAAACGTCGACAGTCTCGCTGCGCGCGCCGTGCTTGAAGATGTAAACGCGATCCGTCGCGGGCAGGACGTCGACCTTGCAAAACTCTTGGCCGAAAAGCGCGTTGAGCAGTGAAGATTTTCCGGCTTTCACCTCGCCGACGACGACGAAGAGAAGCGGCTCGCGCACGTCCTTGAGCAAGCTCTGGATCGTGTCCAGCATGACCGTCTCGCGCTGCATGTCCGCGGTCAGCTTGAGCATCGCGGCGAGCCCGGCTTCGGCGCGATTGCGAAACTGGAGGTAGAGATCGGCAATCATGCCGCAGCTACGGGCGCGCAGACGCGGGCGACGCGGAGGCGGAGGGAGTCGGCGTCGGGAAGGCGAAACCTTCCGGGATCGGCGTGGCCGACTTGGCCGGACCTTCCGTACCCGGCTCTTTCGCCGGCATCGGTTTCCCCATTGCAATCAACTCGGAGACGGTGACGAACTTGAAGCCTTTAGCCTGCAATTGATCGAAGGTCTCCGGCATCGCCTTGATCGTGCCGGGGTGGATGTCGTGAGAGAGGATGATCGAGCCGGGGCGCGTTTCGCTCACGATGCGACGCGTCACCACACTCGGGCCGGGTCGTTTCCAATCGAGCGGATCCACGTCCCAAAGAATGATGCGGTAGCCGAATTCGTCGTGGATCCACTGTTTCTGCCGGGACGTGATCGAACCGTAGGGCGGCCGCAGCAGCACCGGGGAATGACCAATCGCCTCGCGAATCGCGTCATCAGTTTTCTGGACTTCGCGCCGCACCGCCGCGTCGGACATTTTACCGAAGGCAGGATGACTCCAGCTGTGGTTGGCGATCTCGTGGCCTTCGCGGACGGCGCGCTGCAAAATTTCCGGGGCACGCGCCGCATTCTGCCCGATGACGAAAAAGGTCACGTGCATCTGGTGTTCCTTGAGAATGTCGAGCAGCTCCGGCGTCAGCTTCTCACTCGGGCCGTCATCAAAAGTCATCGCGATATAAGGCCCGTCGACGTGCACGGCGCTGTAGCTGATCGCCGCGGAAGCCGGGGTCGGGGCGAGCGGTGTGGATGTTGGACGAGCGGTCGCGGTCTTCGCTTGCTGAGGCGACGCGGTGGGGCTGCCGTTCGGCGCCTGGGCCAGGAGCGAACAACCCACGAACAAGGGGATAAAAAAGACGAGGACCGGCAAACGGCGCAAGGAGAAAAGCTGCGATTTCAAGGGCAAAAGGTTGCGCAGTACCTAGCAGAGCTGCCCCGCAACGCAAGGAAGTCACGCCTCGCTGGCGGTGCAGTTGCATAAGGCTTCCCGCGCGAAAACTCCTCTCGATTTCAACTGGCTTTGGCAGTCAACCTGCTCAATTAAAGGGAGCAACGGGCCCGCCCTGTCGCCCGGAGTTGCCGGGAATAGCTGCCTGAAAATTTCCTACTCGGATGAAAATTCTCCTCGTCGAAGACAACCCTGATAGCCGCCGGAATCTCCGTCGCCTGATCGAAAAAAGAGGCCACGAAGTGTTCGCCTGCGCGTCCGCGGAAGAAGCAGAGAAAGAAGTAAGCACGAGCACCTTCCCGTTCGTCATCCTCGATTGGATGCTCCCGGGAAAAAGCGGAATCGAACTCTGCCGCAGCCTGCGCGTGCTCCCTTCGGGCGACGAGATGTATATCCTCCTCGTGACCGCGCGCGCGAATGCTGAGGACCTCGAAGAGGCGATGAACGCCGGCGCGAACGACTACCTCACGAAGCCCTTCGATGTTCGCCGGCTGAACGTCCGCATCACCGTCGCCGAGCGCCACATCCAGCAACTCCAGGAACGCAACGCCGCCCGCAGAGCGCTCCTCGACGCCGCGCAGCGCACCGCCGAGATCCTGGAAAAAACCAGCGACGGCTATGCTTCGTTTGATCGCGAATGGAATTTCACCCACCTGAACGCGCGCGCCGAGAAGATGCTGAAGCATTCCCGGACCGAGCTCTGCGGGCGCAATCTGTGGGAAAGTTTTCCGCATCTTCTCGGTTCCGTTTTTGAGGAAAATTTCCGGAATGTGATGGAAAAGCAGAGCGCGCAAGAATTCGAAGCGCTCAGCCAGACCGGACTTGTCGAGGTGCATTCTTATCCCACCGTTGAAGGCATTTCCGTCTTCTTCCGCGACATCACGGAGCGCAAGCGGATCGAGGACGAGCGCCTCACCACGAGCAAGCTCGAGTCGTTAGGCACGCTCGCCGGCGGCATCGCGCACGACATGAATAACGTCCTCACCGTGATCTCCGGAAACATTGGTCTCGCCCAACTCGAGGCCCCGGCGCATTGCGGGAATCTTCTTGCCTACCTCGCCCGCGCCGGTCAGGCCGCCCAACAGGCCGCGCGACTTTCCGGGCAGTTGCTCACTTTTTCAAAAGGAGGCGCGCCGCTGAAGAAGGTCGCGTCCGTCGCCGCTCTCCTCACTCGCGCGGCCGAGTTTTCACTCTACGGATCGAACCTGCGCGCCGTCGTGGAGATCGATGATCATCTCGGCAAAGCCGAGATCGACGCCGCGCAAATCGAGCAGGTCATCAACGCGCTCATGATCAATGCGCGCGAAGCGATGCCGAATGGCGGAGCAGTCGCGGTCAGCGCGGAGAATTACCGTGTCACGGCCGAGCAGGCATTGCCGCTCGCGCCCGGCCGCTACATCCGGATCACGATCGCGGACGGCGGCGGTGGCGTCGCGCCGGAACTTGCGACCAAAATCTTCGATCCTTATTTCACCACGAAACCGAGCTCAAGCGGGCTCGGGCTTTCCATCTGCTATTCCATCGTGAAGAAACATGGTGGATTTCTCCATCTCGAGAGCACCTCACCGGCGGGTTCCACTTTCGCTTTCTATCTGCCGATCACCCAGGCGAAGGCGGCGTATAATGCGCTCGCGCCTCACGACGACGATCAGCAGCAGCGAAACGCGCAGCAGCGCATTCTCGTGATGGACGATGAAGCTGCGATCCGCGAGCTTACGACCCAGCTCCTCTCGACCATGGGCTACGAAGTGACCGCGGTCCCGGACGGCTCGGAAGCGGTGCGGCTCTACGAACGCGCGACGCGCAGGGGCGAGGCGTTCCAGGCAGTGATCCTGGACGCGACCGTGCGGGGCGGCGTCGGTGGAGTGGAAACGATCGAGCGGCTACGCCATCTCGACCCGGACGTGAACGCGATTATTTGCAGCGGCTATTCGGATGAGGCGGCGATTTCGGAGTTCCTTTCCTACGGCTTCCGCGGCGCGCTTTCGAAACCATTTACCCGCCGCGAGCTTGCGGAGGTGCTCGAACAATCATTCGCCGAACCGGCCGGCGCGTAAGTTCGCGCGGCGATCGTTAGGCGGAAATTACTGACCGGGCAGCTTCTGCAGCTGCTGCACGAACGCGCTCGCGCCACCCGGATCGTAGCCGAGTTCGCCGACCTGTTTTCCGTCGCCATTCAGCACGACAATCGTCGGGAAACCTTGAACCCCATACTTCTGCGCGAGCTCGGAGTTTTGCTTTTTCGTCTCAGGCGTTTGTGAGCCTTTCCGCGGGAAATCCGCCGTCAACAGAACGAGATGATCCTTCGCGTAGTCCTGGAATTCCGGCTGCGAGAAAACTTCGGCATCGAGTTTCTTGCACCAAATGCACCAATCCGAACCGGTGAAATCGACGAGCAGAAGTTTGTTCTTCGCCTTCGCTTCCGCCTGAGCTTTGCTGTAGTCGGTGAGCCAGTTCGCCTCATCCGCGCGGGCGGAGAGGAGCGAGCAGCCGAAGAGGGTGCCGACGAGAAGAGCGAGACGGAAAGTTTTCACGCATTACCTTTCGCCGAATTCGCGATGGCTCGCAACTGCCCTCAAGGCGGTGACGTCGCTCTCTTCCGCGGCGCCACTGTAGACGCTTCGCTCTGCGAAGCGCGAAGGTTGCGCGATCGGAACATTCAGCTGCGAGAGGGCGTCGGGCGTCCCCCCGCGCGCTTCGCAGAGCGAAGCGTCTACAGCAAGGCAAACGCCCGCGGACAGCGAATGTCCGCGGGCGATGAAAATTGCCCCTGGCAGTCGAGCGGTCAGCTCGACGCTTTCGTTAGGCTGGAACTACTTCAGGTGACCCGAGACGAGCTTCGTCATCTCGAACATGCTCACCTGGGTTTTGCCATTGAAGACAGGCTTCATCGCTTCGTCAGCGTTGATCAGCGTCCGCTTCTTTTTGTCCTGAAGACCGTTTTTCTTGATGTAGTCCCAGAGCTTCTTCGTGAGCTCCGAGCGCGGGAGCGGCTTCGAGCCGACGATCAGGGAAAGCTTTTCGTCTGGCTGCACGGGCTTCATGAAAGCGGCGTTGGGTTTACGTTTGGTAGCTGTCTTTTTCGCAGTGGTTTTGGGCATAGAGGCTGATTAATCGCTCGACAGAGGGAGAGCAATACTAATTTTCCCCCCGGCGCGAAAAAATCCGCGGGCTATTTCTGCCGCCGCACAGCCACGGCCGCGAGATCGTCCGGTAGTGGCCCGCCCTCCTCGGGCGTGATTCGCGCGACGATCAGGAGCAAAAGTTCCTGCGCACTTCTCGTCGTCGTCTGCCCGACCGCGGCGCGCAGGCGTTCCGGTGTCCAGCGGTCGGTTTCATTTTTCGTCGAGCCGTAGAGCCCGTCGGTATGCAGAAGGAAGCTGTCGCCGACCGCGAGCTCGATCGACTCCTCGGTGAAGCGCGAGCGCTCGAGCAAGCCTAACGGCGGCGCCGAAGAAAAGATCAATTCCGCGCTTCCGTTGGCGCGCGCCACGAGCAGCGGCGGATGGCCCGCGCCGACGACGCTCGCGCGTTTGGTTTTCGGGTCGAGCGCCACGCACATCGCGGTCATGAACGAGCGCGCGCCGAAGATGCTGCGGAAGTCGTTGTTCACCGCTTCCATGATTTTCGCGGGGTCCGCATGCTCGCCGCTGCCGTGCTGAAAGAGCAACTTCGCCAAAGTCGTGAGCAATGCCGCCGCCGCGCCGTGCCCGGTCGCATCCGCGATCCAGAAAAGCGTGCGGCCGTCTTTCATGGGCAGCCATCCGTAAATGTCGCCGCCAACCTGGATCACGGGTCGATACACCGCCGCGACTTCCCAGTCGGGCAGCGTCGGCGGCTTCTGCGGGATGAGCGATTGCTGCGTCAGGCGCGCGGCCGCGAGATCGCGCTCGAGATTCGTCCGCCAGGCTTCGAGCTCGCCATTCTGTCGCTGTAATTGTTGCCGTAAAGATTCCAGGCGCAGCTGCGTGTCGATCCGGGCCCGCAGCACCGGGAGGTTGATTGGCTTGGTCACGAAATCATTCGCGCCCGCCGCCAGGCAACGCACCTCGCTCTCCTCGCCGCCATGTCCCGTGAGCATGATCGCCGGCAATTGCGCGACCCGGGCATCGGGATCCGCCCGCAGGCGCTTCAGCACTTCCGCGCCATCCACATCCGGCATGTCGAGATCGAGCAGGAGAAGTTCCGGCGTTTCCGCATGGAGGAGCGCGAGCGCCTCGGTGCCACCGGCCGCTTCGTGACAGGCATAGCCCGCCTCGCGCAACGCCCGCACCAGCATCCGCCGGCTCGCACGATCGTCATCGATCACCAAAATATGCGCGCCGTTCTCCGCCATGTTTCTCTGATTCGGAAGGAAGCTGCCGCGAACTTGTATTTTTGTCGTGCCGCCCTCGTCGAGACCGGCCAAATATCGATTGTCACTCCCATTGGGATGAACTAGAAACGGGTTCACATCACCACCGCCTTCCTATGAAACACTCGATCGCGCTTGCGCTCTTCACAGCCCTCTTCATTTCCGCCTGCTCCGAACCGGAGCCGCCGCCCCGCCGCCATCGGGTTGCGACCTACCAGTCGACTACGACGCAGACTCAGTATCCAGCGCAGCAGCAGCCGTTCGATCCGAACCAGCCGCAGCTCCAGCCCCAGCCGGCGCCAGATATGACCGGCGTCCCGAACCCAGCGCCGGAAATCGCCGCGACCGCTGCTCCGGTCAGCCCGACCAAGGGCGACATTCCTTACGGGATTCCGGTGCCGGATAAAGCCGGATTTGTCACCAGCCCTTACGCGCCGAACCAGGGTTACGTCGATGTCCGTGGCTTCCCGCCGGGCACCGAAGTGCGCGATCCTTACACGAACAAAATCTTCCTCGTCCCCTAACGAGCCGTTTGGTCTGCGTTGCAGGAATGCCGCAACCTGCAGCTGCACTTTCACTTTCACTTACACCCCTCTGAGTGAAAGTGAAAGTGCAGGTGCAAGTGGGGAATGCGGGGCGCGAGATAATGTATGGATGAGCTACGGATAAAACGCGCACCCCGGATCGAGGCCGAGATCACCGTCCCCGGCGACAAGAGCATTTCCCATCGCGCCGTCCTCATCGCCTCGCTCGCGAATGGCCCGTGCGTCCTGCGCGGTTTTCCGCAGAGCGCCGATTGCATGAACACGGTCAAGGCGATGCGCGCGCTCGGGGTAATAATCGAGCAGCCCGAGCCGGACGTCCTCATCGTCCACGGGAATCGCCGTAAATTAACTGCCTCAAAAACCGCGATCGACTGCGGGAACTCCGGCACCACCATGCGCTTGCTCGCCGGGATTCTGGCGGGCCAGCCTTTCGAAAGCCGACTCGTCGGCGACGGCTCGCTCTCGCGGCGCCCGATGGGGCGCATCATCGCTCCGCTCCGCCTGATGGGCGCCACCATCACCGCCGAAGGCGAGCAGGACACCGCGCCGCTCCGCATCACCGGCGCGCCGCTCAAGGGGATCCGCTACACGCTCCCCGTCGCGAGCGCGCAGCTCAAGAGCGCGCTGCTTTTCGCCGGGCTTTTCGCGAAAGGGAAAACCACCATCGAAGAGCCAGTCCCGACGCGGAATCACACGGAGCTGATGCTCAATTATTTCCTCGTCCACACCCAGCGCGACAACGGCATCGTCAGCGTCTTCGGCGATCACGTGCCGGAATCGCGCGACTTCAGCATCCCCGGCGATCTCTCCTCGGCCGCGTTCTGGCTGGTCGCAGCCGCGGCCCAACCCGGCGGGCATCTTCTCGTCCGCAATGTCGGCTTGAACGAAACCCGCACCGCGATTCTCGGCGTGCTCGTGCGCATGGGCGCGCAGGTCCGCGAAGCGATCGAGGACGTCGATCAGTTTGAACCGCGCGGCACACTCGAAGTGACCGGCGCGCATCTCAAGGCGACCGTGATCCAGGGAAAAGAAATCCCGCAGCTCATCGACGAGCTCCCGATTCTGGCCGTCGCCGGCGCGCTTGCGAACGGCACCACGATCATCCGCCACGCGCAAGAGTTGCGCGTGAAAGAAACCGACCGCATCGCCGCGATCGCGCATAACCTTCGCTCGATGGGCGCGCAGGTCGTCGAGCTCGACGACGGTCTCGAGATTCATGGTCGCGCCCCGCTCCACGGCGCGCGCCTTTCCAGCTTTGGCGATCACCGCATCGCGATGGCCTTCGCGGTCGCGGGCATGTTTGCCGAGGGCGAAACGATCATTCAAGACATCAGTTGCGTCGCCACTTCGTATCCCGGTTTCGAGAAGATGCTCAGCAGCCTCGCGAACCCGAAAGGCGTCCGGAACACCACGCCGGTGATCAGTTCCCTCTCCCACTCGCGCCCGGAAGAATAGCTTCTCGTTAGGCCACAAAGCGATGTCATCCGCTCACCGCATCATCGCGATCGACGGCCCCGCCGCCTCCGGCAAAAGCAGCGTCGCGCGCGAGCTCGCCCACCGACTCGGCTACGTTTACGTGAACAGCGGCGCGATGTATCGCGCGCTCACCTGGCACGTCCTCGAGCGCGGCGTGGCGAGCGACGATGCCGTTGCCATTAGCGACTTGGCCGTGCAGACCGCGCTCTCCTGCGAGCTGCGTGGGCACGATTCCGTCATCCTCATCGAGGGCGTCGATCCCGAGCCGTTCCTGCGCGACGATCGCGTGAACGATAACGTCTCGCGGGTCAGCAGCGTCCCGCGCGTGCGGGAAATCATCGTTGCGCACCTGCGCCGGTACGCGCTCGCTGATGACGTTGTCATGGAGGGCCGCGATATCGGTTCGGTCGTTTTCCCGGAGACGCCTTTCAAATTCTACATCGACGCTTCCCCGGATATCCGCGCCCGCCGCCGCGCCGCGCAAGGTCAGCACGACGCGATCGCCGCCCGCGACCAGGCTGATTCTTCGCGGCGCACATCGCCGCTCATCATCGCGGAAGACGCGCTCGTCATCGACAGCTCGAATCTCACGATCGACGGGGTCGTGGGCGAGATCATCGGACGCTTGAAATTGAAAGGCCTAACGATCGCCACGTGAGCCCCTGGTACGTTGTCGGTTACAACCTCGCGAGCTGGATCGCGCACCTTTTCTTTCGCTATCGCGTGATCCATCCGGAGCGGGTGATCCAGGAAGGGCCGGTGATTCTCGCGATGAATCACGAGAGCTACTTCGACCCGCCGCTCGCCGGAATCGCCTGCCGGCGCGCGATCTATTTTCTCGCGCGCAAGACGCTCCTCGAGATCCCCGTGTTCGGCCCAATCCTGCCGAAGCTCAACGTCATCCCGGTGGACCAGGAAGGGAACGATCGCAGCGCCCTCAAGGCGCTCATCCGCGCGCTCAAGGCGAACCAGGGCGTGCTCGTTTTTCCGGAAGGCTCGCGCACGCTCGACGGGAATCTACAGCCTGCGCTTCCCGGGGTCGGCCTCGTGATTGCGAAAACCCTCGCGCCGGTCGTGCCGATGCGGATTTTCGGTGCGCACAAGGCGTTGCCCCGCGGCGGCGGAAAGCTGCGCTTCTGTCCGATCACGATCGTCGTCGGCGAGCCGCTTTATTTCACCGCGGAAGAGGTCGCGGGGAATGGGCGCGAGGTTTATTCGCGCCTGAGCCAGCGCGTGATGGCCGCGATCGCGGCGCTCGAGTTGCCGGCCCGGTAACGATTGCGGCGCGCACGTGCCCGCCGATGTTCCGCGATGGAATCGACCGATCGCGCGCCGGCCAACGGCCTCAAGCTGCTGGCGATCGTCGTGCTGTTTTTCGCCGGCGCGGCGCTTTACGGACAATGGCAGCGGGAGCGCCGCACGGACGACGTGCAGGCGACCATCCTGCCCGCGCCGGCCGTTTCGCCCACGCCGCCACCTAACGAAAAGCGACGACGCTTCGAATAATTCGCTCCCGGAAAAGTCTGATCATTTTATGAAAAACATCTCCCTGCTCGCACTCGCCGGCGCGCTCGCGCTCAGCGTCGTTTCCTGCAACAAACAGCCAAACCCGGACGAGCGTCAGGCGGAGATCGATCGCGAAGTGCAACGGCGCCTCGCTGCCGAGCATCAGGCCGGCGCGGAGCAAACGCTCGATCAGCGCCAGGCCGAGCTCGACGCGCGCGAACAGACGCTGCGCGACAAGGAAAATGAGGTCGCGGACCGCGCCACACCCGCGCCCGCGGAACCAACCTTGACCCCGACGCCGCGGATCGCGACGCACCCGGTCGTCCCGGCCCCGGAAGACAATTCCTACGCGACGTTTTATCAGCAACTCGATCCTTACGGCGCGTGGATCGAGACTTCGAATTACGGCTACGTCTTTCAACCGCGTGAGGCCTTCCGCGGCCCGGATTGGCGACCTTATTCCCACGGCCACTGGGTTTTTACCGACGTAGGTTGGACCTGGATTTCGAGCGAGCGCTTCGGCTGGGCGACTTATCATTACGGACGCTGGGCACGGCTGCGAAACGTCGGCTGGGTCTGGGTTCCCGGCGAAGAATGGGCGCCGGCTTGGGTCTCGTGGCGGCGCGGAAATGACTTCGTGGGCTGGGCCCCGCTCCCGCCAGAAGCGCGCTTCGATCGCCAGACCGGAATTCACAATTGGTCCGACAACCGCTACGGCATCGGGCCTGAGCGTTACACCTTTGTGCCGGTGAATGAATTCGGCGGACCGCAAAGCTCGCAGGTGATCGTCCCGGTCGCGCGCAACGTGACCATCATCGAGCAGACGACGAACGTAACCAACATCACCTACGTGAACTCCACGGTCGTCGATCGCGGACCGAGCTTCGACGATTTGCGCGGGCGCAGCCGTCATCAAATTCCGAAATTGCGGCTCGAGCGGACGCAGAATATCAACGCCGGCGAACCGGCGATCCGCGGCGAAGTGGTGGCGCTGCCGGTGCGGCATTTCCGGCCGGCGCCGGAGATCGCGCGACCGCCGCACGTGCAGAAAAAGATCGCGCAACCGACCGTGGAACGCGGCTGGGAAGACGTGCGCGACCCGCAGGTCGCGCAGAAGTTGCGCCGGAAAATGGAGTCGGAAACTACCGCAACTCCCTCAAAGCCCGCAGCTGCTTCACCGATGACTACGGCTTCACCGGTGGCAACTGCGTCAGCGACGGCGGCGCCGCCGATCGTTAGGCCAGCGAGCGCCGCGCCGGCTTCCGCGACCCCGCAACCGACGCTCGCTCCGCGTCAGAAAGCTCGTCGCGAGCGCATCCTCGAAAAGCGACGCGAGCGACAGCCGGAGCAACAAATGACCACTGCTTCACCGATGACTACTGCCTCACCGATGGCAACTGCGTCAGCGACAGCACCGTCACCGATCGTTACGCCAGCGAGCGCCGCGCCGGCCTCGTCGACGCCGCAGCCCACGCTCGCTCCGCGCCAGAAAGCCCGTCGCGAGCGCATCCTCGAAAACCGGCGCGAGCGACAGCCGGAGCAACAACAAATGACCACTGCTTCACCGGCGACTACCTCCTCACCGACGACTACTGCCTCAGCGGGGGCAACCGCCTCAGCAACAGCGTCACCGATCGTTACGTCAGCGAGCGCCGCGCCGGCCTCGCCGACGCCGCAGCCCACGCTCGCTCCGCGCCAGGAAGCGCGCCGTGAGCGCATCCTCGAAAACCGGCGCGAGCGCCGGCAGGAGCGACAGCAGCAGCAGGCGCCGCAGACTTCGCCCTCGCCCTCGCCCTCGCCCTAACGAGTCTCGGCCGCGAGCTTCTGCGCGTAGGCAAGCGTGTCGATCGCGTCCGGCGTCTTGTCGCGCCGAATCGCCTTGATCCGCGGAAAGCGGAGCGCGAGACCACTCGCGTGGCGCGTGCTCGGCTGGATGGAATCGAAGGCGATCTCGAGGACGATGTTCGGCTTCACCTCGAGATAACGTCCGCGATCGTTCGTCGTGTTCCGGCGAAAATGCTCGGTCAGCTCCGCGATCTCCACATCGGTGAGACCGCTGTAAGCCTTGCCGATCGGGAGCAGCTGCCCGCTCGCTTCATCGCGCACGGCAAAGGTGTAATCGCTGAGCACATGGTTGCGTTTCCCGTGCCCGAGCTCGGCCGCGACGACAACAACATCAAGCGTCGCGAGCTCCTTCTTCAGCTTGAACCAGGACATCCCGCGACGCCCCGGAGTGTATTGGCTTTCGGGATCTTTAATCATGAGCCCTTCGTTCATGCGCCGGCGCGCCCGCTGGAAGGCCTCCTCGATTTCGTCGGCGGATTTCGCCGGGAAAACTTCCGCGATTTGAAATTGTTCCGGCATCGTTAGGCCGCGCAAAAGTTCGCGCCGTTCGCGCAGCGGCGCTTTCAAGAGCGAGCAGCCGTTTAGCCAGAGCAGATCGAAAGCGACGAAGACAACCGGCACATCCGCTGAGGCCGTAGCGAAGAGATTCGCGCCCTCGCTTTTCCGGCCGAGACGTTTTTGCAGGTCGAAGAAGGTGAGCATTTTTCCGTGCTCGAACGCCATGATTTCGCCGTCGAGAATGGCTTCGTCGGCAAAGTCGCGCGCGCGTTCCGCAACCTCGGCGAACTGGCCGGTGATCCGCCGGAGATCGCGCGAGAAGATCTCGACGCGCTCGGCGCCGCGATGGAGTTGTGCGCGGATGCCGTCGAACTTGTCTTCGACATAGGTCGTATACGACCCATGGGACTCATGGGACCCATCGGCGAAGCGCGCCCAGATCGCTTCCGCGGTCGGCTCGGGGCTCGCGAGCATGCACTTGATCGGACGGAAGAGGGTGAGCTCGGCCTCGGCGAGTTTCTCCGTGGCGGCGAGGCGCGCGGTCTGGCCGATGTCGCCGAGGAGCATGTGCGCTTCCTTCACGTCGTCGAGCGGCGCCTCGAAGGCGCGCGCGATCGCTTCTTCGACGAGGCCTTCACGCAAGCCGATGCGGAGATCGCCGGTGAGGATCTTCACAACGTACTGGGCCTCCAGCGGCGATAGTTTCGCGAAACGCGCCTGGAGGATTTCGGTTTTACCGACCGGCCCGCGGGTGCGATGCAGCTCCTCGAAAAGCGCGCGCGCTTCGCCTAACGAGAAGGGCTCGGGCGCGGTCCGACCTTCGAGCGCTTCGAAGGTGGTTTTGCTCGTGTCGCCGTGGCTGTGCGAGATGCGGCGCAGCTCGGCGTTGCCGCGGCGGCTCGCGCCGAGAAGCGCGCGATGGATGATCGCCCAGCCGGTTTGGACGGTGCGCTGGTCGGTTTGGGCGAACGGTTTTCCGGTGAGGAAGATCGCCGCGATGGCAAGTTGCGCACTCGTTAGGCTGCGCAGGTAATCGGCGAGGAGCTGGATCTTTTGCAGCTTCGCGGGGGTGGCGGCGATCTGCTCGCCGAGCTCGGCGAAGGCAAGGAATTCGGAATCGGCGCTGCTCGTTTGGTGGCGGGATCCCTCGGCTTCGCTCGGGATGACGATAGTGGCGGGCCGGACGGCCAGCGTGAGCTCGAGCTGATTTTGCTGATTTAGCGGCCACGCTTCGATTCCGCGGTCGCGGAGGTCGCGCGCGAATTCCGCGGCGAAGCCGTGCAGGGTGAGAACGCACTTCGGTTGCACGAGCTCGACGTAGCGGATGAGGTCGGTGTAATCGGCGTGATCCGAGAGCGGAAAGGCCGCGTCGACCTGGTAGCGGTAGATCGCGTTTGGGTCGTGCGCCCAGCCGCTGATCATCGCGACGCGCTTGTTTTTAATCCCCTGAATCATGCGCGAACGATTCGCGCTCGGCGGGCAGATGAGGACTTTTCCCTCAGTCGCGTCGGCGGCGTAACGCTCGTAGTTGCAGAAGCTCTGGCCGAACTGCTCGTAGATGCGCGTCATCCGGAAGACGGAGCCGTGGAGCATCGGCTGGAGATTCGCCTCGGCGAGCGAGCAGAGAATTTCCTGTGCTTTGCCTAACGAGTAGCCGAGCAGCACCGGGGTCGCGCCTTCCTCGAGCGCCTCGCGACAGAAGGCGACGATCTGTTGCACGACAAGCTCGGTCGGCGGGAGGCGGTAACGCGGCAGGCCGTAGGTCGTCTCCATGATGAGGGTGTCGGCCTGTTTCCATTCCGTCGCCTCTGCGGAACGGCCGGGGCGCAGCTTGAAGTCGCCGGTGTAAAGGAGCGTGCCGGCATCGGCTTCGAGGAAGAACTGCGCGGAGCCAAAGATGTGACCGGCGGGCAGGAGCGTGACCTTGAGCCCGCGCACGTCCGTCGGCTCACCGAAGGGGAGCACGATTTCGTTCCGCTCGCCCGGGAGCCGCGCCTGCATCAGCCGCGCGGTGCGCTCGGAGACGATGATCTCCTCGTGCGCGGCGATGTGGTCGCTGTGCGCGTGGGAGACAAAGGCGAACGGCTTCGGGTCCCACGGATCGAGCCAGAGGTTCTCGTCAGGCAAGTAGATGCCGCGCTCGTAGTGGACGCGAATCACGCGGAAAATTAGCCGAGGTTTCGAGGTCGTGCGAACGGGAGTCGCCGCTCTATCGCTCTGCCGCTCTGCTGTAAACGCTTCGCTCTGCGAAGCGCGGGGGAAGGCGACGTTCGTGGCTTTAAAAGGAAACCCGTCGCACACCCGCGCCTCCTAGAGGGAGGCGTCTACAGAAGAGGCTTCTTGCGGGCGCCACCTTGGCGGGCGCTCGAACGGGAGCCCGGCGATCCCGGACACTTTGCTCTTACACTTACACTTACACTTGCACGGGTCCCACCCTGGGCCCCGAGGTGTAAGTGTAAGTGCAGGTGTAAGATTAAAGGTTGGGGAAATTGACACCAGCGCGCGCTTCTCGTTACCTGCTCGCGTGGTGAAGCTCCCGTTGCTGGCCCTTTTTTGTCTCGCCGCTCTCGGGTGCACGAGCACGTTGCCGACGCCGCATCGGCAGGTGGAAAATGTGAAGCAGTTGCCCGTCGCGCTCGATCCCGATTTTTCTTTCCGGAAAACGATCCAGTATTTCCTCGACCCGGCCGCAAAGCCGGTGAACCCGCGGGTTGATGCCGCGGTTGCCTTCGAGCGGCAATATCGGCTCTACGGCGCCCTCACCGCGCTCGATGCCCGGCAGCGGCTCGGAAATTATTATACGATCTTCTGGCGGGCGAAACGCCCTGCGGATGTGACCGTGCGCTTCGAGTATCGGCAGGAGAAATTGCACGCTTTTACGCAGGCGCGCGAGGCGACTTATCGCGACGCGAAAGGAACGAACCGGACGGTCTTCGCGATCGTCGGTGACGATTTTATCAACGACGGCCGGGTCATCGCCTGGCGCGAGTCGCTCATCGTGAACGGCCAAGTCGTGGCCACCAACCGATCTTATCTTTGGGAATAGGGTGCGCGCGGCGAACGGTTTGCGCCGGCGGCGCTGCATCTGCCCGGGCATGAGCAACGGACCATTTAACAAGCCGCCACGGTCCGCCCATTGGTTGACAGCGATTCGGCTGAATTTAACCTTTCTCTAGTCGTGGACTCTTCGATTCAAGTAGGCGTGAACGGCCCCGCAGTCTGGGTGCGCGTGAATGGCCGCGGCAGTTTTCTGAACAGCGGCGGACTGAAGGATTTTGCCCGCGCGATGGTGAATAAGGGTTATCGCGAGTTCGTCTTCGACCTGCAGGATTGCGTGATGATGGACTCTACTTTCATGGGCACGATGGCGGGAATGGCGTTGCGCCTGAAGGATCTCGGCGAGGGCCGACTTCATGTGGTCCGTTGCGGCGAGCGCAGCCAGGATCTCCTCACCGGTCTCGGGCTTGACCAGATTTTCGATATCCACGCCAACGGCGCGGTCGCTCCCCAATACCAGTCGCTCGGGAAAGATGGCCCGGCGCTGGAGGGAGAAACGCAAAAGCGCGAGCAAGCCGGGACGATGCTGGCCGCGCACGAGGCGCTCTGCACAGCGGCGCCGGAAAATCTCACGCGGTTCAAAGACGTTCTCGAATACCTCAAGCAAGACCTCCATCAAGAGAGCCCGGCGCAGTAATCCGGCCGCTCCATGCGCTTGCTTATCTTCGGGCTGCTCGTCGCCGCGCTTATTGGGTGGCTCATCACTTATCAGCGGCAACGCTGGCGGATTCGGCAGCTCGAGCGCTCGAACGAAAAGATCCAAGCCGAGGAGAGTCTGGTCTTCGATTTTCTCCACGGACTCGGGGAAGCGTTTCGCGATGTCATTCGGCCGGCCGACCTGCACCGGCTGATCGTCGAGAGCTCGACGCGAATTCTCGATGCGCATGGCGGCGCGCTCTACATGACCGATCGCACCGGTTTACGGCTGGTGCCGGCGTTTGTCTCGAAGGGTTGTCCACCGTTGATCGAAGTGCCGGACCGGATTTTGCAACAGGCGGCGAGCACCCCGATCGCGCTCGAAAGTTTCCTGCGCTCGCATCCGATCGGCGCGGAGGACGGTCTCGTCGGCCGGGTCTGGAAAAGCGGCGAGGCCGTTCTGCTCGACGATCTCGCCCAGGCACCCGAGCTATCGAAGCTGCGCGAATCGGCGCTCGGAACTTCCTCGGTGATGGTGACTCCCCTCCTCTACGGCCGGCAAAATCTTGGCGTGCTCGCAGTCGCGAATGGACCGATGAGCGAGCCTTTTAGCGCGAGCGATTTCGTCGTTTTCAAATCGATCTCCGAGCAGTCCGCCTTCGCGCTCTACAACGCCGTCATCTACTCGGAAGCGAACGAAAAGAAGCGGCTCGATCACGATCTCCAGATCGCGCGCGACATTCAGCGCATCCTGCTCCCATCGGAATCGCCGCGCGTCGAAGGCTTCGAGATCGCCGGAATGAACATCCCCGCGCGCCAGGTGAGCGGCGATTACTTCGATTACATCAAGGTCGATGACGACCGGCTCGGCGTAGTCATTGCCGACGTCTCCGGGAAGGGCGTGCCGGCGTCGCTGATCATGGCGATCTGCCGGAGCGCGCTGCGCGCCGAAGCCCGCGGGAGCGCCTCGCCAGGCGACGTGTTGCGGAAGGTGAATCGGCAGCTTTATCCCGACATCAAAGAGGACATGTTCATCAGCATGGCCTACCTCGTTCTCAACCATCGGAACGCCGAAGTGACGCTCTCGCGCGGCGGGCACGACGCGCCGCTGCTCTACCGCGCGGCGACCGGGGAAGTAGAGTCGCTCAAGCCGCCCGGGATGGCCCGCGGAATTGACAGTGGAGACGTGTTCGATAGGATAACCGCCGACGTTTCCGTCCCCCTGGAGACCGATGATTGTCTCGTCCTTTACACCGACGGCATCACGGAGGCGCTCGACGCCGAGGGCGACGAATTTGGGCGGGAAAGGATGATCCGCTCCGTCCAGGCAAGCGCGCAGGAAGGCGCCGCGGGATTGATCGCACGGCTCACCGCCGACGTTCGCACCTTCGCCGGCGGCCATCCGCAGAATGACGACATCACTTTAATCGCAGTCCGCAAAACATGAATCCACGCACCGACCCCGACTCCCGCAAAATCGACGTAACCGACGACGACGCGCCGCCCACTCCGGCGACCGGCGTTTCGCCTAACGATGGCGAAGATGATGGCGCAAACCTCCAAGCCGACCTCGAGCGTTTCCGCGATCTCGCGCTGCGTAGCCAGGCGGACTTCGACAATTTCAAGAAGCGCGCCACGCGCGAAAAGGAAGACGCGATCAAATTTGCGAACAGCTCGCTCCTCGAGCGTTTGATCGCGATCGTGGACAACTTCGAGCTCGGCCTGGGCGCGGCGAAAAACGAAAGCGCCGACTCCCCGATCCTCGCGGGCATGGGGATGGTGCTGAAACAGCTCACCGATTTTCTCGCCGAGAACGGCCTCCAGCCGATCGCCGCCGAGGGCCAGACGTTCGACCCGAATTTGCACGAAGCGATCGCGCACGAAGCCAGCGCGACCGTGCCGGAAGGAGACGTCGTTAGGCAAATGCGCCGCGGTTACAAGCTGAAGGATCGGCTGTTGCGGCCTTCGACCGTCATCGTCTCCAGCGGCCCTAATAAATAATTCCAACCGCGGATTGCGCGGATTACGCGGATGAATCAAGACTGTCCAGAAAACAACGAGCGTTGTCATCCTGAGCCGGCGAAGCGCGGCGCAGGATCTCCCAAGCGTCCTTCGCGGCCATCCGGGAAA
The DNA here is from genome assembly GCA_038234295.1 of Chthoniobacterales bacterium. Lineage (GTDB taxonomy): Bacteria > Verrucomicrobiota > Verrucomicrobiia > Chthoniobacterales > UBA10450 > Palsa-1392. The sequence continues at coordinate 37,205 of JBBSUP010000010.1, forward strand.
AATTTCTCCGAAGCAACGCTTGCGAGATCCCTCGCTCTGCTCGGGATGACAGCTTCTTCAAGACCGTTTAACCCTTCTCTCTTTTCCATCCGCGAAATCCGCGTAATCCGCGGTTAAATCCGATGCCCATTCAAAAACGCGATTACTACGAAATCCTGAGCATCGAGCGATCCGCTTCCGGCGACGAGATCAAGCGCTCCTATCGCAAGCTCGCGGTCAAATTTCATCCCGACAAAAACCCCGGCGACAGCACCGCCGAGGAGAAATTTAAGGAACTCGGCGAAGCCTACGACGTCCTCATGGACGAGCAGAAGCGCGCTGCTTACGACCGCTATGGGCACGCCGCCTTTGCGCAGGGCGGGATGGGCGGTGGCGGACGCGGTGGGTTTCATGATCCGTTCGATATCTTCCGCGAAGTCTTCAGCGGCGCGGGCGGCGGAGGAGGAATTTTCGAGACCTTTTTCGGCAGCAGCGGCGCGCAGAGCAGTCGGGATGGCACCCAGCGCGGTTCCGATTTGCGCTATGACATGCAGATCACGCTCGAGGAGGCGGCGTTCGGGGTGGAGAAAGAAATCGAGGTGCGCAAGATGGACACCTGCGAGAAGTGCGACGGGAGCGGCGCTGCGCCCGGATCGCACGCGGTTACCTGCACCACTTGTCATGGTCGCGGGCAGGTCGTCAGTTCCCGCGGATTTTTCCAGGTCGCGCAGACCTGCCCGCGCTGTCGCGGCCTCGGGGAGATCATCGAGAAACCGTGCCGCGAATGCGACGGCGAAGGCCGGGTCGAAAAGACCAGCCGGATCAAAATCAAGATTCCTGCAGGGATCGCGCACGGCTCGCGGCTGCGTTCCTCGCGCAACGGCGAAGCCGGCATCCGGGGCGGCGAACAGGGCGATCTCTACGTCGTCGTCCATGTGCAGGAGCACCCGATTTTCCAGCGCGAAGACGATAATCTCTTCTGCGAAGTGCCGATCTCCTTCCCGACCGCGGCGCTCGGCGGCGAAGTGCCGGTCCCGACGCTGGAAGGCAAAGCGAGCCTGAAAGTTCCCGCCGGCACCCAGAGCGGTCAAAGCTTCAAGCTCCGCAGCAAGGGCATCGCACACGTGACCGGCCGCGAGCGCGGTGACCTCTACGCGCGCCTCCTCGTCGAAGTCCCGGCCGACCTAAACAGCGAGCAACGCCAGAAGCTGGAGGAATTCGCCGCCCTCTGCGGCGAGGAAAACACTCCGCTGGGCAAAAGCTTCCTCGAACGCGCCAAAGAGTTCTTTCGTTAGGCTGAAGAATCTCTCAGGGACAGGAGAAGAGGTGAGTCAGGAAAAGAGGGAAGCAGGAAAAATGGCGGAACCGACGCGTTTCTCTGGTTCCCTTCTTCTTCCTGCTTTCTTGCTTTCCTAATTCGATCTTCTTCGTCCCCGCGATGCACCGCTTCTACCTTCCGCCTCGCGATTGGCCGAGCGCCGCGCTGACCGGGTCCGAAGCGCACCACGCGCGCAGCGTTCTCCGGCTTCAGCCAAACGACCGCGCTGTGGTCTTCGACGGCCACGGGCGCGAAGCCACCGTTTCCCTGACCTCGCTCGATTCCTCCGCCGTCCAGTTTCGCATTCTCCAGGAGACGACGACCCCACCGTTCCGCTGCCGCATCGTCCTCGCGCAGGCGATCCCGAAGGGGAAAAATATGGACCTGATCGTGCAGAAAGCCGTGGAGATCGGCGCCGCCGAGATTTTCCCGCTCCTCTCCGCCCGCACCGTCGTGCAGCTCGACCCCGCAGCCGCCGCGCAGAAACAAACCAAGTGGCAGCAAATCGCGATTGAAGCCGCCAAGCAATGCGGCCAGAACTGGCTGCCCGTCGTGCACCCGCCGCAGACCCCGGACGCCTTTTTCGCCGACGCCCCCCGGCTCGACCTGCGGCTGATTGGCTCCCTCCAGCCCGGCGCGCAGCACCTGCAAGAGATCCTGCGCGCGTATCGGCAGGAGCACGAGCAGGGCTCCGCGGAGGGAAAGGCGAAACCGGGAAGCGTGCTCATGGCGATCGGCCCGGAGGGAGATTTCACGCCCGCAGAGATCGCGCTCGCGCGCACCCACGGCTGCGCGCCGCTCACGCTGGGGCCGATCATCCTGCGGGTGGAAACCGCGGCGATTTATTGCCTGAGCATCCTTTCGTATGAGCTGTTGGGAGGCCGAGAGTGACGGGTGACCGGTGACAAGCGCACGGCGGGCGCCAGCCAAACGCCGCATCAGGGGTGGCGTCTTCCGCTGGAGTCGAAGTTTGTAGACGCTTCGCTCTGCGAAGCGCGGGTGGAAGGCTCGCCGCCGGTTACGGAGTGAGGCGCAGCCTCGCGCTTCGCACCGCGAAGCGTCTACAGGCGAAGGCCGACGTTCCCGATCCGCGAAAGAGGCAAGCCTTGCTTGCTTCGGTTTTGTGAAAAGAAGGTAACTTCGTCCGGCCTTTAGGCGGCCTTACGGCGGAGGAACCGCTGCCCGCAAAGCAGAATGCCCACGCCAAGGAGCATATAAACGGAGGGCTCTGGGACGCTTTGCAAAATTACATTATCGACCAGCGCTCCCTTATCCACGTTGGTAGTTGAGTCGAAGATATATAACCGGAATTCGATCGGAGCAGTGACGTTCTGGAAGCCAGCCGCCGTAAGCGAGATGTTTACGTTTGTAAACGTCCCGGCAGAGGCGGCGGAAACAGTGGTAGCGGCTGCTAGATTAGCCGAAAAATTGTCAAAACTGGACCGAGCGAAAATGTTTTCGGTTGGGAAGACACCGCTGTTTGTATAGTTCGCGAAATCAAACGACAAAGTGGTCAAATTCAGCGTAACGCCGGGGTTCGGCGTGATGGTGAAGGTGTAGTAGTCGTTCGCGGTGATTGCCCCACTCTGGGTAGAACCGTCCGTCTGGGCTGAATCAACTGAAATGGATGGCGTCGGGTTGCCACGAACAGGATCGATCGAAGCGACCCAATCCGGCCCATCGGTGAATGCGCTCGCAGCACTGTTCAGGTCCGAGTCAAATGACGCCCGAGATGATCCACTGAAACTGTAATTCGCAACAATGTTCGCCTTCGCGGCAGTCGTTAGGCTGACGGCGAGGAATCCGAGAAGGGCGAGTCTGGAGAGCTTTTTCATATGATTTTCGGGGTTATTTAATTCCGACCTTTTGTGAGCTTTCGGACCTTCTTAAGTCACTAGTGCCGTGACAAGCATATTCTTGTGACGTTTGTGTAAATTTAGCCACGGAAGCTACGCATCGCGTCAATCTCGGACAGCCGCCCTGCCTTGACGGACGCGTGGGAAGAATGGACGCGGGCGGAGCCGGCTTCGCGCCGCTCAAAGTTGCAAAAAGCTCGGTAACCAACTCCGCCAGACCCCTGTCGGAGCGCTAGCGGCGGCTGCGGACGTTCTTGCGCGCCGCTCTCTTAGCGACGCCACTTTTACGGCTCGAGGATTTCGCGGCCTTCTTTGGCGCGCTTTTCCGGACGCTTTTGGCGGACGCGGCTTTTTTCTTCGAGCCGCGCGCGGTGGCTTTTCGAGCGGTCGCTTTTTTCTTCACGCCACTGCTTTTCTTGCCGCCAAAGAGTTTGGTCTTCTTCGCCGCACGCACGGTGGAGCGGACGCCCTTGGCCGCGGTTTTCGCTCCACTCACGGCTTGGCTCGCGGTCCGCTGGACCTGCTGCACGACCGGTTTGCCCTTTTCAGCGCGTTTTCCGAGCACACCTCCGACGACGCCGCCAATGACGGCGCCGATGGGCCCGGCCACGGCGCCGACGACGGCGCCGGTGGCGGCACCCGCGGTGGATTTGCTGACCGCCGGGATGGCGATGGTTTCATCGGTGCCAGGCACCGTTTTCTTCGAGGTTGATTTCTTGGCCATAAGTTTTTGCTGTCGCGCGGGAACCGATTTCGGCGCCCCGTTGTTCAAAGATTCGCCTTTCACCGCCGGGGCGGTCGGCATTCTCGCGCAGCAAAAAAAAGCGCCCCGGTTCCCCAGGGCGCTTTCGTTAAAATTGTTTGTTCGTGCGCTGGTTAGCGTCCGCGACGCTGTCCGCCGCCGCCATCGCGACGTCCGCCGCCACCGCCGCCGCCGTAGCCTCCGCCACCGCCGCCGTAGCCGCCTCCGCCACCACCGTAGCCGCCACCGCCGCCGCCGTAGCCGCCGCTGCGTCCACCGCCACCGCCGCCGCCACCCGGACGGGCTTCACGCGGGCGCGCTTCGTTTACCGTCAACGGCCGACCTTCGACGGTCTTGCCATTGAATTCAGTGATCGCTTTTTGCGCGTCGGCTTCGTTGGCCATCGTGACGAAGGCAAAGCCACGCGATTTCCCCGTGAACTTGTCCTGCATGAGAGTGACTTCCGAGACTTCGCCCGCTTGCGCGAAGAGATCCTGGAGGTCGGTTTCGGTCGTGTTGAAGGAAAGATTTCCTACGTAGAGTTTGGTACCCATCTGTCTGTCTATTTTTTTTGCGAAACGCGGCCTGGTCACTGTTCCCGCTCATCGGATTTCAAATCGCCACTGAAAACTCAACTGCCGATTTACCAACTTCCCGGGCGCTATTTCTGGCGGCTATGTAAGGTGATTCCGCACGCCGCGCAAGCAGAATAAGCCGGCCCACCGGCTCCCCCACTTTGATCCTGCACTTACACCTACACTTACACCTCCGGCGATGATGCCGCAGAGACCGAGGCGCCACGGGCCGCGATGTAAGTGCAGGTGTAAGTGCAGGTGTAAGTGCAGGAATAAAGTGCCAAGATGAGAGCGATGAACCTGCGCCCGGAAATCCCACCTGCCCGCGTGGCGATCGTCGCCGCGGGCGTGATCAGTCCGCTCGGGCGCGGGCTGGCGGCGACCTCGGCCGCCTTGCGCGAGGCGCGCGATTGCGTCTCTCCGGTCACCCGTTTCTCCGTCGCACAAACGCGCTGCCAGACCGCCGGCCAGGTACCCGATGATTGGCTGGCGGACGCCTCGCCTAACGACGCGCGCAAGGAACAACGGCTGCACCGCGTCTCGCGGATGATGATCGCCGCGCTCCGCGAAGTGCTCGCGCAGGCGCCGGATTTTCGGCCGCAGCTTGCGGTGTTCGGGACCACGAGCGGCGGCATGAGTTTCGGCGAGCAATATTACCGCGCGCTCCAGCAAGCCGACGCGCGGGCGCGGCATCTGCCGGCTTGGATCGCGAATTATCCGCCGCAAAAACCGGCCGTCGACGCGCTCGAAGCCTGCGGGCTGGAGGCACCTTGTCAGGTGATCGCGAACGCCTGCGCTTCCGGCACGAACGCGCTCGGGCACGCGTTCGAGTGCATCCGCGCGGGACGCTACGAGCGGATTCTGGCCGGCGGCTTCGACGCGCTTTCGGAGCTCGTCTTCGTCGGGTTCGACTCCCTCCAGGCTTCGACGCCGGATAAGTGCCGCCCTTTCGACGGCGCCCGCAGCGGTCTGGTGCTCGGCGAAGGCGCGGCGCTTCTCGCGCTGGAAAATCTCGCGACCGCGGAAGCGCGCGGCGCTGAGATCCTCGCGGAGATCACCGGCTACGGCATCTCCACGGATAATCATCATCTCACCCAGCCGCACCCGTCCGGCATCGGACCGCGCCAGGCGATGGAACGCGCGCTCGCCTCGGCCGGTCGCGCGCCGGCGGAGATCGGCTACATCAATGCGCACGGCACCGCGACTCCCTTCAACGACGCCGCGGAAGGTCGCGCCATCGCCGAGCTGTTCGGGCGCGTCCCGGTCAGCTCGACCAAGGGCATGATGGGGCACTCGTTAGGCGCGGCCGGGGCGATTGAGGCAGCCATTACTCTGCTCGCGCTCCGGGATGGCTTTCTGCCCGCGAACATTAACTTCCGCGCGCCCGACGCGGATCTCGCGCTCGATATCGTCGCGAACGAACCGCGCGCCGGCGCGCCGCGCATCGCGCTTTCCAACTCCTTCGGTTTCGGCGGCACGAACGCCACGATCGTGCTCGAAGCGCCGCCCGCGCGAAACTCGACTCGCGGAAGCGAGTCCCTCGGGAGGGACGAGCTTCCGCTCGTCGAAGTTGGTTCATGAACATCTCCGGGCTTGGCTGGGTCACCCCGCTCGGCAGCGATCTCGCCGGCGTCTGGGAAAAACTCTGCGCGGGCGAGACGGCCACGGCTTCGTCGTTAGGCAAATCCTGGGGCGCGCACGAAGCGCAGGCGATGCGGGTAACCCCGGAAGCGGTAGCCGAAGCCGCGCGGCAGCCGCGCCTCCGCCGTTCGAGCGCGATCTCGCGGTTTGCCGTGGTCGCCGGTCTCGCCGCCTTGCGCGACGCCGGGCTCACCCTGGACCGGACAACTGCTGCAAGAACCGCACTCGTCTTCGCGATCTCCAACGGCAGCGTGATCTACACCCGGCGTTTCTTTCACGAGATCGTGGAGAAAGGCGCGCAGGCGGCGAGCCCGCTGCTTTTTCCGGAGACGGTGTTTAATGCCCCGGCGAGTCACCTCGCGGCGATCCTCGGGATCACTGGCGCGACTTACACGCTGGTGGGCGACGGCGCGGTTGGGATTCTCGCGTTGCAAATGGCCGAGGATCTCCTCGCGAATCCGGAGCTCGATCGCGTGCTCGTGGTTGGCGCGGAGGAAGCGGACGAGCTGCTCGCCGACGCTTATCGGAAGTGGCGGCTCCTGCGCGCGGCGCCGCCGCTCGAGCCGTTTGCGCGACCGACGCGCGGGCTCGTGCTGAGCGAAGGCGCCGGTGCGGTTTTAGTGGCGCGGGAAGGCGCAGTGAGTGTGGAACGCGTGCATCCGGGCGGAAATTTCGCCAGGCAACGAGAGCTTGTCAGGCTGCTCGACGGGATCGGGCGCGAGCTCGCGACGGAGGGCGGCGCGGCCGATATTTTCGTCGCGAGCGCGAATGGCACTTTCATCGACGCCGCGGAACGCCAGGTCGCAGCGGCACATTTTCCCGGCGCGACAATTTACACGCCGAAGCCCGCGCTCGGCGAAAGCGTCGCGGCCGGCGGCATCTGGCAGGTGATCTGCGCCGCCCTCGCGCTCCGCTGGCAGGAGCTGCCGCCGCTGCTGAACGCGCCCGCGGATTTCAGCCTAACGAACGCGTCGAAACCGTGGTCGCGCGCGATCGTCACGACCTGCGGGCTGAATCAGCAGGTGGCGGCGCTGGCGTTGTCATCCCGAGCGCAGTGAAGTGGAGCGGAACGGAGTCGAGGGATCCCGTGGGGCTGCCGGGAAGCGCCGCTGCCGGGAAAGTGCCGCCGCCGGGGAGTGGCACCGGAGCTTCCAGAAACGCCACGGGATCCCTCGACTTCGCCCCGCGGCCGCGGGGCTCCGCTCGGGATGACTGCGAGTTGCTCCTGCAGGGCGGTTCTTTTCCCCCTGCCCTTTTCCACTTTGCAACGCTTCCCGCGCTCCGTTACCTTCGGCCTCCCGCGATGCGTAAGCTGGTTTTCCTGTTCTTTTTCCTGCTCGCCGCCTGCTTCGCTGGCGCGCAAGACCTCGGTGGTCCCGGCGCGCTCCCGATCGAGATCAACTCCACCGGCCAGACGACCTACCAAAACGGTCTCGCGACCGCGCGCGACAATGTCGCGATCCACTTCGGCGACACCGATATCTATTCCGATTTCGCGCAGTACGACTCCTCGAAGCGCGAGCTCCTCCTGCGCGGGAACGTCCGGATTTACCGCGGCATCTCGCTCTACATCGGCGAGGCGGCGACCTACAACGTCGATACCAAGGCGATCCAGGCGCACAACATGCGTTCGGGCACTTATCCCTACCTCATCTCCGGCGAGACGATCGCAAGCACTTCCGACGAGAAATACACGATCACAAACGGCAGCTTCACCACCGACGACACCCAGCAGCCGGATTTCCAGCTGAAGTCGACCGGCGTGCGGATTTATCCCGACGACCGCGTCATCTTTCGCAACGTCACTTTCTATGTCGGGAAAATCCCGATCTTCTGGTGGCCTTATCTCTACCAGCCGCTCGACCAATCGTTCAGCTACGCGATCGCGCCGGCTTATCTGAGTTCGTGGGGCCCGTCATTGTTAGGCAAAATTACCTTCCCGATCGGGGATAAAATCGGCGCGACCGTTCGGCTCGACTACCGCGCGCGGCGCGGCGAAGCGATCGGCTTCGACTCCACCGTGCACTACGGGAAGGACGACAAAAGCGAGGCCAAGCTCACCACTTACTACCTCCAGGATCAGAACCCACTGCTCAATCGCACTTCGCTCCCGCGCGGCTTCATCCCCACCGGCCGCTATCGTTACACGGTCGAGAACCGGACGAAGTTGACGGAGGCCCTCGAACTCACCGCCGACATCACGAAGCTGAGCGATCCGTTCATTCTCCAGGATTTTTTCCCATCGGAATTCCGCGTCGATCCGCGACCAGATAACAATGTCGCGGCCACCTACACGCAGGACAATTATACGCTCACCGCCTACGCGCGTTATCAGCTGAACAGATTCTTCGAAACGACCGAGCGCCTGCCGGAAGTGGATCTCGATATCAAGCGGCAGGAGCTCCTCCACACCGGGATTTTCTACGAGGGCGAAAGCAGCGCGGCGGAGCTGGAGCGCAATTTTCCGAACGGTTCGACGTTCACGGATTACAGCGTCTTCCGAGTCGACACTTTTCATCAGCTGATTTATCCGCGCACTTATTTGGGCTGGCTCTCGGTCGTGCCGCGTGTTGGTTTGCGCGAGACCTACTACAGCGAGACGCGCGATCTGGGGCCGACCATTTTCACCGCCTCGAACGATCCGCTCGCGCCGGAATACCCGCTCCCGAACCCGGGATTTAATCCGTCGACCGGCCAGAACCTTCCGCTCGTGCTCACGGGCGACACTTTCCGGACCGTCTTCAACGCGGGCCTCGAAACGTCCTTCAAAGTCTCGCGCGAATGGGAGCAGGTGCAGTCGCGCACGCTCGGCTTCGACGGCCTGCGCCACATCATCCAGCCCTACTCAAATATCTCCTACGTCTCGAACCCCACGGCCGATCCATTGTCGATTCTCCAATTCGATCGCGCGCAGCCGTCGACCAAGCTCAAGCCGATCGACTTCCCGCAGTACACCTCGATCGATTCCCTCGATAACTGGACCGTCGCGCGCCTCGGCGTGCGCAATCGCCTGCAGACCCGGCGCGACGATCTCACCGTGAGCTGGCTCGAACTCGACACCTACTTCGACGTCAACATCGACAACCCTTTCGATCGCACCCAGTTCTCGAACGTCTTCAACAAGCTCACCTTCACGCCCGTGCCCTGGGCGACGCTGGTGATCGATTCGCAACTGCCTCTGCTCGACAAGGGCTTCACCGAAGTCGACACGAGCATCCGTTTCCAGCCGACCGCGAACAGTCAGATCACCGTCGGCCATCGCTACCTGAGCGATAACCCGTTTTTCCTCAACAGCAGTCTCTACACGCTCGGCGGCTATTACCGCATCGATGATAACTGGGGCGTCGGCGCCTATGGCGTCTATGAAGCGAACTCGAACATCGTCGAGCAGCAGCGTTACTCGGTTTATCGCGATCTCACGAGCTGGGTCGCCTCGGTCGGCGCGATCGTCGCGAATAATGGCAGCGTAAAGGAATACGGCGTGCTTCTTACCTTCACGCTCAAGGCCTTTCCGAAGTTCAATTTCGATTTGAATTTCGATCCCACCGGCACGAGCAACAGCAGCACCCCGCCTTAAATCACCGACCACCACTTCCCGCCCTTTTTTCTCGTAATGGATCTCGCCATCATAGGTTCCGGCTATGTCGGACTCGTCACCGGCGCCTGCTTCGCCGACGTCGGTCACAACGTCATCTGCGTCGATAACGACCCGCGCAAAATCGAGTCGCTCCGCCAGGGCAAAGTCCCGATCTATGAGCCCGGCCTCGAGGAGATCATCCAGCGCAACGTCTCCGCGCAACGGCTTCGTTTCACCGGCAGCATCAAGGAAGGCGTCGACGGCGCGCAGGTTGTTTTCATCGCCGTGCCCACGCCGCAGGATGCGGACGGCAGCGTCGATCTCAGCTTCATCGAGCAGGTCGCGCGCGAAATCGCGGGCGTGCTCAGCGATTACCGCGTGATCGTCGACAAGAGTACGGTCCCGGTGAAGACCGGCGAGAAAGTCGCGGAATCGATCAAGCGCTACAACAAACACGGCGCGGAATTCGACGTCGTGAGCAATCCCGAATTTCTGCGCGAAGGCTGCGCCGTGGCCGACCTGATGAAGCCCGATCGCATCGTCATCGGCGCACAAAGTGAGCGCGCGATCGACCTGATGAAGAAAGTTTACGAGCCGTTCATGGCCCCGATTCTCGTCACCGACATCAACAGCGCCGAGCTCATCAAGCACGCGGCGAATTCCTTCCTCGCGCTGAAAATTAGCTACATCAACGCCGTCTCCGCGATCTGCGAAGCGAGCGGCGCCGACATCGAAAAAGTCGCCGATGGCATTGGCATGGATCGGCGCATTGGTCGCAACTTCCTCAACGCCGGCATCGGCTACGGCGGCTCCTGTTTTCCGAAGGACATTTCGGCCTTCATCACGATCAGCGAGCAGCTCGGCGTGCCCTTCAATCTGCTCAAGGAAGTGCAGCGAATTAATGCGGGCCAGAAGGATCGTTTCCTCAAGGTCATCCGCGATGCGCTCTGGGTTTTGCGCGATAAAAAAATCGCGGTCTGGGGTCTCACTTTTAAACCCGACACCGACGACATCCGCTCGTCGGTCGCGATCGATCTCGTCGCCGACATGCTCAAGGAAGGCGCGAAAGTATCCGCCTACGATCCAAAGGGAATGGAGAAAGCGCGCGACGTGAAAGCGATCGACGGCGTTCGCCTAACGAACTCGGCGATGGAAGCGCTCGAGGAGGCTGAAGCGCTTATTATCGCCACGGAATGGGGGGAATTCGCCAACGTCGATCTCGCCGCGGTGAAGGAAAAGATGCAAACCCCGCTGATCTTCGACGGCCGCAATCTCTACGACCCTGAGACCATGCGAAAGCTCGGCTTCCAATACACCTCGATCGGCCGCCCGCCGAAAACCGCCTAACGAGATCGCGGCTCTAGGCACCTGTCATCCTGAGCGGAGCGCAGCGGAGTCGAAGGATCCCGTGGAGCTTCTGTGCAGCGCGCCCGCAAATCCCCGACCCGTCGTCCTGAACCGCCGCCACGCTTCCACGAAACCCGACGGGATCCCTCGACTGCGCCCCGCCTTCGAGGGGCTCCGCTCGGGATGACCGCATAACCCGCCACTCCGCCATCCGATGCCGTCTTCCCGCTCCCTCGCCCTCGCCGCGCTCCGGCGCTGGCGCACCGGCGCGGAATTTGCCGACCTGATTGTTGGCGACTTTTTTCGCGGAAGCGGCCTGAGCGCGCCCGATCGCGCCTTCGCGCTGGAGCTTTTTTACGGCGTACTGCGGAATCTCACGCTGCTCGATTTCTGGATCGCACAACTGCGCGAAGGACCGGTCGACGATACCGCGCGCGACCTGCTGCGGCTCGGGCTCTACCAGATTTTAGTGCTCGAAATTGCCGCGCACGCTGCCGTCTTCGAAACCGTCGAACTCGCGCCGAAGCGCGCCCGCGGATTGATCAACGCGCTCCTTCGTCGCGCTCTCCGCGAGCAAGCTGGCCTCACGAGTCGAGCTGCGGCCGAGCCACTCGCCGTGCGTTTTTCCGAGCCGGCATTTCTCGTGGCGAAGTGGACGCAGCAGTTTGGCGAAGCCGCGACCGAGGATCTTTGCCGCTGGAACAACCAACCGGCGCCGGTCTATGCGCGGGTAAATTCGCTTCAGCTCTCCGTGGAAGAGTTCCGCGCGAAATATCCGGAAGCCGAGCCGCTCTCGGACCACTCGCAATTCTTCACCCTGCCCGATCCCGTGGCCGCGCTCGCAAACGGCGACTGTTATATTCAGGATCCGAGCACGCTGCTCGCGGGAAAGTTACTGGATCCCGCGCCTAACGACAGCGTCCTCGACGCCTGCGCCGCGCCCGGCGGCAAAGCTGCACATCTCGCGGGCCAGATGCAGAACCACGGTCGACTCGTCGCTGCCGATGGCGACGCGGCGCGCCTTTGGCGACTCCGCGAAAATCTGGAGAGGCTCGGAGTGCGGAACGCGACCGTCGTGCACTGCGATTGGCTTGATCTCGAATCCATCCGGGCGGCGGCGTTTCAGCCGCACTCGTTCGACAAAATCCTGGTCGACGCACCGTGCAGCAACACCGGGGTGATGCGTCGTCGCGTCGATGTGCGCTGGCGTTTGCGGCCGGGAGACTTCCCGAGAATGCAGGCGCAACAGCTCACTATCCTGCGCCACGTCGCGCCGCTGCTGAAGCCGGGCGGTGCGCTCGTCTACAGCACCTGCAGCCTCGAACCGGAGGAGAACGAGGGAGTAGTCGCGGCGTTCCTGCGCGAGCACCCGGATTTTCGCCTAACGAAAAGCGAAAGCCGTGTCCCCTTCCGTGATCACCTCGACGGCGCCTTCGCCGCTCGCTTGGACCTGTAGACGCTTCGCTCTGCGAAGCGCGGGTGTGCACGAGGCTGCTTGAGAAAGTCGCGCAACTCTCGCGTCTCTCAGAGAGAGGCGTCTACAGCGTGCGTCCGACGCGCACGCCGGCCCAGGTTGCATCAGTCATTCTCGGTGGGAAGATGATCGCCTATGCAAGACGCCCGGTTCGATAAGCTCGCTTCTCTCCTCGTGAACTACTCCACCAATCTGCAGCGCGGCGAGAAGGTGCTGATCGAGACCTTCGATGCGCCGGATGAAATGGCGATCGCGCTCATCCGCGCGGCGCGCAAAGCGGGCGCGATTCCCTTTTCGCAAATCCAGCGGGCGCGCGTGAGCCGCGAGCTCGCACTCGGCGCCGACGAAAAGCAGCTCGACCTCGCCGCCGCCCACGAGCTCGCGCGGATGAAAAAAATGGATGCCTACATCGCGATCCGCGGGAGCCACAATGTGAGCGAACTCGCCGATGTGCCGATCGACCGGATGAAACTGGTCGCGAAGAAAATGCGTCCGGTGCAGGACCAGCGTGTGCAGAAAACGAAGTGGGTCGTGCTCCGCTGGCCGAACCCGGCGATGGCGCAGATGGCGGGGATGAGCACGGAAGCTTTCGAGGATTTCTTCTTCAAAGTCTGCACGCTCGATTACCGCAAACTTCAGCCGGGAATGAAGGCGTTGAAGGCGCTCATGGAGCAAACCGATCAGGTCCAGATCAAAGGGCCGGGCACCGATCTACGCTTCAGCATCAAGGGCATTTCCGCCATTATCTGCGGCGGCGATCGCAACATTCCCGACGGAGAAGTTTTTAGCTGCCCGGTGAAGGACTCCGTTCAGGGGCACGTCACTTTTAACGTTCCCACGATTTACCAGAGCACCGGGTTCGATAACATCCGGCTCGATTTCCGTGATGGGAAAATCGTCGAGGCGACGAGCAACCAAACGAAGAAGCTGAATGAGATTCTCGATTCCGACGCGGGGGCGCGCTACATCGGGGAGTTCTCGTTAGGCTGCAATCCTTACATCCGCGAGCCGATGCGCGACATCCTCTTCGACGAGAAGATCGCGGGGTCGTTCCACTTCACGCCCGGGCAGGCTTACCAGGAAGCGGACAATGGGAATCGGAGCCAGGTCCACTGGGACATGGTCTGCATCCAGCGGAAGGATTACGGCGGCGGCGAGATTTTCTTCGACGACAAACTGATCCGGCGGAACGGCGAGTTTTTGCCGAAGCAATTGCAGTCGTTGAACTGGTCGAAGTTTAAATAAGCGACGCGCGCGGAAGCGGCTTGCGCCGGCTTTCGTCCTCGGGAGGCGAGCCGCGCGTCCTTGTCACCTCGCGTCGCCGCTTGCTTTGTCATCCCGAGCCGCGCAGACGGCGAGGGATCTCCCAGGCGTTGCTCGACCCGCCATTGCCCTAACGACGTCATCAGACGGCTGCTAGATCCCTCGGATGACAGATCGCGCGTTGCGGGCGGAAGCGCGGCGATCGGTCGAGACGACGGAGCGGCATCG
>JBBSUP010000011.1:0-49891 GCA_038234295.1 Chthoniobacterales bacterium
GAGATTCAACCCTTCCACGCGTTCGTTCACGTTCCCGCGCGCGGAGAGGAGGAGCACCGGGGTGTTGATGTGCTGGCGCCGCATTTCCTGCAGCAGGCTCAGCCCGTCGCGCCCTGGGAGCATGATGTCGAGCACGATCACGTCGTAGGGACAGGTCAGAATTCGCTCGAGCGCCGCGGTGCCGTCATGCAGCAGATCGACGACGAGGTTGTCCTCGAGCAGCCCTTTGCGCAAAAAAGTGGCGAGCTTTTTCTCATCCTCTACCACCAGCACGCGCATGCTCAGAAATTAACCGCCCACACGACCGGAGCGAGGGCGCGAATGCAAATAACAGATTTGTAACGGGAGCGACCCCCGCAGCGACAGTTCGGCAGCGTAGGTTGGAAAATGAAGAAATACTATCAAAGCAAAACATTGGTCGCCGCGCTCCTGTTCGCCGGCCTCACGACTTCCAGCCTCTTCGCCGCCGGCGAAACCGACGCGCAACTCCTCGCCCAGGCGAAGATCAGCAAGACGCAGGCGGAACAAATCGCGCTGGCGAAAGTGCCTAACGGGAAGATCCAGAGTGAAGAAATTGAGAATGAGCACAACGCGCTCGTCTGGTCCTTTGACATCGCCACTCCCGGCACGAAGAGCATCACCGAAGTGCTGGTGAACGCGAAGACCGGCAAGATCGTGGACGTGAGCACCGAGAACGGCGCCGCGCAGATAAAGGAAAAGGCGGCGGATAAGGCAGCCGGTCAGAAATAACTAACCTCGCTGCTAAAACCGGGCCGTGCGGAAGCGCGTCTCTCCGGCTCGACCTGCTCCCGCAGGTCGAGCTCCGGGTCAGGCCAGCGCAGGTGAGCCAACCTGCGACGGTTCCGGGGCGTTTTTCGTAAAGCTCGACTACTGGATTTACTCACGATTGTTACTATTCCCCGCGGCGTGCGCCGCATCTGGATTTGTTTGGCCCTCCCCGCTCTCCTTGGCGGTTGCGCGATCTATCACCGATTGCCGCTCGATCGCGGCGCGGTCGGGCGCGCGTTGCGGCCACCGTCGTTAGGCAAACTTCAGGTCGCGGCGAGCGAGATCAAGCATCCGCTCCTCGCGCCGGTAAAGTTTACTCCGCGTAGCGGGCTGACGCCGGACCAGGCCGCGATCCTCGCTGTTTTGATTAATCCCTCGCTTCGCGCCGTGCGCGATCGCCGCGGCGTGGCGGCGGCGGAGCTGTTCCAGGCCGGCATTTTGCCCAACCCGCAAATCACCGGGAGCGCTGATTTCGTCACCGGCGGGACGATTGTGCCCGGGCTCGTGACCGGCTACGGCGTCGGGGCGACCTGGGATTTCCAGGCGCTCATTCAGCTCGGGGCGAAGCGCGCCGCCGCCCGCGCAAATTTAGCCTCGGTCGCCCTCGACATTGCCTGGCTCGAATGGCAGACCGCGCTCGGCGCCAAGCTCGCGGTTTATCGGGTCGTCTCCGATGAAGCGCAGCTCACTCACGCGCGGGAGGTGGACGCGCGACTGGAGAAAAATCTCGACGTCGTGCAGAAAGCGACCGCCGCGCACGAGCTCACCGAAATCGAGCTCTCGATTGCCTCAGTCGCCAGCCAGGATGCGCACGCCATCGTGCTCGCGCTAGAAAAAGATCTGGCCGATCAGCGTCTGGCGCTGAAGAAAGCGATCGGTCTCGGGCCCGAGGCCACGGTGCATTTGCGCGCTGGGATTTCGCTGCCGTCGCACATTTCGACCCCATCGTATTCCAGCCTAACGACGAACCTGGAAGAGCGCCGGCTCGATTTGATCGCGCTCAAAAAGGGCTACGAAAGCCAGGAAGAAAAAGTGCGCGTGGCGATCCTGGCGCAATTCCCGAGAGTCAACATCGGGTTTAACCGGCTGAGCGACACCTCCAACGTCCACACTATCGGACCTGCCGTGACGATCGACCTGCCGATCTTCGACCGGGCGCAGGGAACGATCGCGCTCGAGCGCGCGACCCGGCAGAGACTGCGCGACGAATACTTCGATCGCGTTTTTGTCGCACGCTCCGATGTGGCGACGGCGCTGGCGGATATTCATGCACTGGAAAAACAGATCAGCGCGGCGGAAGCGGCCGTGCCCGTCCTCCAGCATCTGGTGGATGTTTTTCAGCTCGCCGCCCAGCAGGGGAACGTGAACGCGTTCGACTATTATTTGGCGCAAAACAATTTGAACCAGAAAACGATTCAGATTTTGAAGCTAAGACAACAACTGATCGAGACGCGGATCGCGCTCGAGCTGGCCTCGGGCCGTTACGTTCCCGCCCGGCCTAACGAACAAAGCGCCAAATGAACTGGAAACGCTGGCTCTGGCGAATCGGCGCGCTTCTCGCGGTCCTCGGAATTGGCTTTTGGCTGGGCCAATGCTCCGGCGGCAGCCCCACCCAACAAGGGAGCGGTATTGCGAGCGGAGCGCCCGTGGCAAAGATAACTCTCGCGCCGCTCCAGCGAAAAACCATTTCCGCCAAAGTGACCGCCTACGGCAGCGTGATCACCCAACCCGGCAAGAACAATGCGATTTCCGTACCCTATGAAACGCGGGTCCGCCATGTCCTGGTCGCGCCCGGCGAATCAGTCACGGCGGGCCAGGCGCTGGTCGCGATTGATCCCAGCCCGCAGACGAAATTGCAGCTCGCGCAAGCGCGCCAGGCCGTACAAACCGCTCAAAAGGACCTCAACCAGGTGCAGCAGAAGTTTAATCTCAAACTTGCGACCAATCAGGAACTCGCTCTGGCGAATAAGAACGCCGAGAATGCACAGTTACAGTTGCAGACTTTGCAGAAACAAGGCGCCGCCAGCGAGCAAACCGTGAAAGCGGACATGGCCGGCCTGGTGGGCAAAGTGAACGTGCAGGATGGCCAGATCGTGCCGGCCGGCAGTCCGCTTGTCGATCTCGTTGCCCGGAACCAGATCGAAGTAAAGCTCGGGGTGGAACCGGAAGACGCGTTGCATGTGCAGGTCGGGCAGGCAGTGACGCTTTATCAAGTGCATCTCGCCAACGCCAAACCGATCGCCGGCAAGGTGCGCCTGATTACCCAGCGGATTGATCCGAATACGCGTTTGATTGACGCCTATGTCGCCTTGCCTAACGGAAGTAACCTTCTGCTCGATTCCTACTTTCGCGCCGAGCTCCAGACACAGGCGCACGCGGCACTGGTGGCGCCGCGCAGCGCGGTCCTCCCCGACGGTGACAAACACATCCTCTACACGGTAAAGAATCAACACGCCGTCCGGCATCAGGTCGAAGTCGGCATCGAAAACGCCGATGAGATCGAAGTGATCGCGCAAGACCTGCGGGCGGACGAGCCGGTGGTCGTCCAGGGCAATTACGAATTGAGCGACGGCATGGCAGTGACGACGGGAAAGAAATCATGAATATCGCCGGCTGGCTGCACAGCCACGCGCGGTCGCTCATTTTCCTCCTCGCCGTGGTGATTCTCGCCGGGATCTTCGGCGGCCTCTCGCTGCCCGTCGCCCTCTTCCCTTGGGTCAGCTTCCCGCGGGTGCGAGTGACGATTAATTCCGGCGACCGGCCTGCGGAACGGATGGCGGCTGAGGTGACCTATAAACTCGAGGAGGCGGTGCGCGCGATCCCCGGCGTGCGCGGGTTGCGCTCCATCACGAGCCGCGGCAGCGCGGAGATTTCGGTTAATTTCGACTGGGGCCAGGACATGATTTCGGCCATGCTGCAGGTCGCGGCGCAGGTCAACAGAATCCTGCCGGAGCTGCCGCCGGGCACCACCTTTGAAGTGCAGCGGATGGACCCGACGGTCTTCCCGGTCATCGCCTATAGCATGACTTCGACGTCGCACTCCTTGAGCGAGTTGCACGAACTCGCGATGTATCAACTGCGGCCCGCGCTCTCGACTGTGACCGGCGTGGCGAAAGTCGGAGTGCAAGGCGGCGCGATCAAAGAGTATCGAGTGGTGGTCGATCCCGCCAAACTCCAGTCTTTCAAGATGACCCTGGGCGACGTCGCCAAGACACTCTCCGCGGCCAACATCCTCATCGCCGTCGGCCGTATCGAAGACCACGACAAGCTTTACCTCATCGTCTCCGACACGCGCTTCCACAATGTGAAGGAAATCGCGCAAACCGTGCTCCGTTTCGGGAGCAACGGCGCGGTGCTTCTCGAGGACGTCGCGACGGTCGAACAATCGACCGAACCACAGTGGATTCGCGTGACTGCCGATGGCCGCGACGCGGTTCTCTTCCAAGTCTATCAACAACCGGGCGCCAACACCGTGCAGATCGCAAAAGGGATCAAGCAAAAGCTCCAGGAGGAGGAGAAGCGTTTGCCCAACGACATTCAGATCCGCAATTGGTACGACCAGAGCGAGCTGATCATTTCCTCCGAACACAGCACGCGCGACGCCATCCTTATCGGCATCGTCCTCGCCGCCATTGTGCTCTTCGTTTTCCTCGGCAACTGGAAGATTACGCTCATCGCGGTCGTGGCCGTGCCCGCTTCACTCGCCGCTTCCATGCTCCTGCTCTACGTCGCCCACATGAGTCTGAACATCATGACTCTGGGCGGCATGGCCGCGGCCGTCGGCCTCATCATCGACGACGCCATCGTCATGGTGGAACACATCATGCGGCGGCTCGGCCAGGGAGAAGGATCGGAAGAGGAACGAGTGCGTCGCGCGGCGACCGAATTTACCGGTCCGCTGGTCGGTTCGTCCGCCGCCACCATCATCATCTTTTTGCCGCTGGCTTTCTTGAGCGGGGTGACTGGCGCCTTTTTCAAAGCCCTCAGCCTCACGATGGCCTGCGCACTCTTCATTTCCTTCCTCATCGCCTGGATCGCGATTCCGATCCTTTCCGCGCAGATCCTCGGCAAAGACGACGCGGAATCCGCCGAGACGCATGGCTGGATGAAAAAAGTGAATCAGGGCTACCGGCGAATGATGAGCGGCTTGTTGCGCCACAGTTGGATTCTCGTCCTGGCGGGCACGCTTCCCCTGCTCGCGCTCGGCTACTTTTCTTTCAAGCATGTCGCCTCCGGTTTCATGCCGAAAATGGACGAAGGCGGATTTATCCTTGATTACAAAAGCCCGCCCGGCACTTCCCTGGTCGAAACCGATCGGCTCCTGCGCGAGATCGAAAAAATTCTCCAATCGACGCCGGCGGTGCAGACCTATTCGCGCCGCACGGGATTACAGCTCGGCGGTGGACTTACCGAAGCGAATCGCGGTGATTATTTCATCAGGCTAAAGCCCTTCCCGCGCCGCGGCATTCAACTGGTCATGGATGACGTCCGCACCCGGATCGAGCACAACATTCCGGGGCTGGAAATCGAGACCGCGCAATTGATTGAAGACCTCATCGGCGATCTCACCTCGGTGCCGCAACCGATCGAGATCAAGCTCTATTCCGACAGCGAGAAGACGCTGCGGACCGTCGCCGACAAGGTGGCGCAGGCGATCGGGAAAGTGAACGGCGTCGTGGGAGTAAAAAGCGGCATCGTCTTCGCGGGCGACGCGCTCAACATTGAGGTGGACCGGGTGAAAGCGGAGCTCGAAGGGATGGATCCCGGTTCCATCACCACCATGCTCGACAATTATCTCAGCGGTAATGTCACGACGCACATTCAGGAGGGACCAAAGCTGGTCGGCGTGCGCGTCTGGCTCCCGGAGCGCACCCGGGCAACCATCCAGGACATCGGCGACCTCCTCCTGCGGGCGCCCGACGGTCACCTTTTTCCCTTGAAACGCGTCGCCGCAATTGTCCCGGTCACCGGCCAGCCGGAGATCGAGCGCGATAACCTCAAGCGAATGGTCGCCGTCACCGGCCGGATCAGCGGCCGCGACCTGGGCTCGACCGTGCAGGAGATCAAGACCAAGGTCTTGGATCAGAAAGGATTTCTGCCCAACTCCGTCCCTTACTCGTTAGGCGGACTTTACGAGCAGCAGCAGATCGCTTTCAAAGGTCTGACGATTGTCTTGATCGCGGCCATCATCCTCGTCTTCACCCTTCTCTTGTTTCTCTACGAAAGCTTTCGCGTCGCCATCGCCATGCTCGCCATCCCACTGCTCGCGGTCGCCGGAGTCTATATCGGCCTCTGGGTTACCGGGACGGAATTCAACATTACCTCGCGCATGGGCATGACGATGATCGTCGGCATTGTCACCGAGATCGCGATCTTCTATTACTCGGAATTTAAGGAACTCGAGCCAAGTGACGACCGTCTCATCGTCGCGGGAATCAACCGCTTGCGCCCGATCGCGATGACCGTTTGCGCCGCCATCCTAGCGCTCACGCCGCTGGCGCTCGGCATCGGCCAGGGTTCCGCCATGCAACAACCGCTCGCCATCGCCATCATCTCCGGCCTCATCTTCGGCATGCCGCTCACGCTTATCGTCCTCCCGGCGCTACTTTCGCTTTTCGGGATAGGCCGAAATGATAACAGGTTGAAAAGATCGGCCGAGAGCCAGAGGACTTCGTGAGGCGCCGCCTCGTGAATGAGCCGCCATGCGATGCCTGAATCGGGTCTCCGCTTACGATTCACTCAGCGCGCATGCCAAGACCATCAGATTCCCCACCCCCGAGCTCGCAGCCGAAGCGCAATCGCGCTTGGTGGCGATGGCTAATTGTAGGAATTATCGCGGCGCTGCTTTTAATCGGCTCGTTTCACTTCGACGGCTTTGTCATTCGTTTCTTGAATGATCATCCGCACGCGCGACTGAGAGCCTTCGGCCGGTTCGTCAGCCACTACGGCGATTGGCCGGAGCATGTCGCTCTCGGCGGGATTCTTTGGGCGATTGCATACCTGCTGCATAGTCGGCGCTGGCAGCGCATCGCATTGATGATGCTCGTAGCGTGCGCCCTTGCCGGTCTTAGCTCAGACGCGGTTAGATTTGCCACCGGACGTCCGCGGCCTTCTACGCATATCGTAGATGGATGGTACGGCCCGCACACGGACTACAACCACAGTTCTTTCCCATCCGGGCACACCAGCGCGTCCACTGGATTTTTCCTCGTCCTTGCCTTCGTAGAGTGGCCAGCCGGCACGCTTGCGCTGGTCTTTCCCATTTTGGTCGGTCTGGCGCGCATCCTCGTAGGCGCCCACCATTTCTCCGACATCGTCGCGTCATTCATTATCGGAATTTTTTGCGCATACCTCGTGCAACGGTATTTCTCCATGAGGGCGACCCGGCTCCGTGCCCGCTGAATTGAAACCGTTGCCTGGGATTCCCGGAGGATCGTGAAGACGAGATTCACAGTAGGTGCTTGCGGGAGCATTCCTTGCTATTAAGATTGTGCTGGCAATGGAGTTTGCCTTCCGTCGAAAGACGAAAACTGCCGGATCGATTTCCGCGCTGATGACTCCTGCACGTAGCGTAGCTGCGCGCATGGAGTTTCTTTATGCCGAAAATTCAACTGGCCGCTCTCGAAACTGCCGCAGACTGGGCGCCGTTATGCTCCCTGATATCGGAAGCCCTGCTCGCCTCTTTGTTCGCGGCGACAGAGGCCGTCGCTGCCGGAAACATTCAATCAGACGCACGCCGCCACCTGCGCGAGTTGCATCGGCTGAGCGCACGCAATCCACGGATGCTTGAGGAACTGCTGATCGAACTCTCGGCACGGCATTACCGAATGGTGAGTTTCGGGCTCGATTTGCTCGCGCTTGATCGAACAATTCACGAACTGGACACGGCGATCAAAGCAGCCGTGGAGCAAAACACATGACTATCCCGCAACTCGACCAGCAGCTCTTCGAACTGACCAATCATGAGTTCCACTCGCCAGCGTTGGACGTGTTCATGGCACTGCTTTCGAGCTGGCCAATCTGGCGACCCTTCGTCTTCATTGCGGGCGTGCTGGCGCTTGCCTTTGGCGGCTTCAAAGCGCGCGCGCTCGTTTGCTGCGCGCTCCTGACCATCCTCGTCGCCGATACCGGGGTTGCCAACGCGATCAAGCACGTCACGAATCGTCCGCGGCCGTATCAGGCGATGGCGGGCGTGCGTGTCGTACGGCTGCAAAAAACCCACCCGCGCTTCCTTGCCGTAACGCATCCCGCGGTCGTCACTTTATCCTCCCTTCCTGCAAAGAAACGGGACAACCGCTCGTTCCCATCCGGGCACGCAACGAACAATTTTGCCTTTGCCACCGTGCTCGCGTGGTTCTACCGGCGGAGAGGCTGGCTCTACTTTATCGTGGCAACGCTCGTAGCCTGGTCGCGCGTCTACGTCGGCGATCATTATCCGACCGATGTGCTTGGCGCCGCCGCGATTGGCGCAGGTGTTGCGGTGATCATGATGATAATCCTGGAATTCCTCTGGCGGAAGTACAGCGCGAAGTTATTCCCGGCGCTGGCCTCCGCTCATCCTAGTCTCGTTAGGCAATGAACTGGCTAATCTGGGCATTACTCTCGGCTTTCTTCGCCGGACTCACGGCCGTGCTCGCCAAGGTTGGCGTGGCCGGCGTTGACTCCACGCTCGCGACCGCCATCCGCACGAGTGTCGTCCTCGTCTTCACCTGGGCCCTCTTTTTTGCGCTGACACCGGCGCGCAGTCTGCGATTGCTCGATAGCCGTAATTGGCTCTTCCTTATCCTCTCCGGCCTGGCGACTGGATTGTCCTGGATCTGCTACTTCCGCGCCTTGCAGCTCGGCGAAGCCTCGCGCGTCGCGCCGATTGACAAGCTCAGCGTCGTCTTTGTTATCGCATTCGCGGCACTCATCCTGCATGAGCGCCTTACCTGGCATCACTGGGCCGGAGGCCTGCTCATCGTTGCCGGCGCCGTCATTCTTGCAGTGAAAGGATAGCGCATGCTCTGGCTCATCGTCATTGCGCTCGGATTGGTCGAAGGACTTACGGAATTCATCCCTGTCTCTTCAACGGGCCATCTGCTTCTGGCTGACCATCTCTTTGGTTTTGGAAAACTCCTCGGGAGCAAGGAAAAGGCCGACCTCTTCGACGTCGCAATTCAAGCCGGCGCCATTCTCGCAGTGGGCTTGGTTTACCGGCAAAAGTTGATCGAAGCTGTCGTCGGAACATTCTTTGGCAAAGCGCCCGACCGCCGCCTCTTCTTCGCTCTGGCGATTGCCTTTGTTCCCGCAGCGATCGTCGGGCTGGCATTTCACAAGTTGATCGAAGCCTGGTTGTTTTTCCCACGGCCGGTCGCGCTGGCACTTGTCGCCGGCGGAATCGCGATAGCGGTCATCGAACGTTTGCCGATAAAATCGCGCTGCCACACGACTAGCGAGATAAGCTACTGGCAAGCGCTCGGGATCGGCATTGCCCAGGTGTTTTCGCTATTTCCCGGAGTCTCCCGATCGGGGGCTACCATCATGGGCGGGCTTTGCGCCGGACTCGACCGCCGGACATCGACAGAGTTTTCGTTCCTGCTCGCCTTTCCGATCATGATGGCCGCGACGGGTTTCGACTTGCTCAAAAATTTCCGCCTACTCGACGCCAGCTTTCTCGGAGTTTTCGCCGTCGGGTTCATCGCCGCCTTTGTTTCCGCTTTGCTCGTGGTGAGGTGGCTCATCCGCTACGTCGAAGGTCACACCTTCGAAGCGTTCGCAATCTACCGCGTTCTTCTCGGCGCGGGCGTGCTTGCCTTTCTCTGGTTGAAAAAATGAGCAACGACACGGAAGAGTCCGGCTTCAATCCCAATCATCAGCGGCATCTGCGGAGCATACCGGGTGATGGAGGAACTCGGCATCCCGCCGTCCGAGCCGCGCTGCGGCGCTCTTTGAATAGCTCAGGCGCGAACGCAATGCACCCCACTCGTTTGGCGCAAATTCACTTGATCCGAACGGACAGACTGAGCATGGTCCCAAAGGGCAATGGAGTTTGCCTTCCCGCAACGGGTGAACCGCGTGAGCTGATAACTCCTACTGATGTCCCGGTAATTGCCAGGACACGGTCGGAGTTTTTTTATGCTCAGTTATTTTTGGGTAATGCTCGGTGGCGCGCTTGGAACGGGTGCGCGGTTTTGGGCGTCCGGTTTCATCGCGCCGCGCGGCGGCGAATTTTTCCCGCTCGCCACACTCTTCGTGAACGTCACCGGCTCCTTCCTTATCGGGTTCTTCGCGGCGTTCACCGATGCAAACGGACCGTTGCTGATTCCGCCACGCGTACGCCAGTTCTTCATGATCGGGGTCTGCGGAGGCTACACGACTTTCTCGTCGTTCAGCCTGCAAACGCTCGATCTGGTGCAGGAGGGCGACTGGATGAGGGCCAGCGCGAATTCGGTCCTCTCTGTTGTTTGTTGCCTCGTTGCCGTATGGCTGGGACGGACGCTGGCGCTCTCGTTGCTCCGCTCCCCGTGATTTGCTGATTATGAAAATACCTGACGATGCGGTTCTCCTCCGAATTTTCATCGGCGAAAGTGATCGCTGGAAACATCAGCCCCTTTTCGAAGCGATTGTGATCAAGGCGCGAGAACTGCAACTCGCCGGAGCGACTGTCTTGCGCGGGCCCATGGGCTTTGGTGCGGCCAGTCGGATTCACACTGCGAAAATCCTGCGGCTCTCGATGGATCTGCCAATTGTGATCGAAATCGTTGATGCCGAAGAGAAGGTGAACCTGCTTCTTCCCGCGCTCGATCAGATGATGGGAGGCGGTCTCGTCACTCTCGAGAAAGTGAAAGTGATTCACTATCGACACATGGCCAAAGAAGCCTAACGAGCACCAGAAGGCTGGATCGTCACCTGGATCGTCGGCGGCGCAGACCTTCGTTGGGATTACCCCTAAAGCGCTCGATATTCCGCGGAACTAACTGATCTCTCATGAAAACAATTCTGCTCCTCACGATCTCGAACGTGTTCATGAACCTCGCCTGGTACGGGCATCTAAAATTTAAGAATTCCGCACTTTGGCTGGCCATTCTCGCGAGCTGGGGCATTGCGATGTTTGAGTACGTCTTTCAGGTGCCGGCCAACCGCATTGGATCAAATGAATGGAGCGTGCCGCAACTGAAAATCCTGCAGGAATGCATCACCCTGGTGGTCTTTACCATCGTTGCCTTTGTGCTCTTCGGAGCCACGCTAAAATGGAATTACGCGGTGTCCTACGCCCTGATCATCGCTGCGGTCTTCTTCGCGTTTAAGTTCTGAGTCTCTGGCAAGGGCTAATCTGCTCCGAATCTGGAGCGGGCATGGACAACTCCAAACTCATAGGTTACGCCTCGCATTGCTGCCGGCCCTGGTCTCTATCTTCAGCGAACGCGCCGCAGCGACAAACGCTTGAAGAAATGGTGCCCGATTAATGCGCTTTTTCCGCCGGCTTCTGCGGGAAGATCAGGATCAGCGCGACGATCACCACGAGGAGTGCCAGCGAGGCGGTATAGCGGCTCAGAGCAAGGCCGCCATCGGCATGAGGTTTATCGAGAAAATCGCCGACCACCGCGCCGAGCGGGCGAGTCAAAATGAAGGCCGCCCAAAACAAAACCGCTCGGGACAGACCCGTGAAATAATAGAGCAGCGCGCAGACCAGGAGTAGTCCGCCGAAGAGCGCGGCTGCCCCGAGGTAGCCGGTGGAGTTCGTATCCGCGACCCAGTCGCCCAGCGCCGTCCCGAGCGTCTGGGAAAACATGATCGTGACCCAATAAAAGATTTCGACCTTCGGGGTGTTCACGGTTTCCACCGAGATGCTCCCGGTCGACCAGCGCCAGATCAGGAGCGACGCGATCACGCAGGTGAGCAGGATCGCGGAGCCGCCGGTGTAGCCGATGCCGAGCGAGCGAGTGCAGTAATCCGCCAGGGTCGTCCCGACCGTAGTCGTGGCGACGATCGTGAGCCAGTAGAGAAACGGATGAAACTTCTCGGCTTTGATCTGCACGAACACCGCGGCGATAAAAATGACCCCGAAGATAGCCGTGCCGATGAGGTAACCGCTGCCGTTCCCGCCCGAGGTCGTCTCGCCGAGCCACGACATGGTGACGGCGTCGCCGCCGGTCTCACCCAGGGTGGTCGCGAGAATCTTGATGATCCAGAAAAGCAGGGTGACCTGCGGGACTTTCGAGACCAGCTCAGAGTTTCTATCGTTCGTAGTCATTTTTTATTCGCCTCCTTGGGACCTTTAATTCGAGCGGCTCGCGCGTTTTGCGCGCAGAAAGTTCCCCCCGCTGCGTGCGGCGTTCGTTAGGCACGGGGATTTTTACTAGCCCGGGCGGGACGGAAGGGCAGACCGCGCTACCCCTGTGATAATGAGAAATTGGCTACTACCGGTCCTACTGCTGCTCGCGGCGGCGGGGCCGGGCCAGGCCCAAACCCCGGCGCAGGGCGCAACGGCTTCCCCGACGGCCACGCCGAATCCGCGCATCCCGATCTGGCGCTGCAATCTTCCCGGAGGCACCTATGAGGTCGCGTTGCGCGCGATCGTTTCCCATGAGCCTGCACGAGTATGTGATCGGCGAAATCGGATCGAGCCTCGCGTGGGATCTGAAAGCGCGGAAGCTTTTCCCGCGAGCGATTTCGCGCAGGCGGGAATCAACCGCGCCCGAAAAAGAAGTGCCGCCAGCCATCCCGCGACGGCTTTGAGCAACGGCTATGGCGCGGAGGGCGGCGTGCTCGCGTCATCACCGCAAAGGTTGTCCTCCCGAGCCGCGGAGACGGCGAGGGATCTCACAAGCGTTGCTTGATACGCCGTTGCTTAGCGAGGTCGGACGACGCTTGCGAGATCCCTCTCCGCGCTGCGCCGGTTTCGGGATGACAAGTCAGCCGTGATGGCGACCGGCGGCTAACGAAGCCCGGCTTCGCCCTCCTTGTGCAGGCTCGCGCCTTTTTGCGTGAGCGGTTCGCGCGCTTCCTTGATCGGGATGTTCGGGCAACTGTCGATCCAGCGCTGCCCTTCCGGCGCGGCCCAATGCACGGCGTTGCGGAGGATTTGCCTGACGACCGGGTGGAAGTAGATCGGATAGGTTTCGTGCCCCGGTCGGAAGTAGAAAACCTTGCCGTTCCCGCGCCGCCAAGTGCAGCCGCTGCGGAAAACTTCACCGCCTTCGAACCACGAGATGAAGATGTTTTCGTCCGGCGTCGGGATCGCGAAGGGCTCGCCATACATCTCGGTGTTTTCGATTTCGAAGCACCGGTCGATCCCGCGCGCGATCGGGTGCCCGGGGTGGCATACCCAGAGACGCTCGCGCTCGCCGGCTTCGCGCCAGGTAAGTGAGCAACTCGTGCCCATCAAGCGTTTGAAGACCTTGGCGTAATGCGCGGAATGGAGCGCGATGAAGCCCATCCCTTCCCAGACCCGGCCGACGACGCGCTCCACGACTTCGTCGACGACGTCGCCATGCGCGGCGTGGCCCCACCAGAGGAGAACGTCGGTTTCCGAAAGAATGCTTTTCGTTAGGCCATGCTCCGGCTCCTCGAGCGTGGCGGTGCGGACTTCCCACGACTTTTCCTCGCGGAGCGCGGTGGCGATGCAGTCGTGGATGCCATCGGGGTAGATTTGCCTGACGACTTCGCTTTTACGCTCGTGAACGTTTTCTCCCCAGACGGTGATGCGGAGCGGTTCGGACATGCTGGAAGAAAGGTGAATTAGGAAAGCAGGAAAGCAGGAAAAAGAATCGAGGATCCGCGGCTCAAGCTCTTCTTCCTGTTTTCCTGCTTTCCTGATTCATCTCCGGATGTTTGGAGATCAGGCGCAGCGCCTGCGCGAGCAGTTCGCGGCCCGGCGAGATGCGCGGCCAGGGTGAGGCGCCGGAGGGATGGGGGAGCGGGAGCAGGTCGAAGGTTTGGCCGGCGCGTTGCGCGCGGAAGGTTCGGCCGATGGTCACGTCGAGTTTTCCGACTTCCATGAACTGCGCGATCGCCAGTTTCCCGACCGGGATGACGAGGCGCGGCCGGAGAATTTCCAGTTCGCGATCGAGCCAGGTGGAACAGTTGGCGATCTCCTGCGGGTTCGGGACGCGGTCGCTGCCGCCGGGCGCTTTGCCCGGGAAACAGCGGCAAACGGCGGCGAAATAAATTCGCGCGCGGACTTCGTCTTCGCTCAGTCCGGTCGCTTCGTGGAACCAGCGGAAGAGGGTTCGGCCGGCGGTCCACGCGAAAGGTTTCCCAACGACTGGCTCGCGCACGCCCGGTGCCTGGCCGACGAGGAGCACGCGGCTCACGATCGGGCCGCCGGAGACGGGCGGCGGATGCATGAGCGGGCAACGCCGGCACTTCAGGAGGCGGGCGACGTGGCGGTTGAGGAGCGCCTGTTGCTGCGTCGGGCCCGGCATCGCCTAACGACGAAAAAGCGAAAGCAAAAGGCTCAGCACGACGCTGATGATGATGCAGGTGACGATGGGAAAGTAGAAGCCGCTATTCCCGCGCTCGATGCGGATGTCGCCGGGCAGTTTCCCGAGCCAGCCGGCCCCGAGGCCGCTCCAGAACGCGAGGCCGACGAGGACGATGAGCGCGCCGAAAACGACGAGCATTTTTCCGATTTCCGGCATCGGATAAACAGAGCGTAGAAATGCACGCTGTCATCCCTCGCGGTGCTCAGGATGACGACACGGAAGACGGCTTGTAGACGCTTCGCTCTGCGAAGCGCGGGGGGTGAGGCTTGTGTGTCTTAGACGCGGTTGGGTCGATACCCGCGCCTCCCAGAGGGAGGCGTCTACAGGCGAACGTCTCCAGCGTGTTCTGCGCGGATCGAGAGCAGATCAGTTCAAGTGGTAAACTTCGACAAGGCCGATGCCGGTCGTTCCGTTTTTGCCGGAAACCGTGGCGGTGTAGCTGCCGGGCGGGAGGAGCTGCAGAATCGCGGACTCTTTGGCGTTGGTCGGCGCGGCGCCGGTCGCCTGGATCGCGGCCTTCTGCGAGCCGGTCCAATCGTCGTTTGCGCGGATGAGCGTGCCGTTGCTGTCGCGCAACTCGAGCATCGGATCGGCGAGGAAGTTAGTGACTCCCGCAACCGCGAGTGACGGCCCGAGGCCGCGCACGAGGACCTCGGAAGAATCGCCGGCGCCGATGATGAAACCGCCAATGAGAACTTGGTCGGCGGTCTGCACGCTGCCGCGCGTGCTGATGTTTACGAGCTGCGCAGAAGAGCTGCCGCCGAGGTCGTAAACTTCCGTGAGCCCGATGCCGCTGGAGCCGTTCAGGCCGTGGACGACGACGGTATAAGCGCCCGCCGGGAGGGTTGCGAGAATGGCCGATTCCTTCGTGTTCGTCGGGGCGATGCCGCTGGTCGAGATCGCGGCGGATTGATCTGTCGTGATGACGCCGCCGAGTTGCGAGACCTGCCAATTGTTATTCTGGCCGATCAACGCGCCGGTGGAGTCGTGCAACTCAAGGGTCGGATCAGCAAGGGCCCCGGAGAGGCCCGCATCGGTGAGCGAAGGCCCGATCGCGCGGAGCATCACCGTGTCGCCGCTGCCGCTGACGATGAATCCGCCGATCAACACCTGATCGCCATTACCCACTTCTCCGCGGGTCGAGACGTTTACGAGTGACGAATCAACCGGAGGCGTGGCGCCCGGAGAGGGCGTCGGTGTCGGCACCGGCGTGCCTGAGACAGAAACGGAAACGGTCGCGGTCGCGTGGTTTCCTTTCGAGTCAGTCACGGTCACGTGCGCCTGATAGCTGCCGGCGGCGAGGAAATATTTCTGCGGGTTCTGCACATTTGCGAAGGTGCCGTCGTCGAAAGTCCATTGGTAGGCGATGATCGGGTTCGCCCCGCTGCTCGCGGTGGTGCTGAACTGGAAGCTGCTGCCGGGGACGCCACTCGCGGGCGCGACGGTCGCGCTCAACGCCGGCGGGGTGTTTTGCTCCTGTTTCAAAAACCACGATGACGCCGTCGGATCGGTCTTAAAGAAAGCGAGCAACTGATCGGCGACCTTCTTTGATCCGTCGGCGCTCGGGTGCGTGTAGTCGGCCTGCTCGAAATCGCTGCAGAGCCAGGTGAATCCGTCGGAGCGCGGGTTAGTACCATCGGCCCAGACATACGGTCCCCAGGTGATGTAAGGCGAGACCACGGGTCCCTTGGCCGGATCGAAATTCAGGTTGCCGGTGCCGTCGATCTGATCGGCGATCGTCCATCGCACGGCGAAGCTGGTTTCATAGGCGAAAGGCTCTGGGTTAAGCACATTCGGGACATCGACGTAAGCGCGGTCGCGGCTCGTCATGTAGACGATGCGCAGGTTCGGGCAGAGCGCTTTGAGGTTGCGCAGGATCTCCCCGAGATAGGTCTGGAGATCCTGGGCGTGCTCGGGAAATCCCCCGATCGCCGCCGGATAGGCGATCGCTTCCTCGAACCACGCCACCTGCACCTGCGCCTTGGTCACGTTCGCGTCGGCAAGACGCTGGAGGAAATTGGTGTAGACCTCGTCGTTCGGATTCGCCCAGGCCGGTGCGTCTTTTCCGCCCTCCGCGCCGTCGACGACCGTGACCTCGGCAGCTTTGCTCGAGTCAAGATTTGCGCGCGGAAGAAAAGCCGTCGGACCGTCGGCGTTCCATTCTTGGGTGACGCTCGACATGCCGACCGAGATGAGAACGATCCGGCCATTTGCGGCATCGGGGTTGCCGGCGCGATCAAGCGGCTGCACCTGCGCGGCGGCGGCGAGACCGGCGGCGGCGTGGGCCGGCGGGCGCACGTTCGTCCCGCCGGGGTAGAGGCCGCCGGTGAAACCTTGGTAAGTGCGGGTCCCGAGATCGGGCAACGGGATAAGTCCCGTTGTCGTGAGCGAGCAATCGCCGCGTGCAGCCTGCGGGCTGAAGGCGAGCCCGAGCGCGAGCAAAACGGGAGAAAGAGAAGTAAAAAGGCGCGGAAAGGTCATGGTAACTCAGAAGTGAAGCAGAAATGCTGCCGGGATTAGTAAGGATCGAGCGACCGCCCGTTCGGTTACAACCTTGCATTTCCCGGCGGTTTTTCCAGTGCCTCCCGAGGCCTCCACACCGGGCTGATACCGCTTCCTTACTTGATTTGCCCGGATTTGAAGCGAAAGAGGGAACTCCAAATTTAGCGACCAACAACCTTGTGAATACGACCAATACCCAAAACCATCTCATCCAGCCGCATGGCGGTGAGCTCATCAATCTGATCGCCGGCCCCGAAGAGGCCGCACAAACTAAAGCCGCCTCGAAGGATTTTCCCTCCTGGGACCTGACCGGCCGGCAGATTTGCGACGCGGAGATGCTTCTCAATGGCGGTTTCTCGCCGCTCACCGGCTTCATGAACAAGGCCGACTATGAGAGCGTGTGCAGCGACATGAAGCTCGCTAGCGGCGTCCTCTGGCCGATGCCGATCACGCTCGACGTGACCGAAGCTTTCGCGAAAACCCTCACGCCCGGGAGCAGCAAGGTCGCCCTGCGGGATGGGGAAGGCGTCATGGTCGCCGTCCTCCATGTCGAAGACGTTTGGCAGCCCGATCTCAAAGCCGAAGGCAAGGCCGTCTTCAACAGCACCAGCGAAGCGCACCCCGGCGTCGCTTATCTCCTGAAACGCGGCAACCCGTGGTACGTCGGCGGCCGCCTCGAAGGTCTCCAGATTCCCACGCACTACGACTTCAAGACCTTGCGGATGACTCCGGCCGAGCTCCGCGCGGTTTTCGCCGATGCCGGCTGGCGCCGGATCGTCGCCTTCCAGACGCGCAACCCGATGCATCGCGCGCACGTCGAGCTCACCTTCCGCGCCGCGAAGCAGATCGAAGCCAGCCTCCTCATTCACCCGGTCGTCGGGATGACTAAGCCGGGCGACGTCGACTACTTCACTCGCGTCCGTTGTTACCAACTCCTCGTCGGCAAATACCCCGCCGGCACCGCCAAGCTCGCGCTCGTCCCGTTCGCCATGCGCATGGGCGGCCCGCGCGAAGCGATCTGGCACGCGCTCATCCGCAAGAATTACGGTTGCACCCATCTCATCGTCGGCCGCGACCACGCCGGCCCCGGTAAAGACACCGACGGCAAGCCGTTCTACGGCCCGTATGAAGCGCAGGAACTCTTCGCCAAACACGAAGACGAAATCGGCGTCAAACAGGTGCCGTTCCAGATGATGGTCTATCTCGAGGACAAGGATAAATACTTCCCCGACAACGAAGTCCCCGAAGGCGCCCGCGTCCTTAACATCTCCGGCACCGAACTGCGCGCCCGGCTTAACGAAGGCCGCGACCTGCCGACCTGGTTCACCTATCCGGAAGTCGCGGTCGAGTTGCGTAAAAGCTTCCCGCCGCGCGCCCGGCAGGGCGTAACCATTTTCTTCAGCGGCCTCTCCGGCTCGGGAAAATCGACCATCGCCAACGTGCTCATGACGAAGTTCCTCGAAGTCGGCGGCCGCCCGGTCACGATGCTCGACGGCGACCTCGTGCGGAAACATCTCTCCAGCGAGCTCGGCTTCTCGAAGGAGCATCGCGACATCAACATCCGGCGCATCGGCTACGTCGCCTCGGAGATCACGAAAAATGGCGGCATCGCCATTTGCGCCCCGATCGCGCCCTACGACGCGACCCGCAAGGAAATCCGCGGCATGATTGAAGGCCTCGGCGGTTTCATCCTCGTGCACCTCTCCACTTCGGTGGACGTCTGCGAAGGCCGCGATCGCAAGGGCCTCTACGCGAAAGCGCGCGCCGGTATTCTCAAGGAATTTACTGGCATCAGCGATCCCTACGAGGCACCGACCGACGCGGAGTTGCACATCAACACCGCCGAGCTAACCGCTGAGGAAGCTGCGCAGACGATCATCCTTCACCTGGAGCGCGAAGGCTTCATCGGGATGAACCGCGGCAGCACCATCAGGTAAACGCCGTTTAGTCTAACTCATCGAGAACGCCGCCGGTGGAAACGCCGGCGGCGTTTTCATTAGCCGGGCTGCATCATGAAGCGAGCCGCATCGCCAGGCGATCCGCGCTACCTAACATGGGTGTCATCCCGAGGCGGCGCAGGGCGGCGAGGGATCTCCCAAGGGTCGTTCGGTGCCGTTTCGGGATCGGCGCCGAGTAACGCCTGGGAGATCCCTCGCTCCGCTCGGGATGACAATAGAGAGTGATGAGACAGAGTTTGCGGGCACTAAAACCCGAGATCCGTCTGGGCCGTTTCTTGCCCGCTCGCTTTTGGCGCAGTGAAGCCCGCGAACTTCTTCGTTAACTCACCCAGTTTGGCGACGTAGTAGTCGATGTTCTCGTCCCGCGCATTTGGATCGAAGTCACTGACCAGCTTCGCCGCTTCATAGGCCGCGACCTTCTTTGGCGTGGCCTTCACGTAATAGCTGACTTGGTCTCCCGGTTTGTAGTTCCTACCACTCGCCAAGGCGAGCTCATAGGCCGCGGCCCGGTTCCGTCCGCCCCCAGCGATCTTTTGCCGGTATTTCTCGAGCGAATCCTGGAGTGAGTCGGTCTTCATCAGCATCTCGATCGGCCATTGTCCTTCGCGGATCTTTTGCTCGAATTCATCGCGTAACGCCGGGACTGCTTCCGACTTTTCTTCCATCAGGAGCTTGATCATGCGCTCTAGAAAGACGCGTTGGAACTTCTCGAGTCCGCGGGATTTTAGTGCTCCACCTTTCAGGGTCACTTCGCCTTCCTTGTCGAGCAGCGCGTAGTTCTTCGCTTTGTAACTAAACATGGCTTCGAACTGTTCATCGAATTCCACCTCGATTCCCGGCGGTAACTCTTTCGCCAATCCGTCCCGCAGCTGCTCGATGCTGCTGTCGTTTGGCGGGACGAAATAGATCCCGTCCGTATCTACTTCGATGACCTGCGCTTTCTGTTTCTCCAGCCAAGCGATCATCTGTTTGAGGATGTCGCGTCCGATCTGCGTGACCCGCGCCGCGGCCTCGAAATCCGCAAAGCTTCCCTGCGCAAAACCGAGATAGCCATAGAAGCTGTTGATCAGGATTTTAAAGGTATTTTGGAGCGCGTGGTAGTAGCGCCGCGTCGGTTCGTCCTTTGCCTGGCGCATGTCGCTCTTTGCCTCTAGCCGGAAGCTTCGCAGATCGGTGAGCAAGCTGCGAAAAATTTGGAGCTGATCGGTCACCGGGAAGCAGTCGAACTGCAACATGATCGATGGGTAAAGCGAAGCCACGTCGCAATGCCAGACATTCCGCGCGACGCCGGTGAAGAAGATATCGGTGTAACCTCCTTCAAAGCCGCGCGCCATCGGCATCTCGGGAATGCTATGCCGCTGCCGGAGATACTCGCGCAGGAAAAGCGCATTGATCCGGGTTGCGTTTCCGCGCACGATCACGTCCTGGTAGTTATAGGGAAAGATCTGCGCTTGGATGAAATAACTCGGGCTGAGCAGGTCGGCCACTGCGCGGGTTTCCCGGACCGCGCAAAGGGCGCGTTCGCGATAACGTTCCGGCTCCTGGAGCCAGGCGCGTTGTAACTCTTTCCCGGAGAGTTGCGAAACATCAGTTAGACTCGTTAGGCCAAAGTGCTGCGCCACATCGCTGCGCTCAAACCCGGCCAGCGTGCGCATGCCGACGTCGTAAAACTGCGCGAGCAGAAAAGTATCCACGAAGTGTCGCCCATCGATCGTGAACTTTGGATAATCGATCGTCTTCTCCGCGATCTGCAGCCGGGAAGGCCGCGAACGGAGAAAGCCGTCGGCGCGGCCCCAGTCGAGCTTCGTCTTCGCTTTCCGCGCCCGCGCCACCAGGAAGGGGAGATCAAACTTGAAGAGGTTATGACCCTCGATCACGTCGGGATCGCGTTCCTTGATCAGCGCGGTGAGACGCTTGATGGCAGCGTGCTCCGATTCCTCGATCGCGTCGGGGTTCACCTCGATCAGCTCTTCCCAGCCAGAGTTATCGGAAACCG
The DNA here is from genome assembly GCA_038234295.1 of Chthoniobacterales bacterium. Lineage (GTDB taxonomy): Bacteria > Verrucomicrobiota > Verrucomicrobiia > Chthoniobacterales > UBA10450 > Palsa-1392. Next base: position 20,715 of record JBBSUP010000011.1, read on the forward strand.
CGATGCTCGTGAGATGATCGCTGTGGCTGGGGGCGGTGACCCCGGCATTCTGCTCAGCCGCCATCCCGCCGGGGTCACCGCCCCCGGCTACAGCACCGAGCACCTCGATCTGCATCCGTTTTAGTTCCTCAAAAGGAAGCTGTTTGAAGAGAGTGCGGCCGGTGTGCGTGAGGTAATGCTGCACCGGATCGCTCAGCGCGAAGAAGTGGCGGCCGGCCTGCTTAAGGCCGTTGCGGAGCGCGATCAGCTCCTTCCAACTGTTCGTGGTCACGAGCCAGTTGTATTTCAGGTCGCCCGCGAGCTTCTCCGCGTTCGCAAGGCCGAGATCGGCGACGTCGCCATCGGCCCAGACGAAAGGATGAAACTCCTCCGTCTCACAAGTGGTCGCGCCCTTTTTGCCACGCCGATAGACGCTGACCGTCCCCGTGTCGCCGAGCTCGACCGCGACGATCCGAGCGCTGGGATCGGCGCCGAAGAGCAGTTGGTTGTCTTCGAAAGCCATCGCCGCTCAACTAAACACAGCCGCCCTTGCGGCGCGACCGCAGCGGCTTCCGGGTAGCGGCGACGTTCCGTGGGCTGGTTGCACTGTTTCAGCGCGACGAACTTTCCGAACGACATGAGCGTCATGAGGAGAGCGGCCCTCAAGGAAAGTTCGCGACGGTGGAACACCGTCGCCAGCCCACGGGACTTGGGCGCTACCCGGAGTAGGCTGCGAGCGCGGCCTGGTAGATAACCCGCAATGGCTGATCGGTGCGCTCGCTTGCTGCGCGGCAGCTTTCGTATTCGGGCGCGACTTGCACGACCGCGCCGTCAAGCAGACCGAGCTTGAGCGTGACCTCGCCATAGAGCGTCGTCACTTGTTCGAAACGGCGCTCGAGTTTGTAACGCTGTTTCTCGCTCCGGCGCACACCGAACGCGCTCGTCTCCGTGAGAATTAGGTGCACCACTTTCTGCTCGAGCGCCGGCTCGCAGAGGACCGACAACTGCACGCCCGGTCGGTTCTTTTTCATCTGCACCGGTGTGAGCGTGACGTCGAGCGCGCCGAGCGCGAGGAGCTTTTCCATGACGGCGCCGGTCAGTTCCGGCGAGAGATCGTCCAGGTTGGTTTCAATTTCGACGATCGAATCTGTCGCGAAACTTTCGGCGACGGCGCGACCGAGGACGGCGCGCAAAACATTTGGCCGCACCGCGAGATCGCGCCTGCCGATGCCGTAGCCGATGCGCTCGATTTCCATCCGCGGCATCGGGCCGAACGACTCGGCGGATTCCCGCGCGATCGCCGCGCCTGTCGGCGTGATCGATTCCCAGTTTTCATCCACCTGTTCGAGCGCGATCCCGCGCAAAATTTCCAGTGTCGCGGGCGCCGGCAGGGGAAAACGGCCGTGCGCGCAGTCGATCCAGCCGCGTCCTTCGCGGAGCGGTGCGCAGAGCACGCGCGGCTGCCCGAGCGCCTCGAGCGCGACGCAGGCGCCGACAATGTCCGCGATGGAATCGAGCGCGCCCACCTCGTGAAAGGCAACCGCCTGCAACTCGACGTCGTGGATTTTTCCCTCGGCCACGGCGATGCGCTCGAAAATCGCGAGTGCTTTTTGCCGGACGAAATCTGAGAGCGCGCTGCCGCCGATCAGCTCGCGAATTTCGCGATAATGCGTGTGGTCATGGGCCGGCGCCGCCGCCTCGTCGACCGTAAATTTTATCCCGCTGATGCCCTGCCGCGACTGGCGTTCGAAACGCAGCGGCGTCGCGCCTAACGATCGCAACTTCCTTAACTCTCGCTCGATCGTCGCCGGCTCGACCCCGAGATCACAGAGCGCGCCGACGAGCATGTCGCCGCTAAGGCCCGAGAAGCAGTCGAGATAAAGAGTGCGCGCCATCGGAAGAAGAAGGAGCCACAGGCGCGCGCGAGAAGCAAAGCGTGCCGCGTTGCCCCGCTTGGGTTCCGCCGTTAGGCTGCGCGATGCACTTTCTTCCTACGACCGCTCTGTTCACTCTCGTCCTCGCCGCGATCCCGCTCGTTCGCGCCGAGCAAACGCCGAAGGAAATCGCCGACGCCGAGCTGCCGTCGTTGCTCACGATTTACAAGGACCTGCACGCGCATCCCGAGCTCTCGACGCAAGAGGAACGCTCCTCCGCGATCGTCGCGAAGGAGCTAAAAGCCGTTGGCTTCGAAGTGACCGATCATGTCGGTAAATTCGAAAAGGCCGATCAGAAAGCCTACGGCGTCGTCGGGATGATGAAGAACGGCGACGGCCCCACGGTGCTCATCCGCACCGACCTCGACGCCCTTCCGGTCCATGAAGAAACCGGCGCGCCCTACGCCAGCAAGGTGACGGTAAAGGACGAGGCCGGCCGCGAAGTCTCGGTCATGCAGGCATGCGGCCACGACATTCACATGTCCACCTTCATCGGCGTCGCGCGTTCGCTCGCGAAGTTGAAGGACCAATGGAAAGGGACCGTGCTCATGGTCGCGCAGCCGGCGGAAGAACTCGGTACCGGCGCCCGCGCGCTTTTGAACGACGGACTCTATACGCGCTGGCCGAAACCTGATTTCGCGATCGCGTTGCATGACGACGCGGAGATCGAGACCGGAAAAATCGGCGTCACCGAAGGCTACTGCTACGCTGCGGTCGATTCCGTCGACGTCTCGGTGAAAGGCGCCGGCGGCCACGGCGCGTATCCGCACAAGACGAAAGACCCGATCGCCCTCTCCGCGCAGATCATCAACATGTGGCAGACCATCGCCTCGCGTCAGGTGAACCCGATCGATCCGGTCGTGGTCACGGTCGGATCGATCCACGGCGGCAGTAAACACAACATCATTTCCGATGAAGTAAAAATGCAGCTCACAGTGCGCACTTATAAAAAAGAAGTGCGCGATCAGGTCCTGAAATCGATCGCGGAAATGGCGAAAGGCTGCGCGATCGCGGCTGGATTCCCCGACGATAAGATGCCCGATGTCCACGTGCGCGAAGACGAATACACGCCCTCGACCTACAACAACCCGGAGCTCACGAAACGCGCGACCGCCGCGATGAAAGCCGCGCTCGGCGACGAGAACATTGTCGAGAAGTCGCCGACCATGGGCGGCGAAGATTTCAGCGAATACAGCCTGCCCGATCACTCGATCCCGGCGTTCATGTTCAACGTCGGCGCAGTGGATCCGGCGAAAGCGGCGGAAGCAAAAAAGACCGGCGCGTCGTTGCCGTCGCTGCATTCGAGCAAGTTCCTGCCCGTTCCCGAGCCGACCATTCGCACCGGCCTGGTGGCGATGACGAGTGTCGCGCTCGAGCTGCTGAAGAAGAAATAGCTGAGACCTCATCCGTCGAGGATCGGTTTGACACACTTTGTCCGAGAAGTAAGACTTTCTCGCAAAGTATGAAAACGAATCCAGTTTCCGTCTGGTTTACGACTAAGGGACAGGTTGTCATTCCGGCCGGGCTGCGGCGCGAGTTTCACATTGAGAACGGCACGCGCGCCATTGTTCAAGCGACCCCGGAAGGCATCCTGCTCAAGCCGGTGACGCAGTGGGCGATCGAGCGTGGACATGGGTTGCTGAAGCGCGCGCGCAGGCCCGGGGAGAAGTCATTTGCTGAGGAGCGCGCGCAGTATAAGCCGGAAGAAAAAGCGCTCGAAGAGGCCAAGTATGTCCGCAGCACTCGCCGTTCTCGATAGCTTCGCGCTCCTCGTCTACTTCCGTGAGGAACGTGGCGGGGAAGCGATCAAAGCTCTGTTGCGCTGGGCCGCAGACGCCGATCAGCCGCTCCTGATGACAGAGGTGACCTATGCCGAGGTGCAATACATCATCCGACGCAAGGAAGGTGACGAGCGCTGGGCGGAAACGGCGCAAGTCCTCGAGTCGCTCCCCATTTTGTTCTTTCCCGCCACGCGCGCGCTGGCGGACCACGCGGCTTCGTTCAAAGCGCGTTACAAAATCAGCCTGGCGGACGGGTTCGCCGCCGCCCTCGCCCTGGAGAAAAAAGCTGAGCTCTACACCGGCGATCCGGAGTTTAAGGCGCTCGAGAAGGAGATAAATATCTCCTGGATAAAATAAAGGAGCGCCCTGCTTGGTCGCGAAGAAAGTTGCCGCGCTTCGCGGCTATTTCACCCGCAGGTTTTTGCGCAGGTAGGTCGGGACGTCGAGGTCTTGGCCTTCCACGATCGTCGGCTCGCTCTTTTCGAAACGGCCGCGGGTGACGGACTCAAATTGCAGGATCTCCTGCTTGGCCTGCACGAATTTTTCTGTGCGCGGGGTTTTTGCTGGCGCGGGTTCGAGCGGCTCGGCGGCTACCGGCGTGGCGGGCGCTTTTCTTTCGCGGCGCACTGGCGGCGGCGTGGGCGGAGCGACCTCTTCGATGAGCGGTTCGGGTTCCAGGAGCACTTCGGCTTTTGCGGGTTCCGGTTCCGGTGCCTCCGCTTCGGCTACTGCTTCAACGATCGGCTCGGGTGCCACGGCAATTTCCGTGCCGACTGGAATGGGTACGGGCGGTTCGATCACCGGCGGCGGCGCAAAAGCCGCGACCGGTTGGCGCTCCCAAATCGGTGCCGTCGGCGTGGCGACGGGCGTCGGTTCCGGCGCGGCGCCGATCGAGCTGATCAGCGTTACGCTCAGGCGGTTGCCCATTTTCCCGTCGACCGAGGTGCCGAAAAGGATCTGGGTGTGATCCTCAACATGGCGATTCAACTCCTGCATCACGATCTCCACTTCGGTCAGGGTCATACCCGGGCCGCCGGAGATCTGCACGAGCACGTGACGGGCGTCGGTCAGCATTTTGCCGCGATCCATCAGCGGATTTTTCAGCGCGAGGGCGAGGGCTTCGTGGGCGCGGTTGTCGCTATCCGATTCGCCGAAACCGAAAAGGCAGCGGCTGTCCTGGCTGCGTAGCGCAGAGAGCAATTCGTCGAAGCCGATCCGAATCAGCCCGGGCCGCCTAACGACATTCACAATCGCGCGGACGCTCTGGCTGATCGTGAGATCGGCGACCGCGAAAGCCTGGTGAATCCCGGCCTTCGGCAAAACCATGTCGCCCATCCGGTCGTTCTCGAAACACACGACGGCATCGGAGAGTTGCTGCAGCTGCCGCAACGCCTCGGCGGCTTGCGCGCTGCGGCGTTTTCCCTCGAAGGCGAACGGCAACGTCGCGAAGGCGACCACGAGCGCACCAGTCTCGCGTGCCATCTGCACGACGCACGGCGCGGCGCCGGAGCCGGTCCCTCCGCCGAGCCCGGCGCAGACGAAAACCATGCGCGCGCCCTGCAGCACTTCGCGCAGTTCTTCAGCGGATTCGTTCGCGGCGTTGAAGCCGAGTTCCGGGTCGCCGCCGGCGCCGAGGCCGCGGGTGACATCGCGGCCCATCTGCACTTTTTGCGTGGCCACGGAACTGGCGAGCGATTGCACATCGGTGTTCGCCGCGATCAGGTCGACGCGCTCGAGGCCGTCGAGCACGATGCGGTCGAGCGCATTCGAGCCGGCGCCGCCGACGCCGATGATTTTGATCGCGAGATCGTCTTCGTGTTTCTCGGGCAGGGTGTAATTGCGGCTGAGTTGGATCATGTCGTTAGGGTGTTCGTTAGGGTAAAGAAAAGAACCGCACGGTCATCCTGAGCAGAGCGCAGCGGAGTCGAAGGATCCCGTGCAGTTTCTGGGAAGGTGTCGCGCAGAGGGCGTTCGTTGCGGCCGTGCTTTAGGGAAGCCCGACGGGATCCCTCGACTCCGGCGCGCTCCGCTCGGGATGACGGGAGGGTCTTCATCGTATGCGTTGCAACAGCTTCCCGACAATCCCGCGGATGCCGCCGACCGGCCGGCGATCGCCCTGCACCGCCTGCGCGTATTTGATCAACCCGATCGCCGTCGCGAACTGCGGATTTTCAAACGCGCTCGTGAGGCCAGACATCGTGCGCGCGTGTGTGACCCGGGCGGGAATGCCGAAGACGTCTTCGGCGAGATTGTCGATCCCGTTGATCTGGCTGCAACCGCCGGTAATGAAAATGCCTTCGCCGAGATAATCGAGGAACGGCTCGTCCTCGAGCTTGCGCTTCAGGAGTTCAAAGGTCTCGCGCAAGCGCAGGTGAATGATCGTGTTCAACGTCTCGCGCTCGATTTCTTTCCCGGCAAATCCGGAGTCGTCCTTGAGCAGGACGGTCTCGCCCGGGAGGCAGTTGCCGAGGACCGCGCTGCCTTCCTCGACCTTGAGCTTTTCCGCGCGCGTCATCGGGATACGCAGGCCCATCGAGATATCGTTCGTGATGTGATCGCCGCCGACCGCGAGGACGCCGCTCTGTTTTACCGCGCCGTCGACGTAGAGGACGTAGTCGGTCGTGCCGCCGCCGATATCGATGACGAGCGCGCCGAGACTTTTCTGGTGGGGCGTGAGCACGACCTGCGCGGACGCGAACGCGGTGAAGACCACATCCTCGACCACGATCGGGAGCTCGCTGACGCAGCGGATCGTGTTCTGAATCCGCGTCCGCACGCCATGCATGATGTGGTAATCGGCCTCGAGTTTATTCCCGAGCATGCCGAGCGGGTTGAGGACGCCGTCCTGCCCGTCGACGTGGTAGTTCTGGATGATCGTGTGCAGGAAGGCGTTCTGCGACGGGATGCTCACTTCGCGTGCGCTGATTTTAACGTCCTCGATGTCCTGCTCCTCGATCTCGTCGCGATCGTCCGGGAGGGTGACGCAGCCGCGATTGTTAAAGCTCTGAATGTGCGCGCCGGTGATCCCGAGATAAACGCTCCGGACCATAAAGTCGCTCTTCTCCTCGGCGTCGACGACGGCTTCGTGGACGCATTTCATCGCGGTCTCGAAGTCGACGATCTCGCCCTTCCGGACGCCGCGCGAAGGCGCCTGCCCGACGCCGAGAATTTTAATGGTGCCATCGGGCCGGCTCTCGCCGACGACGACGCAGATTTTGGAGGTCCCGATCTCGAGACCGATGAGTAAGTTACTGCTAGCCATTGTGACCGTCGTTTTCCATGTTGAAGTGCTGAAGCGGAACGCCTTTGCGTGCCGGCACGGGTAACGGCGCGGCGGGGCGAGTGTGATATTGCTGAACGCCGGGGCTCACGAGTGTGGCGCGTGGGATCGTTTTCTGGACCGGTCGCGCCGCGCGCACCTCGGGTTCGTGCCGGACTTTCGGCACGGTTTTCGGCGTAGATTTTGTCCCTTTCGGCGCTGACTTCGCGCTCACTCGGGCGGGCGTTGCCTTTGCTTCCGGCTCCGGGTTTTTCTCTGCCATCGCCTGGGGAACCTCGGCGCTCTCCTCGAGCTCGGAGATGATCTCCGCGGCCGGTTTCGTGAAAGTCACCGGGATGTTGCGAGCGACGAGGAGATTCGCCGTGCTCATCTGCTGATGGGAATCATCCGCGTAAACGAGCAACTGCTCGAGGTGCTGCATCTGCTTCTCGAGATCGTCGAAACCGAACATGACCTGGGTGTGATTCTTGTCCGTGACGAGCAGGCAATAGCCTTTCGAGACATCGACATCGCGGATCTGAAACCGCGTCTGCATGAAGCTCGTGGTCGTTAGGCGGAGGAGCGCGAGTGCGGTTTTTGCTTCGAAGGAATCGATCGTTTTTCCCGGAACGAGCGCTTCGCTCGAGCAGTTCGTGATCACGGGGAGCGGGAGATATTCCGGCGAGAATTTCTTTTCCCGCATGAGCATCCCGCGCGCGTCGACGAGAAACGCCGAGTCGGAATTAAAGGGATCGGTCAGCTCTTTCTCGCTCGTGATCCAGGCGATCGGCTTGCGCTCGGTGATGTGGATGTCGATCTCGTTAGGCATTCGCCGCTCGACCTGGACCTCATCCACCTGCGGCAATTCCTGCAGGCGATCGTGCACCGATGCGAGGTTGATCTTGAAGATGTTCACGTTCTCTTTCAGGCCGGTCTGCTCGAGGACTTTGCTGCGCGGCAGTGTCCCGTCGGTCGCGATCGCGATTGTGCTTAGCCGGTAATCGGGATTTGCGAAAAAGAAGCGGCTGAGCGCTTCGCGAGCGCCGAAATAAACGCCGGCGACGATGCCGACCACGAGCACCACCTTCGAGAGGAAAACGAGGATGCGCCGGTTGCGATGATGAGTCGCGTGGCGCGAACGCATGCGCACATCAAGGAGATGCTGCTGCCGGCGCTGGCGCGACGTGGAGAGGCGCTGATTGCGCGGGCGCGGCGGGTTGGCGGAATCGGATGGTCTCATGACGAAGCGGGGCGCGCGGCGAAGGAAAGCTCGGCGATGCGCGCGCAAAGTTGCGGGTAGGAAATGCCGGCAACGGCTGCGGCCTCGGGGAGCAGGCTGGTCTCGGTCATGCCCGGGATGGTGTTGATCTCGAGCACGTAGGGCTCGTCGTCCGGCGAGAGCATCACGTCGACGCGGCCGTAAACTTTGAGCCCGAGCGCGAGGTTCGCCTGCAACGCGAGGTTCTGGATTTTACCCGCGAGATCGGCCGGGATCGCCGCCGGGCAGACGTGCTGCGCACCGCCGCCGCCGGAGGGATTGAGGAACGGATACTTGTCATTGAAATCGTAGAAGCCGCTCTTCGGGATGATCTCGAGAATCGGGAGCGCGAGCTCGCCGAGGACGCCGATCGTGAGTTCGCGGCCCGGGATGAATTGCTCAATCAAAAGCTCGTCGTCGTATTTTGCGGCCGCCGCGAGCGCGCCCGCGAGTTCGGCTTCCTGCCGAACGATTTGGATGCCGACGGTCGAGCCCTGGCGTGGCGGCTTGATCACGTAGGGGAGGGGGAGAGTCGGCATGGCACCGGCTCGGACGATCTCCCAGCGCGGCGTATTCACGCCGTGTTTGGTGAACTGTTCTTTCGAGGAGATTTTGTCGAACGCGAGGCGGCTGCGGGCAACGTCCTCGCCGGTGTAGGCGACGTCGCGATCCTCGAGGATCTGCTGGAGCTGCCCGTCTTCGCCGAACTCGCCGTGGAGCGCGATGAAGGCGAGCCAGGTGTCGTTAGGCAACGCGAAGTCTGGCCCGCGCACGTCCACCTCCGTGATTTTTGCGCCTAACGAACGGAGCGCTCTGGCGATCCCCGCGCCGGTCGCGAGCGAGACTTCGCGCTCCGAGCTCGGGCCGCCCTTCAGCACCGTAATCGATTTTCCGGCGAGCTCGATCATCTACAGGCCCTCCGGTCATCCCGAGCGAAGCGCAGCGAAGTCGAGGGATCCCGACGCGTTTCTGTAAACCCCAAGTCGCAGTCCCGGAATGCTCTGATGGTGCGCGGCGCGGAAGCTCGACGGGATCCCTCGACTTCGTTCCGCTGCGCTCCACTCCGCTCGGGATGACAACTTGCCCTGGTTAAGCGTTCGCGCTTCATGCTTCCTCCCCCACGATTTGCACTTCGGTTTCCAATTCGATCCCGCGTTCTGTGCGTGCTTTCGCTTTGATCTTTTCGATCAACTCCAGCACCTCGACCGCGGTCGCCGCGCCGTCGTTAACGATAAAATTTCCGTGCACTTCCGAGACGCGCGCGTCGCCGACCCGGGTGTCTTTCAAGCCGAGTTCGTCGACCAACTTTCCCGCCGGGCACGCGGCCGGGTTTTTGAAAATGCAGCCTGCGCTCTTCGCGCTCGGTTGCGTGACGCGGCGTTTTTCCTGCGAAGCTTCGAGGCGCCTAACGATCTCCTCCGGGTTCGCTTTTTCCCCGCGAAAAACCGCGGAGACCGCAAAGTTCCGGTGCAGCGAAGGAACATGCCGGTAGCGCACTTCCAGTTCGCCCGGCGTCTTCTCGTGCGGCACGCCGGTGCGATCGAGGTAACGCAGACGCACGACCTGATCGAATGTCTGCACGCCCATCGCGCCCGCGTTCATTTTCAAGCCGCCGCCGACTTCGCCGGGAATCCCTTCCATCCACTCGAAGCCGCCGATGCCCGCGGCTTTGCCGGCATACGCGATCTGCTTCAGCTTCGCCCCGACGCCCGCGGTCACTTCGAGGCCTGAGGTAGTTATTTCCTCAAAATCTCCGCCGCTCGGATGAACCACGACCCCGCGAATGCCGCCATCGCGCACGAGCAAATTCGAGCCGCGCCCGATCACGAAGAGCGGCAGATTTTCCTGGCGACAAAAGCGGATCACGCCCGCGAGCGTGGTCTCGGTCCGCGGCTCGACCCAGAATTGCGCGGGCCCGCCGACGCGCAAAGTGGTGTGCTGCGCGAGCGGTTCGGAGAGACGCACCACGCCGTCCGGGCCGACGATTTCCTGGAGCTTCTCGAGAATCACCAGCTCGGCCGCGAGCTTCGAGAGTTGCTCGTGGATGTTCCCGGCGCCGAGGCTAAGCACGAGGTCGCCGTCGGTGATGATGCGCCCGAGATCTTCGTGCAGGTGATTAAGGCGCGGTTGGTAGGCGACGCTGCGATGACCGCGCGCGGCGATTTCGTCGACGATCGTTTGCCCGCTGATGCCGGGAAGCGCCGCTTCGCTCGCGGCGTAAACGTCGGTCACAAGAATGTGATCGGAGTCGTCGAAGGCCGCGCCGAATTCGCGGCGGAGCGCCTGGGTGCGCGAGTAACGATGCGGCTGGAACATCGCGAGCACGCGTTTGCGTCCGGCGGATTTCGCGGTCGCGAGGGTGGCGCGAATTTCCGTCGGGTGATGCGCGTAGTCATCGACGAGGAGGAAGCGTTCGCTCTGGTATTTGATCTCGAAACGCCGGCGCGCATGCCGGAATGTGCCTAACGACTTCGCGATTTTCGCGAAGGGCACGCCGAGTTCGGTCGCGAGCGCGATCACGCCGAGCGCGTTGCTGACATTGTGTTTCCCAGGAACGCTCAAGGTCGCGTCGCCAAGTTTTTCACCGGCGCGTTGCACGCAAAAAGTGGCCGCGAAATCGTGCAGCTCGAGCCCGGTCGCGCGGTAGCGCGCCGCCTCGCTGAACCCGTAAGAGATGCTCTCCGCGCGCGCGCCGCAGAGTCGAGTCGCGTGCGCGTCATCGGCGCAATAAAAGACCTTCCCACTCGTCTGTGCGAGGAGGCGATTGAAGACTTCCTCGATCGCGGCGAGGTCGGCGTAAAAGTCGAGATGCTCTTCCTCGATGTTGAGGATCAGCGCGAGCTCGGGATGAAAGAGTGCGAGCGTGCCGTCGCTCTCATCGCCTTCGGCGACGAAATATTCGCCTAACGAATCCCAGTGCGCATTGCTCCCGAGGATCGGGATTTCCGCGCCGACGTAGTGCGACGGATGCAGCTGGCCGCCGCGCAGGACGTGTGCGGCCATCGCTGCGGTCGTGGTCTTGCCGTGCATGCCCGCGATGACGATTCCGCGTTTCCCGAGCATGATCGCGGCGAGCGCTTCGGCCCGGCGAATCGCGGGGACGTGGCGGGCGCGCGCGTCGGCCAGGATCAGGTTGTCGTCCTTGATCGCGGAGGAGTAGATGATGAGCTCGGCATCGGCCGCGTCCTCGGCGCGATGCGGCGAAAACGCGCGGAGCCCGAGCTGCGCGAGCCGTCCCGTCTCGAGCGTGCGCGCTTTATCCGAGCCGCGGACATCGTGCCCGAGCTCGAGGAGGAGCGCGGCGATTCCGCTCATGCCGCTCCCGGCCACGCCGATCAGATGGATCGCGTGCCGTTCCTGCGTGAGGAAACGCTCGAGGGCGAGATCAGGCGGCGACGGCGTCATGCGACTGGCTGTACCTTTCCATCGTTTCCACAACCAACTCGGCCGCGTTTTTCGGCGCGAGTTTGGCCGCCGCTTCCCCCATTGCGCGGAGCGTCTCGGGTTCGCTAAGCAGTTGCTGAATTTTTTTGCCTAGCGAATCCTCGACCAGCTCCGCTTCCTTCAGCAGCACCGCCGCTTTCGCTTGCACAAAAATCTCGGCGTTGCGCGTCTGGTGATCGTCGGCCGCGTAGGGATAGGGGATGAGCAGCGAGGGCAACGCGAAGTGCGCGAGCTCGGCGAGACTGGCCGCGCCCGAACGCGCGATCGCAAAATCGGCCGCGCTGTAAACATCCTCCATCGCGTGATGAAACGCGGCCACGAACGCGGGAATATTGTCGCGCCGGTAATTATCCTCGAGCAGACGCGGGTCGCGGCTGCCGGTGAGATGGATGATCTGGAGCGGCGTCCCCTGGAGCGCGGGCAGCGCCTTGATCATCGCCTGGTTAATGCCCTGCGCGCCCTGGCTGCCGCCCATCACGAGCAGGGTCGGGAGTTCCGGACGCAAGCCTAGCCTCGCGAGTGCCTCGGCGCGGTCGATCCGGCGGAGGTTCGAGCGAATCGGCGTGCCGGTCCAGGCGGTCGGCACCTTTGGAAAAAAGGCGGCGCATTCCTGAAAGCCGAGCAACACAGCGCGAACGAATCGCGCGGTGTGCCGGTTCGCTTTGCCGGGGAAAGCGTTCGACTCGTGAATGAAGGTGGCGCTGCCGCGCATGCGCCCGGCGATGACCGGCGCGGTCGAAGTAAAGCCGCCCATGCCGAGGACGATCTGCGGCTGAAATTTCCGGTAGATCGCGCGGCAGAGCGAAAGGCTGTCGTGAAAGCGGCTAACGAATCCAAGAATCGCAGGCGAGAACGGCGAGGGGAGCGCGACCGTCGGGAGTTTCTCGAAACGAAAATCGTGGTGGTTCGCGACCGCGAGGCTGTCGATTTCCTTCTCGGAAATGAAGACGAGCACTTCGTGTCCGCGAGCTTTGAGCACCTCGGCCACGGCCAGTCCCGGGAAGAGGTGTCCGCCGGTTCCGCCACATGCGATGACGACGTTCACGAATTCCCCCTTCCCGCCGAAAGGCGCGTGACTTTGTAGACGCTTCGCTCTGCGAAGCGCGGGTGTGCGCGACGCTTCAAGTGCGACGGCGCCGACGCCCGCGTTTCCCAGAGGGAAACGTCTACAGCGGAGGCCGCTGAGCGCGGGCGAAGCTGTTGGTGCGCGGATACCGTCATCAGATTCTCGGGGTTACGCGGACGCGCATCGGCATCTGCTTCCGGTCCGCGACCGGTTCCAGCACACCCTGGCGATAGATATTTAGGAGCACGCCGACGCCGAAGAGCGCGACGATCAGGTTCGTCCCGCCGTAGCTGATAAATGGCAGCGGCATTCCCTTGTTCGGGAGCAGCGACGTCGTGACCCCGATGTTGATCGCGGCCTGCCAGCCGAGCAGCGACACGATTCCGCTCGCGAGCAGAAGACCGAAACGATCGCGCGCGTGCAGCGCAATCGTGAGGCCGCAGATGATCACGACGACGAACAAAAAGACCACGAGCAAACTGAAACGCAGCCCGAGTTCCTCGCCGATGATCGGGAAGATAAAATCGGTATGCGCGTACGGCAGGTAGGCCATTTTCTGCACGCCGTGGCCGAGGCCGCGGCCCGAAACGCCGCCGATGCCCCACGCGATCAGCGCCTGCATTTGTTGGAGGCCGGCGTCCTGCCGGAATTGTTCCGGATGCATGAACGCGGTCAGCCGTTCCATCCGTTCCGAGATGTGCGTCGCGATGAAAAGAATCCCGCCGATGCCGCCTAACGACAGGGCGCCGAGGAGCGCGAGGTTCGTCCCGGCGATGAACATGACCACGAACGTGGTCGCGCCGAGGAGCGCGGTTGTGCCGAGATCGACCTCGGTCGCGATCAACGACGCGAGCAGGCCGATGACGAGGAGCGGAAGGACAAACCCGCGCCAGATCTGGCTGCTCTCCTTTTCATAACGCGAAAACCAGAAGGCGAGGAAGAAGACCGCGGCGAGCTTCGCAAACTCCGACGGCTGCGCGCTCCAGCCGTGGAAGACGATCCAGCGATGCGAACCGTTTTTCGCCGGGAGCAGAAAACAAACCGCGAGCGCGGCGAGGGCGCAGACGAACCAGATTGCCCAGGTCCGCTGCCAGAAGTGGTAGTCGATCGTCGCCGCTGCGATGCAAAAAACGAGACCGACCCCGAGCCAGACCGCGTGCTTTTTGATGAAGAAAAACGAGTCTCCGTGACTATCGCGCGCGAACGCGCCGGTGCTGTAAATGATGACCGCCCCGATCGCGAGAAGGCCAAGCACGGCGAGGAATAAAAGGTAGGCGCTTTTCCGGTGCATTAGTTCGTTAGGCGGGGAGGCCGGAGGGACTTGCTTCCGCAAGTCCAGTTTGGTGAGAGGACGATGCCGCGCGCCCACGACTGAAACTTGACCTGCGGAAGCAGGTCCCTCCGGGGCCGTTCGAGCGGGGCGCGGCTGTCGTCATCGCAGGTGGAATCTTTATTTCGAGTGCGCCTCGGGGATGCGGAGCTTTTGGTTGATCTGCAATTTCCGCGGATCGGTGATTTGATTGAGCTCGAGAAGGTCGGCTTCGGAGACCTTCAAGTGCCGCGCGATCGTGACCGGGTTATCGCCTTTCACGACCGTGTAGACCTTGCCGGAATCCTGCACGGTCGACTTCGTCGCGGCGGCGGCGGAGTCGTTAGGCGCGGCCGCTGCTCCCGCTGTAGCGTGCGCTGTCCTCAGCGCATTCCCGCGATCCGCTGAGACAGCGGACGCTACAGCGCTGGGCGCGGTCGTGGTGGCGGCGGCGGGCGCGACCGGCGCGAGATCGGGCTCGATCGCGGCCGGTGTCGTCGTTTCCGTTGACGCCGCGACCGCACTGGTCTCGCGGGTTTTGATCGTGTTAAACGCGACGATGCCGGCGACCGCGACGATGTGGAGCACGAGGACGATGAGGAGCGCGCGCGATAACTTCATGTTCGGCTCCGACATCTCTTCGTAATCCATTTCGACGGGCAAACCGAGCGAGCGGGAGCGGCGCGCGGTCGAGGCGTTGAGCTTCTTTTTGCGGGTGAGGAGCTTGGGTATTTTCATAAGGCGGTGTCGGGCAGGGCGCGCACGAGCGCGCGAAATTGGTCGCCGCGGTCGGCGTAACTTTTAAACATGTCGAAAGAGGAAGTGCCGGGGGAAAAGAGAACGTTCTCGCCGCTCTGGGCGAGAGCCTGGGCGCGGGCAACAGCGGCGCCTAACGACTCCGCGAGCTCGCATTTGGTTGCGCCTTGCCAGTCCTGCGCGATCCGCGCGCCGATCTCGCCGATGAGGATGGCGTGTCGCACTTTTTCCCCCACGAGTGGGGTGATGGCCTCGAAGTTGAAGCCCTTGTCCTTGCCACCGGCGATGAGCACGATCGGTTTCGTTGCGCTTAGAAGCGCCTTCTCGAGCGCGTCGAGGTTGGTCGCTTTCGAGTCGTTGATGTAATCGACGCCGCCGAGCGCGCGGATGAATTCAAGCCGGTGCAGCTGCGCGCGATAGGCGCAGAGCGGCGGTACCATTTCCGCGAAGGAAAGTCCGCGCGCGCGTCCGACCGCGAGCGCCGCCATCATGTTTTCGCCGTTATGCGGGCCGGTCAGTTGCGCCTCGGCAAGGTTCAGCACCGGGTTGCCTTGGAAAATGATCCAGCCGTCGCCTAACGAGAAGTCGCCGTCGTTCGTCCAGGCACTAAAAGTTGTGAGCTGTGCCTTCAACGCGGGAAGATTTTCCGAGGCGTTGACGACCGCGGTGTCTTTCGCGGTTTGGTTTTCGAAGATGCGCAGCTTCGCTTCGCGGTATTCGCGGATCGAAGGATAACGATCGAGATGATCGGGCGCGAAGTTCAGCCAGACGCTGATCTCCGGGTGAAAATCACGAATTGTCTCGAGCTGGAACGAGCTCACCTCGACGGTGAGCACGGCGAGGTCGTCGCGCTCGCGGACCGCTTCCACGAGCGGCTTACCGATGTTTCCGCAGGCGGTGGTGCGCTGGCCGCAGGTGTTCAGCATCTGCGCGATCAACTCGGTCGTGGTCGTCTTGCCGTTCGTGCCGGTGATGCCGATGACCGGGACGGTGGCGAATTGAAAACCGAGCTCGAGCTCGCCGATGGTCGGGATGTTTTTGCGCGAGAAATTGCGCGCGAGCGGTAGCTCGGGATCGACGCCCGGGCTGAGGATGCCGAGGTCGTAGACGGCCGGGTCTTCATCCGCCGCGGGGCCGCAGAGCAGGTAAACGCCCGCCGCGCGCAATGGCTCGAGACCGACGAGAGTTTCCTCGCGGGCGCTGTCGAGGAGGGTCACCTGCGCGCCTTCGGAGGCGAGGAGCAGCGCCGCGGCTTTGCCGCTCCGGCCGGCGCCGAGGACGGCGACGTTTTTGGTTTCGTAATTCGGCGGCTTCATCGGGAAAAGTGGGCGTGGAAAAAGTTGTCATCCCGAGCGGAGCGCAGCGGAGCCGAGGGATCCCGCGGGGTTTCTCGGAAGCTCCGATGCGAGAATCCTGGAGGCGTCGCTTCGAGGAAACCCGACGGGATCCCTCGGCTGCGCTGCGCTTCGCTCGGGATGACCGGTGGTGGAATCGCGGGAAGAACGTTCATCGCAGTTTTAGCGTCGCCAGGCCGAGGAGCGCGAAGACGATCGAGAGAATCCAAAAGCGCACGATGACGGTGTTTTCTTTCCAACCGCTGAGCTCGAAATGGTGATGGATCGGCGACATCGCGAAGAGCCGTTTGCCGGTGAGTTTGAAGCTCGCGACCTGGAGAATGACGGAGACCGCCTCGAGCACGAAAACGCCGCCGACGACCGCGAGAAGCAGCTCCTGTTTGCAGCAAATCGCGACCACGCCGATCGCACCGCCGATCGCGAGCGAACCGGTGTCGCCCATGAAAACTTTCGCGGGATGACAGTTAAACCAAAGGAACCCGAGACCCGCGCCGACGAGCGCCGCGCAGAAGACCGCGAGCTCGCCGGAGTAGGTGTAGAAGGGAACCTGGAGATATTCCGCGAGCCGAAAATTCCCGGCGGCGTAGCTGAGCAATGCATAGGCGAACGCGACCGTGATCGTGCAGCCGATCGCGAGTCCGTCGAGGCCGTCGGTGAGGTTCACTGCGTTGGAAGTGCCGACGAGCACGAGCGCGAAAAAGAAGAACGTGAACACGCCCATGTTCGCGATCACGGGCAGCTTAAAGAACGGCAGGTAAAGCGCGCGCGCCTGCACTTCGATAAGCGGGTTGAACAGAAAAAACGCGGTGACGATCGCGGCGAGAACGCTTTGGAAAAGGAGCTTCACGCGGCCGCTGATGCCGTCGGATTTTTTCTTCGTGACCTTCAGGTAGTCATCGGCAAACCCGAGCGCGCCGAGGTAAACCATGCAGAAGAGCACGAGCCAGACGAACGGATTATCCGGCCGCGCCCAGAGCACGCAGGCGATCACGACCGAGCCAATCACGAGCACGCCACCCATCGTCGGCGTGCCCTGTTTTCCCCCGTGCAGTTCCGCGAGCCGGCGCACTTCCGAGGCGGTGCGAATGGGCTGACCGACCTTGAGCGAAATCAGTTTGCGGATGACGTAGTTACCGAAAAGAAGCGAGAGCGCGAAGGCGGTGACGGCCGCGAGAATCGCGCGGAAGGTGACGTAGTAGAAAACGTTGAAGCCTTTGAACTGCTCGGTCAGGCGATGCAGGTAAAACATCATGAGGCGACGCGCGTCTCCGGCTGACGTTTCATGAATTCCTCGAGCACGAGCTCGGTGCGCGCGGCGCGGCTGCCCTTCACGAGCACGATGTCGCCGGGCTGGACAACTTCGCCTAACAAATCGGCAACTTCCTCGGCGGAAGCCGCGACGCTGCTCGCGGAAAGTCCGCCATCGCGCGCGCCCTCGGCGATTTCACGACCGCCTTCGCCGAGCGCGATGAGACGATCAATGCCTAACGACGCCGCGGTTTCACCGACTTCGCGATGACCGCGCGACGACTCCGCACCGAGCTCCGCCATTTGCCCGAGCACGGCAATGCGCCGGCCGTCGGTTTCCAATTCCGCGAGCGTGCGCAGAGCGGCTTTGGTCGAATCGGGATTGGCGTTGTAGCTGTCGTCGATGAATTGCACGCCGGCGATCTGGCGAATTTGGAGGCGCGCTTTCGTGAGCGGCGCGGCGGCGAGGCCGGCGGCGCAATCCTCGAGCGAAACGCCGAGCGCACGGCCGGCGGCGATCGCGAGAAGCGCGTTCTGCACCATGTGCAAACCGGGCACCGGCAGCGCCGCGCGGCAATGGTGCGCGCCTTCGAGGACACTAAATTCTGCGCCGCCCGCGTCCTGCACGATCTCTTCCGCGCGGACCGCGCCGCGTTCGAGTCCGGCGAAAACGACTTTCGCGGCGGTCCGCTCGGCGATGCCGTTCGCGAACTCGTCGTCGCTGTTGAGCACGAGCGTACCGTCCGGGCCTAACGAGGCCGCGAGGTCGCCCTTCTCGCGGGCAATCGCTTCGCGTGAACCCATGAACTCGATATGGGCGAGGCCGATGTTGGTGATGATCGCGATGTCCGGCCGGGCGAGCCCGGCGAGCGGCGCGATCTCGCCGGGATGGTTCATGCCGATTTCCCAGACTGCGACTTCATCGCTCGCGCTCGCGCGCAGGATCGTTTGCGGGAGGCCGACGTGATTGTTCAGGTTGCCTTCGGTTTTAGTGACGCGGAAACCGCGCGCCAGGACTGAGGCAGCGAAATCTTTCGTGCTCGTTTTGCCGTTGCTGCCGGTAATCGCCACGACCTTCAGGCCTAACGAACGGCGATATTCGCCCGCGATCCTCTGGTAGGCGGTGAGGGTGTCGGCGACGCGGAGGAGCGCGAACTCGGGCGGCGTTTTGCCGGTCCAGACTTTCTCCACGACCGCGCCGGCGGCGCCGCGCTGGATCGCCTGGTTGACGAACCGGTGACCGTCGAAATTATCGCCGCGGAGCGCGAGAAAAAGGTCGCCTGCGCGGAGCGTGCGCGAGTCGGTGCTGATGTTTGCGACGGTGCGCGCGCCGTCGCCATTCTGGCGCACGGCACCGGCGTATTGGGCGATCTGGTCGAGTGAAAGTGGATCCATGATCAGGTTGTAGACGTTTCGCTCTGCGAAACGCGGAAGGAGGCGTGGGTTGCAAATGAGGGTCGATCTCGCGTCGCCCAGAGGGCGGCGTCTACAGGGCAGTTATTGCTGAGAGGGCGTCTAAGAAGTCGTGTCATCCCGAGCGGAGTCCCGCGGCCGCGGGACGGAGTCGAGGGATCCCGTGGCGAAAGCTTAAAGCTCACTCCACGGGATCCCTCGACTGCTCCCGCATCCGCGGGATCCGCTCGGAATGACCGAGATTTTAGACGTCCTCTTAGGCGCATTTCAAAACTCCAAGGGCCGGTTTTCGAGGGCGCGTTGCGCCATTTGCACGTCGTCGAACGGAATGGTGTGATCGGCGAATTCCTGGGAAGCCTCATGGCCTTTGCCGGCGATGAGGATGATGTCGCGCGGCTGCGCGAGGGCGATGGCGCGCGCGATCGCTTCGGCGCGGTCGGGGATCGCTTCGTAGTTCTGCGAGCGGAACCCTTTTTTGATCTCGGCGATAATCGCGAGCGGGTCTTCTTTCCGCGGGTTATCGGAGGTGATGATGCTGAAGTCGGCGTTCTGATCGGCGACGCGGCCCATGAGCGGACGCTTCGCCTGGTCGCGATCGCCGCCGGCGCCGAAGACGCAGATGAGTTTGCGCGGCGCCAGTTCGCGCAGGGTTTTGAGGACGTTCAGCAGCGCGTCGTCGGTGTGTGCGTAGTCGACGAAGATTTGGAATTGCCGTTTCGCGGGCACCGCTTCGAGCCGGCCGGGCACCTGCGGCGCTTTCCCGAGACTGAGGACGGCTTCGCGGAGATTGATGCCTAACGAACTCGCAGCGGCGAGCGCGGCGAGGGCGTTGCTGACGTTAAAACGGCCGATCAGCGGCACGCGCACGAGGTAGCTGCGACCTTTGGCGTCGAGCTGGAAAGAGGTGCCGCCAAATTCCGTGCGGTAATTCGAGGCGCGAAAATCGGCGCGCTGCCCGAGGCCGTAGGTCACGACCGGCACGCTGTCGCCGAGGCGCTGCACGAGTTGCTCGCCGTAGCGGTCGTCGAGGTTGATGACCGCGACCGCGGCGTGCTTGTTTTCCTGGCCCGGGAGATCAGTGAAGAGTTTCGCCTTGGCCTCGAAATATTCCTTCATCGTCCGATGAAAATCGAGGTGGTCTTGCGTGAGGTTCGTGAAGAGGGCGACGTCCCACTCGAGCCCGCGAATCCGGTCCTGCGCGATCGCGTGCGAGGAGACTTCCATGACCGCGGCCTTGCAGCCGGCGCTGACCATCTGCGCGAGGAGCTCCTGGAGATCGGCGGACTCCGGCGTGGTGCGGATGGCGGGTAAAATGCGCTCGCCGATTTGGTAGCCGACGGTGCCGATGAGGCCGCTGCGCAAGCCCGCGCTTTCGCAGATGTGCTTGAGCAAAAACGTGGTCGTGGTTTTGCCGTTGGTGCCGGTGACGCCGGCCATTTTCAAGCGCAACGCCGGCTTGCCGTGAAAGACGAACGCGAGATCGGCGAGCGCGCGCCGGCTGTCGTCGACGACGAGCGTGGTCGCGCGGGAATGGTTCTCCGGCTTCTCGACCACGAGCGCGATCGCGCCGCGCTCGATCGCCTGCTCGGTGAACTGGTGGCCATCCGCTTTCGCGCCGCGCACGGCGACGTAGAGGCCATTTTTCTGCACCCGGCGCGAGTCGTAATAAATGCCCTCGATCTCACGGTCGAGCGGCCCGTTTACTTCCCGCGTCGGAAGCGCGGCGACAAGAGTCTTGAGCTGCATGAGATGCGAGTGGGCGGGACGCGGTGGTTCAGCGATCGGCATTGGTTGAGGCGACTCGGTCGGCGTCCGGTTTTTCGATTTTCTCCTGCGGCTCAAGATTGAGATAACGCGCGGCCTGCGCGGCGATGTGCGCGAAGATCGGGCCGGCGACTTTGCCGCCGTAGTTTTCCTCGGCGGTTTTGGTGTGGGCTTCATCGAGCACGACGAGGCCGACGAAAGCGGGATGCTCCGAAGGCAGGAAACCGCTGAAGGAAACGATCTCTTTGCCCTTGAGATAACCGGGGTGGTTTGGATCGACTTTCTGTGCGGTGCCGGTCTTGCCGGAGATGGTAAAGCCGGGAACGACCGCTTCCTCCGCGGTGCCGCGCTTGCTCACCACGCCGCGGAGCGCGAGCGCCACCTCGCCGGCGGCTTCTTCCGAGAGGACCCGGCGGACGACGATCGGCTTGAGCTCGCTTTTCACGACGCCGTTTTCATCGACGACCGACTTCACGATGCGCGGCGCGACGAGCTTGCCGCCATTCGCGATCGCGGCCATGGCCATGATCATCTGGAGCGGCGTGACCCCGACTTCATGCCCCATCGGAATGCGGCTGATGGAAATTTTGCTCCAAGTGCGCGGCGCATGAATCTGGCCGGCGATCTCGCCCGGGAGCTCGATGCCGGTGGGCTGGCCGAAGCCGAAGCGGCGGATGTATTCGAAGAACTTCTCGTCGCCGAGTTTCAGCGCGATCTTGGCCGCGCCGATGTTGCTCGATTTCACGAGCACATCCTGCACGGGGATGACGCCGTAATATTTGTGGTCGTGCAAATAGCGGCCGCCGAAAAGCCACGGGCCGTTCTCGCAGAAAATCGGCGTGTCGAGCGTGACCAGATTTTCGTTTAAGGCTGCCCCGACGGTGACAATTTTGAAGGTCGAGCCCGGCTCCATCATGTCGATGATGGCGCGATTTTTCATCTGCTCGTCCTTCGCCTTGTTGCGCTTGTTCAGGTCGTAGTGCGGGCGGCTCGCCATCGCCAGGATCTCACCGGTGTCCGGGCGCATGAGGATGGCGGTGGCCTTGAGGGGCGTGTATTTTTCCATCGCCGCGTCGAGCTCGTTCTCGACGATGTTCTGCAGGTTCAGATCGATCGTGAGATGAACGTTGTAGCCGTCGTGCGGCGGGCGTTCCGTCCCACGGTAAAGGGGGATCACGGCTCCAGAGGGATAGCGCTCGCCCTCGCGAAAACCATTTTCGCCATGGAGATAGCGATTCATCGTCGCCTCCACACCCTGGATGCCGTTGTGTTCGTGATCGGAAAACCCGATCACGTGGCAGAGCATCGAGTCGTTAGGGTAACGCCGCACGAAATCAGGCTTGAAGGCGATTCCGTCCAACTTCTTCGCGCGGAGTGCTTCTCGTAATGCGACCGCCGCCCCTTCCGGGACGGCGTTCTTGAGCACGACGTATTTGCCGCCGCGATTCAATTTCTCGGCGACTTTTTCCTCCGGCATCTCGAGCGCCGCCGCGAGGATGGGAACAAGTAGTGAGGGGTCTTTGATGTGGCTCGGATCGGCCTCGACGTTCTCCACCGGATCGTTCAACGCGAGGACGGCGTCGTTCCGGTCGTAGATCAAGCCGCGCTGGGCGTAGATCACGTCGCGCTTGCTATTCTGCTTGGCGGCTTCGGCGACGTAGAAGTCATGCTTCACCATCTGGAGATCGACCAGGCGGAAAGAGAAGACGCTGAAGAGCGCGGCGAAGCCGACGCAGACGAGCGCGCAACGGGTGCGGCCGTTCCACTTCATCGGTCGCCTCGTTCGTTCGCTATGGGTCGCAGCCGGTCCTCGGTCAGCGGGCGCGCGTGCGGCCCGAGCTTCACGATGTGGTCGTCGGTGATCGCGTGCATTTTAAGATACCCCTCCTGCAAACGCCGCTGGAGCGCGGTGTGCGAAGTGAGCGCCGCGATCTGCACGTTTGCGTCCTCGGTCTGGGCCGCGACCGCGGTAATCTCGCCCTCGAGTTTCGTCTTCTCCGCGCCGAGTTTGTGGAGCTGGATGGAGAGGTAGACGTAGCTCAGGCCAGTCACGCCGAGGAAGGTGAAAATCACGATCCAACGCGCGAGCGCCGGGGCGTTGACAGAGTTGAATTTCTGGCGGCGCTGGCGATTCATTCGATCCTTTCGGCCACGCGGAGCTTGGCGCTGCGCGAGCGGGGGTTGCTCCGTTGCTCGATCGCGTCGGGCTCGATCGGCTTCGACGTGACGAGCGAAAATTGGTGGTCGGGGTTCGGCCGTGGCTCGGGCCATTCCGGGCGATCGAGCCAGGCGCGGCTCCGGTCGCGGAAGAAATTTTTCACGATCCGATCCTCGAGCGAGTGAAAGGTGATGACGGCAAACCGGCCGCCCGGTTCGAGCCGTGCGGCGATCGCTTCGAGGCCGGCGGCGAGCGCGCCGAGTTCGTCATTCACCTCCATCCGCAGTGCCTGGAAAATTTGCGTCGCCGGATGCCGGCGGCCGTGGCGGCCGACGATTTTCTCGATCGCTTTCGCGAGCGCGAGCGTTTCGCGGAAGGGTGTTTCCTTGCGCGTTTTTACGATCTGGCTGGCGACGCGGCGCGCGGCCGGCTCCTCCCCGAACTCGCGGAAAATGCGCTTCAGTTCTTCCTCGGTGTAGCTATTGATCACCTCCGCGGCGGTGAGCTCCCGGCGCGGGTCCATCCGCATGTCGAGCGGGCCGTTCCGCATGAGACTGAAACCGCGATCGCCGTTCTCGAGCTGGCGCGAGGAAACGCCGAGGTCGAGCACCGCGCCGCCGACGCTGGAAATCCCGAGCCGGTCGAGGACCTCGCCGGTTTCGCGGAAATTCGCGCGCTGCAGAGTGACGCGGCCGCCGAAATTCGTCAGGCGCGCCCCCGCGAACTCAAGCGCGTCCGGGTCCTGATCGAGCGCGAGCACATCCGCGCCCGCCTGCAGAATTGCCTCGGTGTGTCCGCCGCCGCCGCAGGTCCCATCGAGAATGAGCGAGCCCGCGCGGGGCGCGAGCAGCTCGAGCGTTTCGGTCACCAGGACCGGCCGATGATAGCTAAAATCCTCCATTGCCCGCGCCTCCTCCATGATGACGAGCGGCCCGGTCGAGAACCGGATGGGCCGTTCGAATAACAACGCATTCATTTTCTTTCGCGTCCGCTAGAGCCCGATAAGGTTGCTGACATGATCGAAAACGCTCTGGTCCGCCGCCGCGGTTTCCTGCCAGCGCGCGACGTTCCAGACCTCGAAACGCCCTTCGTTTCCGACGAGCACGACCTCGTCTTGGAGCGCGAACATTTCACAAAAATCCTGCGGCAAAACGAGCCGTCCGTGCGTATCCGGCGCGCCGTGCCGCGTCTGCGCGTGGAGCATCCGGAGAAATCTCCGCACTTCGAGCTCCGAGGTCGTTGTCAGCGCATGAGCTTTCGCGATCGCCGCGGCGAAAGCGGGCGGGGTCATCACGAGGAGGCAATTCCGGCCGGGATCGGGGACGAGCAACCACTCCTTGGTGTCGGCGATTCGGCGCCAGGCAGAGGGAACGGTGACCCGGTTTTTGTCATCCAGCTTAAGCTGAGGATCTCCAACGAAGGAGACGAGAGATGAAGAGACCGGATCCATGAGTACGCGGATTATTCCACATTAATCCATTACGCCCCATTTTAAACCACTTGGATTTCACGCGGTCAAACAATTTAATGCCCGATTGCATGCTTTTTCTTCGCTGCTTAGCTTCTTCTTTCACCGTGATCTTCCGGAGCTCCTTCGCGCTTTTCACTTTGGTCGCGTTTTTTCGCGTCGCCGGCTGGGTCTGTGCGCAATCGAGTGACGACACCGTCCGCGTGACTATGACGATGAATCCGGACGGGTCGAAAACCGTTTACCGGATCGATAACGCGATGCACGAATCGGTCGCGACCACGACCACCGCGAAAGGCAAACCGGGCGGGAAAATCATCTACACGCTCGATGACGAAGGTCGCTACGCGAGCGGGCGCGTCTTTGCCGCAAACGGCGCTCTGCGTTTCAAAACGCTCTATCGCTACGACACCGCCGGCCGCCTCGCCGAAGAATCGCAGTTGGATAAAAACGACGAGGTCATGCACCGGTTTGTTTACAGCTTCGACGGCGAAGGACGCGCGAGCGGCTACGCGGTGTTCGACGGCGCCGGCAATCTGCTCGGTCGCACCACGCCAAAAAATACTTCTCCACCGCCGAAACGCCGAGCACACCGATAGGAGAGAGCCAATCACTCCGCGTCATCCCGAGCGGAGTCCCGCGGATGCGGGACGCAGTCGAGGGATCCCGTCGGGCTGCCGGGAAGCGTCTGTGCGAAATCTTCCACGAAGCCCCACGGGATCCCTCGGCTGCGCTCCGCTCCGCTCGGGATGACAAGTGCGCGGCGCCCGCCCTTCACCTTTACTCGTTAGGCGAAAAATCCCGCGCCACTTGCCAGCGGCGATAAAGGGAGTTAACAGGTTCACACATGATCGATTACATCCAGAAGGGTGGTCTCCTCATGTGGCCGATCCTGGTGTGCAGCATCATCGCGATCGCGATTTTCGCCGAGCGCCTCTTTTATTTCCATCGCGCTGCGATCCACGTGGGCGAGTTTCTGCAGGGGCTCTCCAACCTGGTCCAGCGCCGCAATTTCGCCGAGGCGCTGCACGAATGCGCGGGCACGCCCGGCCCGGTCGCACGCGTGATTCACTCCGCCATTATCCGGCACGACGCCCCGCGCGCGGAGTTGCGCGAGATCGTGCAGGAAGCCGGCCAGCTCGAAGTGCCGAAGCTCGAGCGCTTCCTCGGCGTTCTCGCCACCCTCGCTTATCTTACGCCGCTGATTGGGTTGTTAGGCACAGTCACGGGGATGATCGAGGCCTTCGGATTGGTCGCGTCGAATGGTGGCTACGCGACGGTCACAGAGTTATCGACCGGGATCTATAAGAGCCTGCTCACCACGGCTGCGGGGCTCGTGGTCGCTACCCCTACTTTCGTCGGCTACAGCTATCTTTCCGCGCGGGTGAATACGCTGCTCCACGACATGGAACGCGCCGGGATTGAAGTCGTCCACATGCTCACCGATCACGGCCCCTCTGCGGAAATCATCAGCTTCCAGGAAGCGCAAAGTAAGACGGCTGCGGAACGACGTTCCGAGCGTTAGCAGCGGTGCTACACCGTGTCATCCCGAGCGGAGCCGAAGGCGCAGTCGAGGGATCCCGTCGAGCTGCCGGGAAGCGCCTGTGCGAAAGCTTCGACGAAACCCCACGGGATCCCTCGGCTGCGCTGCGCTTTGCTCGGGATGACGCGCTGGTGGGCTCTCTCTTCCGCTAAATGGGCCTTAGTAAATCCAGCCTAACGAGTCCATGAAGCTCTCCCGCACGAGCAACATCAGCTTCGGCTGGCTCTACGTTTTTCCGCTCCTCGACGTTCTTTTTCTGCTCATTTTTTTTCTGCTGCTGAGCTCGAACTTCGTCCTGCAGCCGGGCATCTCTGTGACCGTGCCGTTCTCGCGTTTTACCCTCGGCCCGCAGCCGAACCAGCAGATCGTCAGCATCACTGGCGGGCCGAGCCCGGCGATTTATTTGCGCGATCAAAAGGTCACGCTCGCGCAGCTCGGGCCGGCGCTCGATGAGACGAAACGCGAAGGCCGCTCGGTCGTGATCAAAGCCGACCGGACCGCTTCCTACGACCTCGTGATGGCGGTGACAAACGCCGCGCTCGAGCGCGGCATCACCTCCGTCGCGCTCGCCACCACCCCGCAGCCGTGAGCGCGAGTGCCTACGTTCCGCCACACGGGAATCTCCTTTTCCACTGGGAACGTCCCCGCCGGCGGAAGCTCGCGATCGCCGGTTTTTTGCTCGCGTCGTTAGGCTTGCACGGGCTTTGCTTTTTACTGTTTCAGGTCATCTATCCGCCGACGATTTCGCTTCTGCCGCCGCCCGCGCGGGTCAGCGTGATTGCTCCAAATACTGAGGAAGGTCGCACCTTTCTGCGCTGGCTCGCTGCCGAAGATCCGGCGTTGGTTTCAGAGACCCAGCGTCCGGCCGACGCGCGCGCTTACCAACTGCCGCGACTCGCCCACATTCCATCCTATGTCGCGGTGCCGCCGCGTTTGCGGCCGTTGCCATCTCTCCCAGAGCAGGCAGCGGAACCGGCCGCGCTGCCGCCCGGTCCGGTGCCGATGCAAACCGCCGCCGCGGAACCGCCGCCCATCGTGGCCCCGAGCACGCTGCTTTTCTCCGGTGCGCTCAAAGACGCCGCTTTCACCGCGCCGCCGCTCCAGTTCCACGCCGCTCTCCGCGCAGCTCCTGAGGATGCGCGTTTCCGCGTCGCGGTCGACGGCGCCGGCGTTGTTCGCTACGCGCTCCTCGAGAGTTCTTCCGGTGACGCTGCGCTCGATGCAGAGGTGCGTCGCGCCCTTGCGCTTTCGCGGTTCCGCCCGGAGACCCTTCCGGTTGCGCCTAACGAAAAGCTGACCTGGGCCACCGCGACGCTCAACTTCGGGAGCGACCTCGCGCTCCCGCCCGCCGCGGAGCGCGCACCGTGATTCGAGTCAGCCTCGCGGCGCTGGTCACGATTTATCTGCTGCTTTTTCTTGCGGCGGTTTTTCTCCTCTGGATAGTGGGCGAGTGGAATCGGCGCCGCCGTGAACAGCGCGCTCTGCGCCACCGGTTGCGGTGCGTGATTTGCGCCTTCGAATTTGAAGATCGAACGGCGACGCTGCTCCCACGCTGTCCCCGCTGTGGCAGCCTCAACGAACGCTTTAAACTGGATCGAATTTAACCATGGGAATGTGGATTGGCCGTAATCGAAAAGCTCGCGTCACTTACGGTTTCGACGAGATCGCGCTCGTCCCCGGGCAGGTGACGATTAACCCCAACGAAGTCGACATCACCTGGCGCCTCGGGCGCAAGGATGCGGAGCCGTTGGAATTCAAAATTCCGATCCTCGCGAGCGCGATGGACGGCGTGGTCGACGTGAAATTCGCGATCGCGATGGGGAAGCTCGGCGGTCTCGCGGTGCTCAATCTCGAAGGCGTGCAGACGCGTTATAAAAATCCCGAGGAAGTGCTGCAAAAAATCATTGAAGCGGACAAGGCGGAGATCACCGCGCTGCTCCAGAAGATTTACCAAGAACCGGTGCAGGAAGATCTCATCCGCGCGCGCGTGAAAGAGATGAAAGACGCCGGAATCCGCGTTGCCGTGAGCTCGATCCCGCAGCGGGCGGACAATTTCGGCGCGATCGCGCAGGAAGCGGGCGCGGATATTTTCGTGGTCCAAAGCACGGTCTCGACGGCACGTCACGTCTCGTCGGAATATCAGTCGCTCGATCTCTCGAAGTTCTGCCGGGAAATGAAAATCCCGGTGATCGTCGGGAACACCGTCGGCTACGACGCCACCCTCGAGATCATGGAATGCGGACCGTCCGCGGTCCTCATCGGCGTCGGTCCCGGCGCGGCCTGCACTTCGCGCGGCGTCCTCGGCCTTGGCGTGCCGCAGGTGACGGCGACGGTCGATTGCGCCGCGGCGCGCGACGCTTATTTCAAAAAAACCGCGCGCTACGTGCCGATCATTACCGATGGCGGCATGAGCAAAGGCGGCGACGTCTGCAAGGCGCTCGCCTGCGGCGCGGACGCCGTCATGGTCGGGAGCGCATTTGCCAAGGCGCACGAAGCGCCCGGCGCCGGTTACCATTGGGGCATGGCCACGCCGCACGCCAATCTCCCGCGCGGCACCCGGATCAAGGTCGGCGCCACGGGTTCGCTCAAGCAGATCCTCTTCGGCCCGGCGGAAGTGGACGACGGCTCGCAAAATCTTGTCGGCGCCATCACCACCTGCATGGGCAACGTTGGTGCCAGTTCGCTGCCGCAATTTCAGCAAACCGAGATCATCATCGCGCCCTCGATTAAAACCGAAGGTAAGCTCTTCCAGACCGTCCAGAGCGTCGGCATGGGCACGCAGTGAGGAAAGTGACAAGTGACGAGTGATGAGTGATGAGTTTCTCAGCGGCGCGCCGAATTTGCTCGTCACTTGTCACCCGTCACTCGTCACTATTTTCCCATGGATCGCAGAGTAGTCATCACCGGCATGGGCGTCGCGACGCCCCTGGGCAACGAGCTCGAAACCTTCTGGAAAAATCTCCTCGAAGGACGGAGCGGCGTCGACACGATCACCAATTTCGATACCACCGGCTACGACTGCAAAATCGGCGGCGAGATTCGCAACTTCGATCCGAAACCGGTCTTCAATAATCCGAAGGAACACAAGCGCACGGATCGTTTCACCCACTTCGCGATGGCCGCGGCGAAAGGCGCGATGGCGGATGCGAACTTTGATCTCGAGAAGGTCGATCGTGATCGCTTCGGCGTCCTCGTCAGCAGCGGCATCGGCGGCCTGAAGACGCTCGAAGACCAGCACAGCGCCCTCGTGAACAAAGGTCCCGGTCGCGTCTCCGCGTTCACCATCCCGATGCTCATCAGCAACATGGCCAGCGGCCTCATCTCGATGGAATGGGGCCTGCGCGGGCCGAACATGTGCATCGTCACCGCCTGCGCGACTTCGAACAACGCCATCGGCGAAGCCTGGCGGATCATTAAGTTTGGCGACGCCGATGTCTTCCTC
>JBBSUP010000012.1:0-49770 GCA_038234295.1 Chthoniobacterales bacterium
ACCGCGCTCGCGGAAGCGTTCGCGCATCTCGTGGCGAACGCGGCCGAAGCCAGCTCGGGGCGGTCAAAGCCGCAGATCACGCTCTCCGCGAAATCGATCCAGGAAGGTTCGCACACCAGCGGCGTCATGGTCACGGTCCAGGACAATGGGAGCGGCATCGCCGCCGAGTTGCGCGACAAGATTTTTTCGCCCTTCTGCACGACGAAAGCCCGCGGCATGGGCCTCGGTCTACCGATCGTGAAACGCACGGTGTTTGATCACAACGGCCGTGTCGATATCGACTCCGACCCGCGCGGCACTTCCGTGAACGTGATGCTGCCGGCGGCGCACAACGACGGATAACGGATCGTTCGCAGCGCCTCCTCCTGCGTCATGTCACCCTGAGCGAAGGTGACAGGCTTTCCGATGCGAAAGCGTGGCCGCTCCCCGAGAGCGCCTTTCCACACTGTCTGGAGTTGACCCCGAAAGGCTTCGCAGCCGAGAATGCCCGCGCCATGATCGTCACCACCAAACAACTCTACAAAGTCGCCTACGGAAAATTCGCGGTCGGCGCCTACAACGTTAACAACATGGAGCAGATCCTCGGGCTCTTCCGCGGGAACGTACAGAGCAAAGCGCCCTTCATCATCCAGCTCTCGAAGGGCGCGCGGAAATATGCCGATAAAAGGATGCTGGAAGCACTTATTCGCACCGCGGAGGTGATGTTCCCCGAGGCGATCTTCGCGGTCCACCTCGATCATGGCGACGAAGAGACCTGCTACGATTGCATCGATTCCGGCTTCTATAGCTCGGTCATGATCGACGCCAGCCACGAGTCGTTTGAGGAAAATGTGGCGATCACGAAGCGCGTCGTCGCACGCGCGCATCCGAAGGGCATCAGCGTCGAAGCAGAGCTCGGCCAGCTCGGCGGGGTCGAGGAAGACATCAAGGTCGACGAAGGCCACGCCTCGCTCACGAATCCCGAGGAAGCGGTCGAGTTCGTAAAGCTCACCGGCTGCGACTCGCTCGCGGCGGCGATCGGCACGAGCCACGGAGCCTACAAGTTTCAGGGGAAACAGGGGCTGCATTTTAACGTCATCGAAGAAATCCAGAAACGGATCCCGGGCACGCCAATCGTGATGCACGGCAGCTCGAGCGTGCCGGTCGAAGAAGTCGAGCGCATCAACGCCGCTGGCGGCAAGCTCGATCCTTCCGCGCGCGGGGTGAACGAAAACGAATACCTCCCCGCCGCCAAGCTCGGCGTCACCAAGGTAAACATCGACACCGATGGCCGCCTCGTCTGGACGCGAGTGCACCGCGAGTTTTTCCGCGATCATCCGGAGCAATTCGACTTCCGTCCGCCGGGTAAAATCTTCGTCGAGGAATACGCGAACTTCATCGCGCACAAGAACGAGAAGCTCGGCTCGGCCGGCCAGCTCGACGCCATTCGCGCGAGCTTGTAACTGCCTCACCAGTAAACCGCGGGCGACCCACCGTAGTGAAGGGCGGTCCGGTCCGGGGCAAACCAGCCCCCGAACCGGTCTCGATTTTTCTTGCTCGGGGGCATCCTGCCCATTAAAAGACCCCGCAGAACCGGCCGGGCCGGAAGCTACTTCAACCACCCCACGTCGGATGCCTCAATCCTTCCCACAACAATGGATTCGCCGCCTCCGCGCGGGCGCGTCCTTGAGCTTAATCCGAACTTGGTATCGCATCTGCTAACTTAGAATCCGCGATCGACTCTCTTTGAGTATGAACTCCACCATCCACAAAAGCGCATTCGTTTTGACTGTGCTGACTTTTATCTCCCTGTGCGTGCTCGCTCCCGCGAGCCGGGCTCAGGAAGCCGTTCGCCCATCGCTCGCCGGCGAGGCCGCCGCCACTGCGCGCCGCCAGTCCACCGAGCAGATTCCCTACAATCTCCTCGCGGGTCCGGTTCGCTTCCTTTTCAGCATCACCACCGGCATCGAGTATAACGACAACATCAATCTCGCGGAGACGAACAAGCAGGAAGACATCATCATCCGTCCGCAGTTTAACATCGACGCGATCTGGCCTGTCACACAGCTAAACACCCTCAAGCTCGATCTTGGCATCGGGTACGCCTTTTACCTCGATCACCCGAACGCCAACACCAACGGCGTTCTCATCCAGCCAGGCTCCCAGCTCTCCTTCGATATCTTCATTCAGGATTTTCGGATCAATCTGCACGATCGCTTCTCGCTTCAGCAGGACCCGGTCGGGCAGTTGCAGCTCAGCAACGTCGTCGACTACGGCCGTTTTGAGAATACCGCCGGCATCTCCGTCCTCTGGGATTTGAATAAGGCGGTCCTCACCTTTGGCTATGACCATTACAACTACGTTTCGACCACCAGCACCTTCGATTACCTCAATCGCAATGCGGAGGAGCTCACCTTTAGCTCCTACTTTGCCTTCACCTCCACGACCGGCGGCGGCATCGAAGCCTCCGCCGTCTATAACTACTACGACCAGAATTTCCTGAACGATTCGGTCACCTACTCGGCCGGGCCTTTCGTCGAAACCCAGATCACTAACTACCTCAAGCTTCGCGCCTCGGCTGGTTATCAGATGATTAACTTTGACGGCGGGGGCTTCGTCCAGGACAGCAGCGACTCCAACGACTTCTACGCGAACGTCCTTCTCTCGCACCGGATCAACGCGAACATCTTCCAGACTCTCTCGGCCGGTCATGAGTCGCAACTCGGCGTAAACTCGAACTTTATCGCGCTGAATTATGTGCGCCACACCGCGACCTGGAACATCGTGAACCACACCCTCATCTCGACCGAACTCTTCTACGAAGACGGTGATGACTCCGGCGGCATCTTCTCCGAGCACATCCAGCGCTACGGCGGTGCGATTGCTCTGGGCTACCAGTTCACCAAGCATGTCACCCTCGGCCTGCGCTACCAATACACCCAGAAGCAGTCCGACCAGCCGCTCCGCGACTACAAACAGAACCGCGTCTCCCTGGACGGCACCTACAGTTTCTAGAATCCCCCCGATGCACCTATGAAGCGACCTCTTATCTTATGCACCCTTTTCGCTTTGGCCCTTCTGCAAGGGCGGAGCGTCTCCGCGCAAGATAGTTCCTCGTCGCTTCCGGCTATCCCTCGCGCCTCCGCGGTCGAGCCTTCGACCAGCGACACGGTCATGCGCACCAACTCTATGGCAGTGTTGGATGACAAAAAGCGCCTCGGTTCCGATGACTATGTCAGCTTCCGTGTCGTCGAGGATCGCGATGGAGAATCCCAGCACCTGCGCATCAATGACAACGGTGAGTTGGAAGTTCCTTACATTGGTCTCGTGACCGCCGCGGGTAAGACCTGCCGTGACTTGGCTTACAATATAAAGTCTGCGCTGGAGAAGGATTACTACTATCACGCGACCGTGATCCTCGCGGTCGACAAGGTCAGCGAGAAGTCTCGCGGCAAGGTCTATGTCTATGGCGCCGTGAAGTCGCAGGGCCCCCAGGAGATTCCGACCGATGAAACCTATACGGTGAGTAAGGCTGTCATTCGGGCCGGAGGCTTCGGTGACTTTGCCGATAAACGTAAAGTCAAAGTGACGCGCAAGGGTGGCAAAGATTTCGTTGTCGACATGAAGCGAGTCATCGAAGGCGGACACTCGGAAGAAGACGTGGTCGTGCAGCCGGACGACCAGATCTACGTCGCGCAGCGCCTGATCAATTTCTAACTATGCAGACTCCGGCTCTCGAACGTTCGACCCCCGCCACGATCACGACGGCGATCATCACTCGCATCCATCGCTACAAGGCGTTGCTTTTGCGGCGCTGGTGGATCCCGGTGCTCACCATCTGTCTCGGTCTTTTCGTGGGGGCGTGGATGATTTATCAGGCGCCGAACGCCTTTCTCTCGACGAGCAAGATGATGGTCGCGGGCAAGCTCAACCTGAGCCAGAACGCGGTTTACAGCGAAGACACGAACAACTTCTACGGCACGCAGATTCAGCTGATGCAGAGCGAAGAAGTGCATCAGGGCGCGGAAGCGATCGTCCGCGCCACGCATCCGGAACTGCCGCCGTCCAAGGTCGAGATCACCGTCACGCAGCGCCCGCGCACCTCCATCTTCGAGCTCGAAGCCGTGGGCGTAACTCCGGATTACACCCAGGCGTACCTTAACGCCGCGATGCAGAAGTATCTCAACGTGAAGAAAGGCATGCGCGCAGATGAGGGCAGTCATGTCACCACGGCGATCACGGAGCAGCTCATCCAAGTCGAGAAAGACCTGCGCAACGGCGAAGACGAGATGTTGGAATATCAGAAGGATAACAACATCGGATTGATTCAGGGCGAAGGGAACAGTGCCGCCGCGTATCTCGTGAAGTTGAATCAGGAATACGCCCGCTTGAAGACAGAATACGATCTTCTGAGCCTGCTCGATCTCGATCAAAATCTAGACCGCCAGCAGGTCACGCCCCGGTCCGGCGACAGTTCCAGTCCCGCGCCTAACGAGGGTATGCCCTTCGCTGATGTCGGGCCGGAAGGCGACTACCTGAAAGCGAAACAATCCGTGCAGCTCCTGAAGGCGCAGCGCGAAACCCTCGCGAAGGATCTGCGTCCCAAACATCCGAAGATCATTAAGCTGAACGACCAGATCGATCAGCAGGAAAAGCTCATCCAGCTTTATCGCCAAGACGCCGTGGAGAAACTCGAGACGCGCCGCAAATCGATCGGCAAGCAGATGGAGAATCTCCAGTCGAGCATCTCGGAGTGGGAGAAGAAAGCCCTCGATCTCAGCCAGCGCCTCGCGCAGTTCAACCGCATCAAGGACAAGGTCGACCGCCAGAAGACGCTCTACGATCGCCTTACGAACAGCCTGAAAGACGTGAACGTCTCCCAGGTAGTCGACGGTGGCGACCAGGTTGGAATCATGGAGAACGCGACCGCGCCGGCGTCGGTCCGCCCCGGGATGATCAAGAGCCTCCTCATCGGTTTTGGCTTCGGGGCTTTCGTCGGTTTGCTTATCCTCGTGTTGCTCGATCGCATCGACGATCGCATGGCCTCCTTCAGCGAGTTCCAGCACCAGTTTAACGAAAACATCCTTGGCCAGATCCCGAAGGAGAAAACCAAGGGCAAAGTTTCGCTACTCCAGGCAGATGACGCGCGCCACATTTTCGCCGAGTCTTATCGGAACGTTCGTTCCTCGATCTTCTTCATGCCCTATGAAGGGCCGCGGCCGAAGACGCTGCTCGTCACCAGCTCGGTGCCTAACGAGGGTAAGTCTACGATCTCGGCGAACCTGGCCATCACCATGGCCCTCTCCGGTGCCAAGACGCTCCTGATCGACGGCGATCTGCGCCGCGGTGCCTTGCGTGAAGCTTTCGAGATCAAATCGAAGATCGGCTTCTCGGAAGTGTTAAAACAGGAGGTGGGTTGGCGGGAAGTTATCGTTCCGACTTCGCTCTCGAGTCTCTCGATTCTCCCGCGCGGGAACACCATCTCGCAACCGAGCGAACATCTCCTGCGCGAATCGACCGATACCTTCCTCAAGGACATCTACAACCACTTCGACTACATCATCATCGATAGCTCGCCGATTCTCGCGGCCGATGACACCACCAGCCTCGCGCCGAAAATTGATGCCACGCTCTTCGTGGTCCGCCTCTCCTACACTTCGGCGCGTCTGACGAAGAAGGCGCTGGAGCTTCTCTATAATCGGCAGGTGAATGTGGCCGGCGTGATTCTGAACTACGTCGATACTTCTCTGCCGGAGTATTACTACTACCAATACGCCGAGTATTATAACACTTCGCCGGCTGTGCCGACGCCGGCACCGGCTGGCGTTGAGAGTCCTTTTCGTCAGACAGGCCAAGAACACGGACATCACGTCTAGCCATCGGCCGTGGCTCGGTCGCGCCTCTCGCGCGTTCGTCAGGCTGACAGTCGCGTCATGATTTCTCCCGAGTCGGCCACCGTGACTCCCGCGCCGGCGGCTCACCCGCGCGCACGCGCTCTGGGTTTCGCACGGGTCGTGGGCCGCTTCGCCTCGGTGCAGGCGGCGGTGCAGGCGATCGGTTTCGCGAGCGGCATTCTGCTCGTGCGCCGGTTGGAACAATCGGAATACGGCCTTTTCACTATCGCCAATACGATGCAGGGCACGCTCAACATTCTCGCCGATATCGGCATCAGCATCGGGATGGTCTCAATCGGCGGCAAGGTCTGGCAGGACGGCCGGCGCTTCGGCGAACTGATCAGCACCGGATTGCGGCTGCGGCGAACGCTGGGGGCGGTTTCGATCCTGGTGATCACGCCGCTGCTTTATCTCATGCTCACGAAAAACGGCGCGTCGCTCAGTTACACCCTGCTGATCATCGGTGCGGTCCTCGCCGGCTTGTTCGCGCAGCTGTCGTTAGGCGTGCTCGAGGTCGTGCCGCGGCTCCGGTCCGATGTGCGCCAGATCCAGGTGATCGATTTCTCCGGCTCGATCGCGCGTCTCCTCGCGCTCGTCCTGCTCGCGTTCGTTTTCCTGAACGCCGCGGCGGCCGCTCTCGTGGGCGCGGCGACGTTGCTTTTCCAATACCTCCTGATGCGCCGTTACGCGGCGCAGGTCGTCGATCTGCAGGCTCCGGAGAATGCCGACGACCGGAAGGCGATGGTTGGCTTCATTCGGAACCAGGCGCCAAACGCGATCTTTTACTGCCTCCAGGGTCAGATTACGATTCTGCTCATTAGCTTCCTCGGGCATCGCGCTGGCTCGGTCGCGGAAGTCGGCGCGCTCGGGCGGCTCGCGATGATTTTCACGGTTCTCGGGAGCCTGATGGCCAACATCTTCGCGCCCGCCTTCGCCCGCTGCCAGGAACGCGGCCGGCTCCGCCTGCTCTACGCGGGCATCGTGGGCGGCGTTATCCTCTTCGGTCTCGTCGTCCTCGCGGGCGCGACCCTTTTGCCTAACGAGTTCCTGTTCATCCTCGGTAATCGCTATAGCCACCTCCAGCACGAACTCCTGCTCATGGTCGCCGCGGCGACGCTGAACATGGTCGCGAGCACGCTCTGGGCGCTCAACGCCTCGCGCGCGTGGATCACCGGCTCCTGGCTTTACATCCCGCTCACGCTCACCACGCAGGTCGCGCTGATTCCGTTTGTTAACTTCTCGACCGTCACCGGAGTCCTGACTTTTAACCTCGTCTCCGCGATCCCAAGTCTGCTTCTCAATATCGGCCTGAGCTTCCACGGATTCCGTTTCGGAGAGGAGGCGCGCGCTCATGTGGCTGCCTAACTTCGGGTATCACTTCGCCCGTCTCGAAGGCGGTTGGCGGCGCAAAGCCTACCAGGCGCTCCTTCCCGCGATCGTGAGGCGCCCCGTCATTCCGCCGCGCTCGGTGCCCTTCCGCGTTTACGCTTATTCCAACGAAGCGTCCCTCCCGGAGCAGGTTCGCTCGATTCGGTCCTTTCTGCGCTACGTCGGGCGACCGACCGGCTACCATGTCGTTTCCGATGGCTCGCATTCGGAAGCGAGCATCCGGCTTTTGCAACGCCTCGATCCCGCCGTCCGGGTTGAACCGGGAGGCGAAGGATTGCCGCCCGACCTCCCGGAAAAGTTTCGTCGCTACGTCACGACGCATCCGCTCGGGCG
This sequence comes from Chthoniobacterales bacterium, assembly GCA_038234295.1. Lineage (GTDB taxonomy): Bacteria > Verrucomicrobiota > Verrucomicrobiia > Chthoniobacterales > UBA10450 > Palsa-1392. The sequence continues at coordinate 7,596 of JBBSUP010000012.1, forward strand.
GCAGCTTGGTCTGATCATGTCGCTTCCGCGCACGAACGAGCCGGTCCTTTATGCCGACTCCGATATCCTCTTTTTCCCCGGCGCCGCTGCTCTAGTCGAGCGGGCAGCGCGCCGAGACGCGCCGGCCTATTATCTGCCGGACTGTCACGAGAACTCCGCGGACCTGCGGGTCTTTCGTTCGCCTAGCGAGTCCGCACGCCCGGTCAATTCCGGCCTGCTCCTGCTCTTTCAGAAACTCGATTGGTCGTTAGGCATCGAACGCTATGAGGCCCTCGCGGATGAGCCGATTTTCTTCACCAATCAGACGCTCGTGCACCTCGTCCTGCACGCGAACGGCGCCCAGCCCTTCGACCCGGGCAAGTACGTCCTTCAGCTCGACGACCAGACGATTTACCCCGACCGCTACGCGGGGCCCGACCTCGTCCTCCGGCATTATGTGAATCCGGTACGGCACAAATTTTGGACGACCTCGTGAGCGCGCCGCTTCGCATTCTCGCGATCGTGAATCTGCCGTGGGACGCCCGTCTCGGCGCCTCGCGCGTCTGGATGGAGCTGGCGGAGGAATGGACCCGTGCCGGTCACATCGTGGAGAAATTTTGCCTGACCGACGCTTTCCCGCGCGAGTCTGGGTCGAGCGTCATCTCGACTCTGCGCACCGCGCTTTTCCCGCGCCGTGCCGCGGCTTTTGTGCGGGAAAATGTTGCGCGTTTTGACGTCGTGGACTGCCTCGTCGGGACCTTGCCCTTCGCGAAACGCGACCTCGGTTTTCGCGGTCTTTTCGTCGCGCGTTCCGTCGGTCTCTTCCGGCTTTACGATGACTTTCTGCGCGAAGCGGAGAAGCGCTGGCCGGAGAAATCGCAGGGCACTTTTCTCGGCCGCATTTTCCACGGCACGCTCGATCGCCGCTTCCGCGGCAACAACGACCGCGCGGTCACCGTCTGCGATCTCCTCAACGTGCCTAACGAGGACGAGCGCGTCGCGCTCGCGGGCGATCCGTCGATTCGCGCCCCCGCCGTGGTCGAGCCCTACGGCTTGAATGACCGCTTCCGCGCTGCCCTCGGCGACGCGGCGTCGCCTGCGCCCGCGCGGCTGCGCGCGCCGAAAATCTGCTTCATCGGCGTCTGGAGTTACCGCAAGGGCTCGCGCGACTGGCCGCGGCTGCTCGAAGCGATCTGGCGCGAGAAACCGGAGACGGAGTTTCTCTTTCTCGGCACGATGTTTGAGGAAGCTACCGTGCGCGCGGAACTCGGCGTGAGCGACCGCGGGCGCGTTACCTGCCGGCCGAAATACACCGCCGCGGAGCTGCCCGCGCTTCTCGCGGATTGCACCCTCGCGCTTTTCCCGAGTTACATCGAAGGCTTCGGCCTCGCCGTGCTCGAGCAGCTTGCCGCCGGTCTGCCCACGCTCGCCTACGACGTGCCGGGACCGCGCCAGATTTTACCCGTGGATCTGCGCACGCCGGTCGGCGATCCGGAGAAAATGGCAAGACGCGCGCTCGAGATCCTCTCGCTTCCCCTCTCGGAATACGAAGCGCTCGCCGCGAACTGCCGGGAGCTCGCGGGCCGCTATCGTTGGGATGAAATCGCCGCGTCCACGATCGAAAAATACCGGGCCGCCCTCGACTCGTTAGGCCAGTGAAGACGCTTTTGCAGATCGTTCCGCGCGCGCCCGGCAGTCGGGAAGGAGTCGGCGACTACGCGAGTATCCTCGCCGTGGAACTGGAACGCGCACATGGCTATCGCACGGAGTTCGTCACCGGCGCGAGTGTGGCGGGGCAGAACTGGCGACCGCCGCACGCCGACGCGGTGGTTCTGCATTATGTGAATTACGGGTATCACCGCCGCGGCGTGCCGACGTGGCTGCCGGGGAAGCTGGATCAGTTGCAGAAAACAGGCGCGCGTTTGACCACCGTTTTCCATGAGCTCTATGCTTCGAGTTCGTGGCGCGGCAGCGCCTTCTGGCTGCAACCAGTTCAGAAACGAATTGCGCGCGCGATCGCCGAGCGCTCCGCCGTTTGTATCGTGAGCAGCGCGACGATGGCGGAGAAATTGCGCGAGCTTTCGCCGGCCGCGCGCGTGCTCGTGAGGCCGGTGGTTTCAACCTTTGGCGAACCGATCTTGAGCGTTGAGCAAGTTGCCCTGCGCGATCCGCAGCGCTGGATTATCTGTGGTGGCACGGAGCTCATTCGGCGTTCGCTCCGCTCTTTTCCTGGCGGGGGCGAGCTGTTCGTCGTCGGCGGCGCGGATTTGCCGGAGATTCGTGGTCAGCTCGATGACGAGCACTATTTTCCCGAGGTCACCGCGGCAGAAGCTTCCGTCGTGTTGGCGCAGACCGCTTATGGCTGGGTCGACTACTTCGAGACCGCCGCGCCGATCTCAGCCATCCTGAAATCGACCAGCTTCGCGGCCTGTTGCGCGCATGGGGTGATCCCGGTTTTTCCGGCAACTGCTTTACCCATCGCCGACGGATTGCCCGGTCCCTTCACGATCGCGAATCTTCCGAGCGAAAGCGCGCGCCCGGCGATCGCGCAGGCGACCTACGAATGGTATCGCGCCAACGCCTCCTCGTCGCGGCTCGCCGAGACTGTCGCGGAGGCGCTCCAATCATGACGACGGCGAAGCTCCTCGTTGTGCATTGGAACGCGCCGCAGGCCTGCGCCGCAACCGTGCGCGCGTTTCTCGCGCAGGGCGTGCCGCTCGACCTCACGGTCATGGACAACGACGCGAAGCCGGCCGCGCTCGCGGAGCTCCAGCGTGATCTCCCGTCGGATGTCGCAGTCGTTAGGCTAAAGGAAAATCGCGGCTGGGGTGGCGCGCTCAACGTCTGTCTGCGCGCCTGGCTGCATGACGAAGCGCAGCCGTTTTGCTTCATCAGCGCACACGATTCCGACCCCGCGCCGGATTGCCTGCGCATGCTCCTGGACGCGGCAATCGTCGATCCGCAACTCGGCATCGCCTGTCCGCAGTACCATGAGCCATACGTCGCGCGGCTCTCCCCGCAGCGCGGGATTTTTCCCCAAACCGTCGCGCCGCAACCCCGCGGCACCGCTCAGAAAGTGGACGCGCCGCACGGCACCCTCATGCTTGTGCGCCGGGAATGTCTCGCGGAAATCGGCGGCTTCGACGAACGCTATTTCGCCTATGGCGACGAACATGAACTCGGCGTGCGCGCCGCGCGTCGCGGCTGGAAAGTCGCGATGATCTGGGGCGCCGTGGTGACGAATCCGGGCACCGCCACCGCGAGCGCGCTACGCAGTTATCTCTTCGCGCGCAACTCGCTCATCCTGGTCCGCCATCACTTCGGCTTGGGCGCGACCTGGCGTCGCCTGCTGCCGCTGCTCGGCAACACCCTCCGGCTCGCGCTCGCGCAGGAAGCGGGCGCGAATGTCGGCGCGCGCCTGCGCGGGGTGCGCGATTTCGTTCTCGGCCGTTTCGGTCAGCCATGAAAATCCTGATCTCCTCGCACGCCTTCGCGCCGAGCATCGGCGGGATCGAAACCGTGAGCGCGCTGCTCGCGGAGGAGTTCGTGCGCCTCGGGCACGAAGTCGTGGTGGTAACGCAGACGAGCGGTGAAAAGGCGGAGCCGCTCCCTTATCGCGTCGAGCGCGTGCCATCGTTAGGCAAACTCTGGCGACTGCTCGGTTGGTGCGACATTTTCTGGCAGAACAACCTCAGCCTGCGCACGCTCTGGCCGGCGGTGGTCCGGCGCACTCCGACGGTGCTTACGCACCAGGGTTCCTACTGCCGGCGGCCTGTGGGTCTCGATCTCGTGCAACGGCTGAAGCACTTTGTGGTCGAGCAGACGCCGAGCGTCGCGATCAGCAGGGCGGTCGCAGCTTGCTTCGCTGCGGAGTCTCGCGTCATCCCGAATCCTTTCGACGCTCGCCTTTTTTCGTCGGGGCTTCCGACGACAGAGCGGCCGAACGACCTGATTTTTGTCGGCCGACTGGTCACCGAGAAAGGGGTCGAAGTTCTCCTGGAAGCGCTGTCGCAAATCTCGGCGCGCCTAACGATCGTGGGCGATGGGCCGGAAGCGGGCAGCCTGCAGGATCTGGCGGCCCGGCTTGGGCTGGGCGAGCGAGTGATCTTCGCCGGAGCGAAGCGCGGTCGTGAGCTGGTCGCGCTGTTGCAGGCGCACAAAATCATGGTCGTGCCGTCGCGCTACGACGAACCGTTCGGGGTGGTCGCGCTGGAAGGAATCGCCGGCGGCTGCGTCGTGGTGGGGTCGAGCGGCGGCGGGCTGCCCGAGGCGATCGGGCCTTGCGGAGTGACTTTTCCAAATGGCGATGCGGCGGCCCTCGCTTGTTTGCTGGGGCGCGTGCTCCACCAGCCGGACGAACGCGCGCAATTGCTGGCGGATGCGCCGGAGCATCTCGCGCGCTTTCACCCCGCGGTTGTCGCCCGCGCCTATCTAGAGGTTTTTCATGCTCACTAAGCCAAACTGGATTCGCGGCAGCGAGTCCCTCCGGAGGGACGAGCTTCCGCTCGTCGAGTTTCTCGCGTCGTGATTCTCCTCTCGCATCCGACCGCGAATCAGAACGTCCGCCAGACCGCGCTCGCGCTCGCGGAAGCGGGTCTGCTTGCGGAATTCTGGACCTGCGTGAACTGGCGCGAAGGCGGCCTGCTCGATCGTTCGTTAGGCAGGGCCGGGCACATCCGGAGCGAGCTCCGGCGGCGGTCTTTTCCCGCAGAGCTGGAGCCTTTTTTGCACACGCATGCCTGGCGCGAATGGGGACGTCAGCTCGCCGGTCAGTTCGGCTGGTCGCGCCTAACGAACGACGAAAACGCGCCCTTCAGCGTCGACGCGGTTTATCTGTCGCTCGATCGGCGCGTCGCCTGGCGCCTCGCTCCGGCCTCCAACCTCAGCGCCGTTTACGCCTACGACGCGGGCGCGCTCGCGACCTTCCGCGAGGCGAAGCGCCGCGGCCTGAAGTGCATCTACGAGCATCCGATCATCTACTGGCGAAAAGTGCGCGAGCTCCAGCGCGAAGAAGCGGAACTGCATCCGGAGTGGGCGCCCACGCTCGGCGCGCTCGCGGATAGCGCCGCGAAACTCGAGCGCAAAGACGAGGAACTCGCGCTCGCCGATCTCGTCGTGACCGCGAGCAGTTTTTCGAAGGAAAGCCTCGCCGCCGCCGGAACCTTTCGGGCGCCGGTGCGGGTTGTTCCCTACGGCACGAATTCGTCCGGCCAAGCCCGGCCGGCGAACGACCCGTCGCAACCGCTGCGCGTGCTCTTCGTCGGTTCGCTTACCCAGGCGAAAGGGCTCGGCTACCTCCTCGACGCGATCGCGCGCCTCGCCGGCATGGTCGAGTTCACGCTCATCGGCCGCCGTGTGAGCGACGCCGTGCCCAGCGCGGCATTGCTCGCCAAATACCGCTGGATTCCTTCCCTTCCTCATGCCGAACTTCTCGCGGAAATGGCGCGCCACGATGTCCTCGTTCTGCCTTCGCTCCACGAAGGTTTCGGCCTCGTCCTAAGCGAAGCGATGAGTCAGGGACTGGTCGTGATTACGACACCGCACACCGCCGGCCCGGACCTGATCACCGAGGGCGTCGATGGTTTCATCGTCCCGATCCGCTCCGCGGAAGCGATCGAGGAAAAGCTCGCGCTCCTGGCGCGCGAACGGGAACGCCTCGTCGCGATGCAGGCGGCGGCGGCGTGCAAAAGCGCGACCCTGACTTGGGAAAATTATCGCCAAGGCATCGTGCAAGTGGCACGAGAAGTGATGGAGAATGGAGCGACGCCATGACGACGATCGCGGATGCGCGGGTGAAATCCGCCGAGACTTTGCCCCCATCAGCAGGTGACGCCGCGCGCACGATCGTAAACATCCGCCGGCTCATCTGGGTCTATCTTGCGTTGCTGATTTTCGAGGGCGCGCTCCGTAAATGGATCATCCCGCAGTTCTCCGCGCCGCTGCTCATCATCCGCGATCCGGTGGTGCTGCTGATTTATCTGCTCGCGCTGCGCGCGCGGATTTTTCCCTTCAATAGCTACGTCATCGTGCTCGTGATTATCGCGATCTTGTCTGCTGCGGCGGGGATTCTCGCGCTCTCCCAGTACGCGGTGATGAAGACCGTCCTCCTGATCACGGCCTACGGCGTGCGCTCGGATTTCCTGCATCTGCCGCTCATCTTCATCATCCCGGCGGTGCTGGACATGGAAGATGTAAAGCGCGTCGGCTGGTGGACGATCGTGGGCATGGTGCCGATGGCGCTGCTGATGGCGGCGCAATTTAATGCCTCACCCGATGCGTTCATCAACAACACCGCCGGTCTCGGCGAAGGCATGCAACTCGGAGCCGGCGGCGGGAAAATTCGCCCGGCCGGACCGTTCTCCTTCGTCTCCGGTTCAGTCTATTATCTAAGCGCGGTTGCAGCCTTCATGCTCCACGCGGTGCTCGCGCGCTTGCCTTACAGAAGGTGGCAGCTGGCCTCGGCCGCCGCGGCGCTGTTCGTGGGCATGGCCGTCTCCGGCAGCCGCTCCACCGTGCTCGCGGTCGGCGTCGTCGTCGCGTCGCTCGCGCTCATCGTGATCATGCGGCCCTCGCTTGCGGGGAAAGTCGGGCGTTACATTTTGATCACCGCGGTGGTGATCTGGTTGATCAGTTATCTGCCGCTCTTCCGCGAAGGGCTGGGGATTTTGTCGGGCCGTTTCGCGGAAGGCGCGGAGTCGGGCGATACCACCGTGGTGCACGGTTTGTTCGCACGGGTCGGCAGCGGATTTGTCGAGGGTGCGCAGGTGCTCACGCGCGCGCCACTCGGCGGTTTTGGTCTCGGCGTAGGCACGAATGGCGGCGCAAATTTCCTCGTCGGTCACGCTGAGTTCCTCCTCGCGGAAAACGAATGGTCGCGCATTCTGCTCGAGAGCGGGCCGATTCTCGGGCTGGCGTTTCTGCTCTGGCGCTGCGCGATCACTTTCCGCGTCGGCCGACTCGCGGTGCGGCAGTTGACCTACGGGAACACGCTGCCGCTTTTTCTTTTCAGCGCCGCGTTTTTCGTTTTGCTCGAGGGACCGTTTGGTCAGCCAACCAGCCTTGGTTTTGCGGTTGCGCTCAGTGGTCTTTCGCTCGCGGCGCGCCGGCCCGAGGACGAGCTCGCCGAACCACCCGACCAGACGGATGAGGAAGCGCCCGGGCCGCCGCGGCGGATCGGCCGGCGCTCGGTTTACGCGGAGCGTTTGCACGGCGAGCCGCGCCAGAATTTTTCGCGATCTCATGGTGCTCTTGATCGGTAATTACCCGGCCGATCAGCAGGAGAGCATGCTCCGTTTTGCCCGGATGATGCTCCGCGGCCTCACGAACGCGGGCGTCCCGGCGGAATTGATCTGGCCGCGGCCGTGGTTAGGCCGGATGCGTTTTGCCGGCGGTTTCGTCGCGAAGTGGCTCGCCTACGTCGACAAGTTTTTGTTCTTCCCGCGGCAACTCCGCGCCCGTCTCACCAACGATGTGCGGCTCGTGCACATCTGCGATCATTCGAACGCGATGTATTCCGCGCAGATCAGCGGACGGCCGATCGTGGTCAGTTGCCACGACCTGCTCGCGGTCCGCGGTGCCCTCGGCGAAGTCGAGGACACGCCCGCCTCCGTCACCGGGAAAGTGCTGCAACGCTGGATCGTCGCCGGGCTCCGCCGCGCGACCGCGATCGCCTGCGCATCGAGTGCGACGCTGCGGGATGCGGAGCGTTTGGTCGCGCGGGAAAATGGAAAACCGGAGCTGTTGCTGATCCATCATGGGATCAATCACTCGTACCAAAAACAGCCGGAAGCGATCGCGCGGGAGCGGCTCGCCGCCATCCCGCAGCTCGATCCGGCGCGGCCGTTTGTGCTCCATGTTGGCTCGAATTTGCGCATGAAAAACCGCGAAGGCGCTCTCCGGATTTTTGCGCTGACGAAAAACGAATGGAACGGCCAGCTCGTTTTCGCGGGCCAAAAACTGACGCCGGAACTGCGTTCGTTAGGCGAAGAACTGGGTGTGCTCGATCGCGTGGTCGAGGTGGCGGGACCGGATAACGATCTGCTGGAAGCTCTCTACAGTTGCGCGATGGCGCTGCTATACCCGTCGCGTTTTGAGGGATTCGGCTGGCCGATCATCGAGGCGCAGGCCTGCGGTTGCCCGGTGCTTTGTGCGGATCGCGAACCGATGTCGGAAGTGGGCGGCGAGGCCGCGATCACCCACGATGTCGAGGACGAAGCCGGCTTTGCGGCTTCGATTTTGCGCCTGACCGATCCCGTGGAGCGGGCGCGTTGGAGCGAGCGCAGCCTGCAAAACGTGCAACGCTTCGCGGCGGAAGACATGATCGCGAAATATGTCGAGCTCTATCGCCGCCTGCGGGTGGCCGCGTGCGTCGACCGGCAGCAGTCAGGGATCCTTCGCTTCGCTCAGGATGACAACCGGAAGGAGGGCGGCGCCTGACGGCGCCTTCTGGCCGTGTGCGGGATCGCCGCTCATTTTAGTGCCATCGGTTCCGCCGCGCCGCTTGATCTCGGATTGATCGCGCATCGGGGCCCGGACGCCTCGGGCGACTGGTCGTCGCCGAACGGCTGCTTTTGGTTAGGCAACACCCGCCTTGCGATCCTCGATCTCTCTCCGGCCGGCGCGCAGCCGATGATCGATCCGGCGACCGGCAACGTGCTCGTGATCAACGGCGAGATTTACAATCATCGCGCGCTCCGCGCGGAAATGCCGGGCGTCTCGTGGCGCGGGACGAGCGACACCGAGACCGTCCTCCACGGTTACGCGCGCTGGGGCCGCGAGCTTCTCGTTAGGCTGAAAGGGATGTTTGCCCTCGCGATTTACGATCGCGCGCGGGAGGAGCTGTTCGTGGCGCGCGATCGGCTCGGGATCAAGCCGCTCTATTTCGCGGCGGATGCGAACGGGATTCGTTTGGGCTCGGAGACGAGGCTTTTCGAGGAGAAGAACGAAACCTCGCCGGAAGCAGTTGCCGCGTATCTCGAATGGGGTGCGTGCCCGGAACACCGGCTGCTTTTTATCGGCGTCGAAGCGCTGCGGGCCGGTCACGCCATGATCGTTAGGCGCGACGGCACGCACGAGCAATGGCGCTGGTGGCCGACGCAGAAAGCGTTCAAATCGTCTTCTGCTTCCGCTCCGCAAAAGGTGCGCGCGCTCCTCGAGCGGGCGGTCGAGGAACACCTCCTCTCAGATGTGCCGGTGGCCGGTTTCCTCAGCGGCGGCATCGATTCCTCAATCATCACCGCGCTCGCGGCGCAAAAGCTCGCGCGGAAATTGCAGACCTTTTCAGTCGGGTTCGAAGTCGAGGAATTCGATGAGACTCCGATCGCGCTGGAGGTCGCAGAACGCTTCGGCACGGAGCACGAACGGTTGCAGCTTACGGAAGCGGAAGTGATCGAGTCCGTCACTGAAGCGGTCGCGCAACTCGACCTGCCTTCGGTCGATGCGATCAACACCTACATCGTCTCGCGAGCGGTCGCGCGGCGGGGAGTAAAAGTCGCGCTTTCCGGCCTGGGCGGGGACGAACTATTCGGCGGCTACCCCAGCTTTCGCGACGCGCCGCGCTTGAAAATGCTCGCGCGATTTTCCCGCCCGCTGCGCCGGGTGCTCGCGGGCGCGCGTCTCGCAGATCTACCTCAGGACGCTACGATCGCTGAGTTGGCGCAATGGCGGCGGCGCTTTTTCACCGACGCGATGCTGCGCGCCGCGGGCTTGCCTCACGAATCCACGCCGCTGCCGCAACCGGTGGAGTTGTCGGATGATTTTGCGCGGATCAGCTGGGCGGAATTGACCGGCTACATGCGCCGCATGCTCCTGCGCGATTCCGACCAGATGAGCATGGCCGTCTCGCTCGAGCTGCGCGTGCCGTTTCTCGATCACGAGCTGGTCGAGTATACGCTTGGTCTGCCCGCGGCGGAGAAGCGGCGTTACCCCGGCACGAAGGGGCTGCTCGTCGAAGCCTGCCGCGACCTGCTCCCGCCGTCGGTCTATCAACGGCCGAAGCGGGGGTTCTCGTTGCCGATGCAAAAGTGGATGACCGGACCGCTCGCCGGTTTTGTCGAAGAAGGATTGCGTGAAGTCGTCGCGCGCGAGTTGTTGCCGCAAGCTTTCGTCGCCCAGGGTCGCGCCGATTTCCGCGCCGGCCGACTGCATTGGACGCGCCTTTGGAGCATGGTCGTGCTCGGGCATTTCGTCCGGCGCCGAGGGACCGTCGAAGCCGTTGTAGCCGGGGGCGGTGACCCCGGCTCGTTCGGGCACACGCCGCGGCCGGGGTCACCGCCCCCGGATACGACATGAAAATTCTGCGCTGCATTCGTTCGCTTAATCCGGCACACGGCGGGCCGCTTGAGTCGGTCACGCAGTCGACGCTGGTCCTGCAGCGGCGCGGTCACGAAGTCGAGATCGCCTCACTCGATGCGCCGGGGGCGCATGAATTCCCCGCGACCGTACACGCGCTCGGACCGGTCCGCGGCAGCTACGGTTACGGCGCGCGCTACGTCCCGTGGCTGAAGGAAAACCGCGCACGTTTTAACGCGGTCGTCGTGCATGGGATCTGGCAGTACCCGAGCTTCGGCGTCTGGCGGGCGCTTCGCGGAACGACGACGCCGTACTTCGTTTTCCCGCACGGGATGCTCGATCCGTGGTTCAAGCGCACCTATCCATTGAAGCACTTGAAGAAAATGTTCTACTGGCCGTGGGCGGAATATCGCGTCCTGCGCGATGCGGCAGCCGTGCTTTTCACTTCGGAAGAAGAGCGGCGACGGGCGCCGAAATCTTTCGCGCTTTATCACGCGAAAGAGGTCGTGGTGAACTACGGGACGGCTACGCCGCAGGTCGATTGGACCGCGGCGCAGGAGGAGTTCCTCGCAAAAGTTCCGGAGCTGCGCGGGCAGAAGTTTTTTCTTTTTCTCGGCCGACTGCACGAGAAGAAAGGCGTCGATCTGCTCCTGAAAGCCTTCGAGTCGTTAGGCGAAAAGAGCGGGCCGCTCGTCATCGCCGGTCCCTGCGCGGATGACAACTACCTCAGGCATCTGCACGAACTCGCGCGCGATCTGCCGGTGATTTTTACTGGAATGTTGAGCGGAAATCTAAAGTGGGGCGCGCTCTGCGCCGCGGATGTTTTTGTGCTCCCGTCGCATCAGGAAAACTTCGGGATCGCGATTGCGGAAGCGCTGGCCTGCGGCACGCCGGTTTTGATTTCCGACAAAGTAAATATCTGGCGCGAAGTCGTGAAAGACGGCGGCGGTTATGCGGAGAACGACGATCTCGCCGGCACCCAACGGCTGCTCGAACGCTGGCGCGCGGTGACGCCTGAAATGCGCGCGGAGATGAGCGCGCGAGCGCAGAGTTCTTTCGTGCGACGGTTCGAGATCAACCAGGCGGTTGACTCGCTCTTGGAGGTTTTGCGATCGGCGCGATGAAGCGAGACGGCGGAGCGCAGGACTGTAGACGCCTCCCTCTGGGAGGCGCGGCGGACAGCGAGATTAGCCGTGTCGGCGCCGCACTCGCGCTTCGCAGAGCGAAGCGTCTACAGGCGATCGCGGAGATCGCGGAGATCGCGCGATGAAGATTACGATCGTGACCGGCGCGTTTTTTCCGGTGCCGCCGATTCTGGGCGGGGCGGTGGAGAAGGTTTGGTTTGCACTGGGGCAGGAATTTGCGCGACGCGGGCACGGGGTGACGCATATCTCGCGCACTCATCCGGAGTTGCCGGCGGCGGAGGAAATTGCGGGTGTAGAACATCGGCGCGTGCGCGGTTCCGGGCAGCCGCGGTCGATCGTTAGGCTGAAGTTGCTCGACCTGTTTTATTCGATCCGGGTGCGGCGGGCTTTGCCGGCCGCCGATATTTTAGTGACCAACACTTTCTGGCTGCCGATGCTCGTGCGCGGAACGGATCACGGGCTCGTGTACGTGCACGTGCAGCGTGGACCGAAGGGGCAGATGCGGTGGTATGCCCACGTCGCGCGGCTCTGCGCGGTCTCGCGTGCGATCGCCGATGACATCGTCGCGGAAGCGCCGCAACTCCGGGAAAAAGTGCGCGTTTTGCCGAACGCACTCCCGTTTCAGATCGAGCGCACGGCAAGCGCGACACGAAAGCAAACACTGCTCTTCGTCGGGCGCGTGCATCCGGAAAAAGGGATCGAACTGTTCCTGCGCGCGCTCGCGGAGTTGCCTGCGCAGATGCTCGAGGGCTGGAAGGTTAAAATCGTCGGCCCGCACGAGACGGGCCTCGGCGGCGGCGGCGAAGATTTTCTGCGCGCGATGCAGTCGTTAGGCGCAGAAAGCGAAGCGCCGCCAGAATGGGTCGGGAAGATTTTCGACCCCGCCGCGCTCACGGCACAATATCGCGGAGCGGAGTTGTTCATCTATCCCTCGATCGCGGAGACGGGTGAAGCGCTGCCGGTCGCCCCGCTCGAAGCGATGGCGAACGGGTGCGCACCGATTGTTTCCGGTCTGGCCTGTTTTCGTGATTACATTGAGGACAACGTGAATGGCTTCGTTTTCGATCACCGCGCGCCGGAGCCGGCGAAAGCGCTGGCCGCGCGCCTCTCGCAGGTGCTGCAACTTCCGGCGGCCGAAGTGCGCCGAATCGGCGAGGCGGCGCACGCGAAGGCGAAGGACTTTTCGGTCGAAAATGTGGCCTCGCGTTATCTCGAGGACTTCGAGAGTCTGCTCGCGAAATGACCGTGCCGCTCCAACCTGTCGATCCCACGCAGTCGTCGCCCTACGCGTCGCCGTGGTCGAGCTCCGAGCGGGCGCGGCGCATTCTTTGGGAATTTTGCTGGGCGATTTTTTGTTCGTGGACGCCGAAGCCGCTGAACGCATGGCGGCTGTTTTGGCTGCGGGTGTTTGAGGCGAAGATTCATGGCGAACCGTTTGTGCATCAGCGCGCGCGCATCGCGATTCCTTGGAAGCTGACCATGCACGACCGCGCCAGCCTGGGCGATCGCGCGAATGCCTATTCGTTAGGCGAAATCGAGATCGGCCCGCGCGCGATTGTCGCGCAGGAAGTGTATTTGAGCGCGGGGAGTCACGACTTCTCGCATCCGGCTTGTCCGCTCGTGGTCGCGAAAATCACGATCGGCGAAGAGGCTTTTCTCGGTGCGCGCACGTTTGTCATGCCCGGCCTTACGATCGGGGCGCGGGCAATCGTCGGGGCGTGTTCGGTCGTGACCGAGGATGTGCCTAACGATGTCGTTGCGGCGGGAAATCCGTGCCGCGTGTTGCGTCCGCGCTCCTTGTAGACGCTTCGCTCTGCGAAGCGCGGGGGCGGGCTGCATGCGGGCGGACGGCGCCGATCCCGCGTTTCGCAAAGCGAAACATCTACAAGCGCAGCGTCATGTGCGATCGAGCGGCTTGCGGAAGCGCGCCACGATCTGGGTGGAAAGCCGGCGGCGCCATTCCTCGGGCAGGCGTGAGGTCAGGTTCTCGATCTGGCCGACGAGAGCCCGCGGCGTCGCGCGCAACAGCATCTTCGTTTTCATATGTCCACTCGTGAGCGGGTTGGTCATGAGATCGAAACGTTCCAGTTCGAGGCCGGCGCTCTGCGCGAGCGGTTCGATTTCCTCAGGATGAAGGAGGAAAATGTGGCCATCGGAATCGGGCTTAAACTGCTGCGCCTCGTAAACCGTCGGGTCCGAGCACTCGGAAAATTTCGGGAGATGATTCCGGAAATACGCGCCGTTCGGCGTCGTCATGACGATGTAACCGCCCGGCCGGACGAGGGTGGCGATGCGGGTGAGGAATTCATCGGGATGGGCGGTGTGCTCGATCACTTCGGTGATGAGCGCCGCGTCGAAGAGGTGAGGCAGATCGATTTCGAAGGCATCGCCCGGCGCATAGCGGATGGCGCCGCGTTCGTATTTCAACCGGACGTAATCCGCGAGCTCGGCGCGGAGATCGTTCCAAGTGACCTCGTAACCCATCTCGGCGAGCGTGAGCGAGAAATTCCCCTGGGCGGCGGCGACATCGAGGACGCGGGTCCCGGGCGGGAGCACTTCGGTGAGGAGACGCAACGTTTCCCGTCGCCGTTTTTTGTAGGCGTAAGCGTAGCCGAGGTGGGTGAACGGGCCGTAAATCTCCTCGAGATCGTAATGGTACGAGGTCTTCCAGGAGCTCGGCCAGCTATCGTCAAAAGTCGGGTGCTTCACAAAAAGGCAGAGCCGAAAAACCGGACGCGGAAGAGGAGCGACGATCGCCGGGGCCGCCGGACTGCTGCTCCGTCCTCATCGCGTGATAGCTGCGCATTTTTTTGCTCGGGATTGTCTTTTTACTGAGCGGAAACTGTGCCTTGCGGAAAACAATTCTGGCGAGTCTCCGAGGACAGACCGGCCCGATTTCTGCGAGGTTATTCCGTGGCTGCGATGATCGCAGATGCAGCGAAGAGCGGCTACGATATTTATCCTCCTTCTGATTTCCCGACGTGGCTGATCCCTTTTCTCTTTCGATTTTGATCCTGACCCGCGACGAAGAGCGGGATTTGCCGCGTTGCCTGGCGGCGCTGCAGGGATTTGGCGACGAGAGGGTGGTGGTCGATTCCGGGAGTGCAGATAGCACGGTGGCGATCGCGCAGGCCGCAGGTGCGCGGGTCGTGCCGCATCCGTTTCGCTCGTTTGGGGAGCAGCGGAACTGGGCGCTCGACTGCGCCGGGCTCGCCACCGAATGGGTTCTTTTCCTCGATGCCGATGAGGTGGCGACGCCGGCTTTTCGGGCGGGGGTGACGGAAGCCCTGCGCTCCGCCGACGAGTCCGTTGCGGGATTTTACTGCTGCTGGAAAACGATGCTCGGGGAACGCTGGCTGCGCCGGAGCGACTCGTTTCCGAAATGGCAATTTCGGATTCTGCGAAGTGGACGGGCTCGGTTCATCGATAGCGGGCACGGGCAGAAGGAAGGGGAGATCGACGGGAAGATCGGCTACATCCGGGAGCCGTATTTGCACTATGCGTTCAGCAAAGGCTGGGAGGCGTGGTGGGCGAAGCACGAAAAATATGCGGCGCAGGAAGCGCAGGATCGCGCGGGGCGAGCGTCATCTTTGAGGCACTTATTTTCGCGCGATCCGTCGCGGAGAAATCGCGCGCTCAAGCCGCTGGTGAGCCGGTTGCCGGGGTGGCCGCTGCTGCGTTTTCTGCACATGTATGTGCTGAAAGGCGGATTTCTCGAGGGACCCGAAGCGCTGGTTTATTGCCGCAACATCGCGCGCTACGAAGCTCTGATTCAAAAAAGCATGAGCCGAAACGCGAGATCGGGTGCGCGTATTTCGTGACTTGTCATCCCGAGCCGGCGCACCGCGGCGAGGGGTCTCACAGGCGTATCTCGACGCCGTGCACGTTAGGCGCAGCCGGGCGACGCTTGTGGGATCCCTCGCCGTCTGTGCGGGCTCGGGATGACAACGAAAAAGACGGGCCGTGAGCCCCGCAAGTGCTCAGGCGAAAAACGAGCCCGCGCTAAAACTCCGCGCTGCCCGGGGTGCGCGCGAAGGGGATGACGTCGCGGATGTTCGCCACCCCGGTGACGAACATGAGCATGCGCTCGAAGCCCAATCCGAACCCGGCGTGCGGGACGGTGCCGAAGCGGCGGAGGTCGAGGTACCATTTGTAATCGGCTGGATCCATTTTGTGCCGGCGGATGTTTTCCTCGAGCACCTCAAGCCGCTCTTCGCGCTGGCTGCCGCCGACGATTTCGCCGATGCCGGGGACGAGTAAATCCATCGCCGTGACCGTGCGCTCGTCTTCGTTCAGGCGCATGTAGAACGGCTTGATCTCCTTCGGGTAATTGAAAACCGTCACCGGACACTTGAAGTGTTTTTCCGTGAGCCAGCGCTCGTGTTCCGACTGGAGATTTAGTCCGTACTCGACCGGGAACTCGAACTTCTCGCCGCTCGCCGTGAGCAACTTAACTGCCTCCTCATAACTGATGCGCTGGAAGGGCCGCTCGACCACAAACTCAAGCCGCTCGAGCAGTTCCTTGTCGACGAATTTCGCGAAAAGCCCGAGGTCTTCCGCGCAATTTTCGCGAATGTCGCGCACGAGGTATTTCACCATCTCTTCCGCGAGATCCATGTCGCCTTGGAGATCGCAGAACGCCATCTCCGGTTCGATCATCCAGAACTCGTTCGCGTGCCGGGAAGTGTTCGAGTTTTCCGCGCGGAAAGTCGGGCCAAAAGTGTAAACCTTCGAGAGCGCGCAGGCGAAAGCCTCGGCCTCGAGCTGGCCGCTGACCGTGAGGTAGGTACGGCGCGCGAAGAAGTCCTGCGCGTAGTCGACCCCGCCGTCGTTAGGCAACTGCGGCGCGTTTTGCGGGTCGAGGGTGGTGACGCGGAAAAGCTCGCCGGCGCCTTCGCAGTCGCTCCCGGTGATGATCGGCGTGTGCACGTAAACGAAGCCGCGTTCCTGGAAAAATTGGTGCACGGCAAAAGCCAGCCGGCTGCGCACGCGGAAGACGCAGCCAAACAAATTCGAGCGCGGCCGCAGGTGCGAGATCTCGCGCAGAAACTCCGGCGTGTGCCCTTTTTTCTGGAGCGGATAAGTCTCGTCGGACGCGCCGATGATCTCGATTTCGTCGGCCACTACTTCCCAGCTTTGGCCTTTCCCTTGCGAGGCGACGAGCGGCCCGCGTGCCCGAATCGAGGCACCTGTCGTCAGGCGCTGGATGGCTTCGTAGTTCGGTAGCGTATTCCGCGCGATGATCTGCAGATTCCGCAGGCAGGAGCCGTCGTTGAGTTCCACAAACGAGAACTCCTTCGAGTCGCGCCGGGTGCGCACCCAGCCCTGCACTGTGATCGCATCAGCCGGGGCCGTGCGCCCCAAGGCTTCCTTTACCGATGTCGCCGAGACCATGGCGAGAAACTCGCCGACGATCCCGATCCGACAAGTGAAAGGAACTCGTTAGGCCGTTTTCCGCGCCGGCTCGTCGTCGCCGAGCATTTCGTCGACGCAGTTGATCAGGTCGGAAATTTGAAACGGTTTCGCGACGAAAGAGTAGCCGCTGAGAAAGCCGACCGAGCCGATGACGCCATTGGCGGCCAGGCTGGTGACGAAAAGGATCGGCACATCCTGGAGCGCGGGATCGTCGCGCAGTTGCTGGGCCACTTCGCTGCCGTCAAGTTCCGGCATGATCATGTCGAGGAGGATGAGGTCCGGGTGAGAATGCCGGGCTGCGTGGAGCGCGCGCAGGCTGCGATTTTCTTCCTTGATCAGGTAACGGCCCGTGGCGGCGAAGGCATCGCGGACCATCGCGGTCAGCTGCGGTTCGTCGTCGATGATGAGGAGGCGGCGCGGGAAATACATGAGCGGCTTTCGGTTATGGAATTTATAGCAGCCGCTGTGCCAGCCGCTCCCGTTAGGCAAGTCGCGCCTTTTTTATCCCTCCCGCTATGCTTAATTGCTCCCTTGCCCTTATGCCGAATCCAGTGAGGAAAACCGCCCCCCAGGCGAACTTCGAGACCGCAATGTCGCGCCTCGAGGAGATCGTCGAGAAAATGGAGTCGGGCGACCTGACCTTGGAAGATTTGATCGTGCGCTACGAGGAAGGCATGAAGCTGGTGAAAGTCTGCCAGGAACGGCTCGCCTCGGCGGAGGAACGAATCGAGATGATCACCCGCAACAGCGCCGGCCAGCCGGTCGTGCAAAATTTTGAAACCCCCGCGGCGCCGGCTTTTGTCCCACCGCCGGAACCCAAAGGAGAACCGAAAGATGTCGATGTCAGCCTCTTCTAAAACGCCTAACGAGACCGGGAAACGGTTGCTCGCGGGGATTCATTCGCCGGCGGATATCAAGGCGCTGCCGGAGGACGACCTGCCGCAGCTCGCGCAGGAAGTGCGCGACGAATTGATCAACGTGCTCTCGCAGACCGGCGGGCATCTCGGGCCGAATCTCGGCGTGGTCGAGCTGACGATCGCGCTTCATCGCGTGTTCACGACGCCGAAGGACAAGTTTGTTTTCGACGTGAGTCATCAGGGCTACGTGCACAAAATGTTCACCGGGCGGCTCGATCGCATCCACACGATGCGGCAATACCAGGGTCTCAACGGCTTCCTCCTGCGCACCGAAAGCGAGCACGACTCCTATGGCGCAGGACACGCAGGCACGGCGCTTTCGGCCGGTCTCGGCATGGCCGTCGGGCGCGATCTCGTCGGGGCGGATGACAACGTGGTCGTCGTCGCGGGCGACGCCGCGCTCACTTGCGGCATCAGTTACGAGGCGTTGAACAACGTGAAGGCGCAGACGAAAAGATTCATCGTCGTGCTGAATGACAACGAATGGTCGATCGCGAAAAACGTCGGCGCGATCGCGGCTTATCTGAACAACATCGTCACCAACCCGACCTACGCGCACCTGCACGAAAAGGCCGGGCGGTTCATCAAGGCCGTGGCGGGTCGCGGCATCCTCCAACTCGCGCACAAGGTCGAGGAAGGGGTGAAAAATCTGCTCGTGCCGAGCGTGATTTTCGAGGAGCTCGGGCTGCGCTATTACGGGCCGATCGATGGTCACGACATCGCGCTGCTCACGCGCACTTTCGAATTTCTGAAGCGCCAGGATGAGCCGGTCCTCCTTCACATCCTCACGAAAAAAGGGAAGGGCTACGAACCGGCGATCGCGAAGCCGGACAAGTTTCACGGGCTCGGAAAATTCGCCGCGGAAACCGGCGAAACCGCGGCCGCAACGTCCCCGACCTACTCGGAAATTCTCGGGAAGACGCTCGGGAAATTTGCCGACACCAATCGCAAGATCGTTGCCATCACCGGGGCGATGCCGAGCGGCACCGGTCTCGGGTTTTTCCAGCAGATGCATCCCGATCGCTACTACGACGTCGGGATCGCGGAGGAACACGCCGCGCTCTTCGCCTGCGGTTTGGCGACCCAGGGGCTGAAGCCGTTTCTCACGATTTATTCGACCTTCATGCAGCGCGCCTACGACATGATCGTGCACGACATTTGCCTGCAGAATCTGAACGTCGCGCTCTGCATGGATCGCGCGGGCTTAAGCGGGGACGACGGCCCGACGCATCATGGACTTTTCGATATCGGCTATCTCCGGCCGGTCCCGAACATCATCCACATGCAACCGAAGGATGAGGACGAATTTGTCGACATGCTTTGGACGATGGCGAACCATCATACCGGTCCGATCGCGATTCGTTATCCGCGTGGCGCCGGCACCGGGGCGAAGCCGAAAGAGACGCCGAAATTGCTTGAGATCGGCAAGGCGGAAGTTGTGCAGCACGGCAAGGATGTCGCGATTTTCGGGCTCGGAAATATGTTCGAGATGGCGCAGGAAGCGGCGCAGAAACTGGAGGCGCAGGGTTACTCGGTCGCGCTGATCAATCCGCGCTGGATCAAGCCGCTCGACACCGGGACGCTCGAATTTTTCGCGCGCAGTGTGCAAGTGGTCTGCACGCTGGAGGACCACGTTTTGATGAACGGTTTCGGCTGCGGCGTGATGGAACATCTTTACTCGCAGGGCCTGCACACGCCGGTCGTGCGCATCGGCTGGCCCGATCAATTCATCGAGCACGGCACGATCCCGATTCTCCGCGAGAAGCACGGCCTAACGAGTGCCGCGCTGGTGGAGAAGGTGTTGCCGTTTTTGAAAAAGAACGCCGAGAAAACGCGCCCGACCGCGGCTTAAGCGGCAGCGCGGCTAATCGGTAAGATAAGCGAAGAGGGCTTTGTCTAGATTCCGGAGAAAATCATGCGAGGCCATGTCGATCACGTCGAGCAGTCACGTTTTTTTCACCTGGCGAATTCCCGGTAAGACTGCGTAACTGACCTTCCCGGCTAGTTCTATTTTGAGGCGCAGGGGCCACACTTCCGGGGCCTGGGTGGAGAAAGGAACGACCACAACTGACTCAAGATGCGCGTTCTGCTCGGAATTTGAGATGAGAATTCCGGGCCGCGTTTTCCCAAACTCCGGAGGTCGCGTGTCTTCGAGGTTGATCCAAACAATGGTGCCGCGCTTCATCGGCGACGGCGCGTCCGCGGTGTGGTCGCCAGCGGCGCGCCTTCCCACTCGTCCATCGCTGCGCGCTCGGCAGGATTGTTCCGAAGCAGATCCATGTAAGTCTCAGCCGCGTCTCGCATTTGCTGGCGCCGCAGATCCCTCTGCAGCGCTGCGCGGACGTAGGCGGACAGGGTTTGTTTGGGAGGTTTGATCGTCGCGATGGCTCGTAAAAGTTCGCCATCTAGCTTGACGGTAGTCGCACTCATACTCGAAGAGTAGAATCTTAGAAATTCCTGTCAATGAGCGCCATTGAAGCTTCCGGCCTGACGAAAGTTTACCGGACCTACCGGAAGGAGAGCGGGCTCTGGGGCTCGGTGAAAGGGCTCGTGAAGCGGAAGCACGACGAGACGCGGGCGGCCGACAACATCTCGTTCACGATCGAGGAAGGCGAACTCGTGGGATTCCTCGGTCCCAACGGCGCGGGCAAAACCACGGTGCTGAAGATGCTCTCCGGTTTGCTAAATCCCACTTCCGGCGAGGCGCGCGTCCTCGGCTTCGTTCCCTGGGAGCGGCGCGACGAGATGAAGCGGCAGTTTAGTCTCCTCATGGGTCAGAAGAACGCGCTCTGGTGGGACCTGCCCGCGCAGGAATCACTCGAGCTGAATCGCGCGATCTACGGGATCGATCGCGGCCGGTTCAAGAAAGTCGTCAACGGCCTCGCCGACCTCCTCGAGGTCCAGGACAAGATGAACGTGATGGTGCGCGAGCTGTCGTTAGGCGAGCGCATGAAGATGGAGCTTATCTCTGCGCTCATCCACGAGCCGCGCGTACTTTTTCTCGACGAGCCGACGATCGGTCTCGACGTCGTGAGCCAGCAGCGGGTGCGCGAATTCCTCCGCCAATACAACTCTGATCATCGCATCGTGACGATGCTCACGAGCCATTACATGCAGGACATCGAGGAGCTTTGCGACCGCGTCATCGTGATCGATCACGGAAAGATTTTCTTCGACGGCCCGCTCAACGACATCATCGATCGCTTCTCCGGCCACAAAATTATCGGCCTTACGTTTGATGAGAAACCGGTCTGCGACTTTGCCGCTTTTGGCGATGTGATCGAGCAAACGTCGGCAAGCGTGCAGTTAAAAGTGCCGCGCGCCAAGGTCACTGAGGTCGCTCGGCAACTGCTCACCGCCTGCTCCGTTTCCGATATCAACGTGCAGGAACTCCCGGTCGAAGACGTGATTCGCCAGCTCTTTGGCGAACACAGCGCCGAGCGCGCCGCGGCGGCTCTGGCCTAACGTCAGACACTTCGGTCATCCCGAGCGGAGCGCAGCGGAGCCGAGGGATCCCGTGGCGCTGTCGTGTCGCTCCGCGGCAACATCCTCGCAGGCTCGGGAACGGTGGCTTCACCGCAGCTCGACGGGATCCCTCGACTTCGCCCCGCCTCCGCGGGGCTTCGCTCGGGATGACGGAGCTACACCCACGCCCGCGCCATCGACTCGCGCAGCTCGTGCACGTAGCCGGGATTCACCTCGAAATTCGTCTCGCGCATTTCCGTCACACTCACCTGCTCGCGATACGGCTTACTCTCGACGTAGCCGGCCCCGAGCAGCGCATTCAGCACGTCGGTCATGTCGTCCGGCGGCATCTGCGTGTGTTCGAGCAATTCCGCCCCGGGCGCGCCCTCCGCAAACCCGATCGATTTCAGGACGGCACGTTCGCGTCCACTGAGTTTGATCCGGCGCATGCCCCTTTCTGAGCACGTCGCATACCGGGCGGTTTCTTTACTCGGCGGGCGCGCTCGATAGATTCCCCGTCCCATGTCGCTCACGGAAGAACAGGTCAGGACGGCGCTCGGCTCGGTGAAATATCCGGGCTTCAGCCGCGACATCGTTTCGTTTGGTTTGGTGAAAGGGATCAACCTCGGCGACGGCGACGTCGTCGTGCAGCTCGCGCTCGCCACGAACGATCCCGCTGTTCCGCAGACGATCAAAAACGAGGCGGAAGCCGCGCTCGGAAAATTGCCCGGTGTGCGCAGCGCGAAAGTCCGGATCGACATCCAGGCGCCACCTGCGGGGAGTGGCGCGGCGAATGTTGGCGCGACGAAAATTAGCGGCATCAAACACGTCATCGCGATCGCCAGCGGTAAAGGCGGGGTCGGCAAATCGACCGTCGCCGCGAACCTTGCCGTCGCGCTCGAGCAAAGCGGCGCCGTGGTCGGCCTTTGCGATTGCGACATCTACGGGCCGAGCATTTCGCTCATGTTCGGCTCGCGCGAACGCCCGATGGCGACCGAAGACAACCGGATCATCCCGATCGAACAATACGGCCTCAAGCTGATGTCGATGGGCTTCCTGCTCGAAGACACCTCGCCCGCGATTTTGCGCGGCCCGATGGTCACGCGCTACACCCAACAATTTCTCCGCCAGGTCGAATGGGGCGAACTCGATTACCTCATTCTCGATCTCCCGCCCGGCACTGGCGACATCCAGCTCACAATCGTGCAGACCGTTGCGCTGGCCGGCGCGATCATCGTCACGACCCCGCAGGAGGTCGCGCTGATCGATGCCCGCAAAGCCTCGACCATGTTTGAAAAAGTGAACGTTCAGGTCCTCGGCCTGATCGAAAACATGAGCTATTTCGAGTCGCCTTCCGATGGAAAACGCTACGACATTTTCGGGAGCGGCGGCGGCGAGCGGGAAGCGAAACGGATCCGCGTCCCATTGTTAGGCCAGATCCCGATCGACATCCCGACCCGCGAGGCGGGCGACCGCGGCATGCCGATCACAGCCGAGTCCGCTGACTCCGCGGTGGGTACGGAATTCCAGAAGATCGCGCGGCATTTGCGCGACACCTTACCGATATGACGCTTGCCTCCCGGCGGCGCGACGCGTTAAATAAATTCAGGCAATGGTTCGTCTCATGCTTTTCGAGAGGAACCACAATTTCCGATGGGTTTTATGAAAGATTCTGCTGAAGGGAATGCCGGCGAAGAGGCTTCGCAGTTCCTGAAAAATTCCGTGCTCTACAAGGAGTTCCTGGCAGAGCGCGAAGAAGTTTTGAAGCACAAGTGGATCGAGAGCGAGAAAGCCGGATCCGACATTGGTTTTGAAAAGGCGCTGCTCGACTGGATCGTGAAACATCGCTCCAATTGGCGCGAACGAAGAATCCGCGAAACGCGGCCGGCCCGAATGCCTGCCTAATTTTCGCGGCCTTCCTTTAAAGCGATCCCGCGAGGTCGCGAAGGAGAATGGAAAAACCGCCTAACGAGAAACAAACCGCCGTCCGCATCTTCGATGCGGAGACGCTGCGGCGTGCGCTCCGGCGGATCGCGCACGAGATCATCGAGCGCAACGCCGATTTTGGCGCGCTCGTGCTCGCAGGCATTCCCGCGCGCGGAGTCGAGCTCGCGCAGCGGCTCGCGGCCGATATCGAGACGATCGAGAAAGTGCGCGTCGCCACCGGCGTGGTCGACGTCGCGATGCATCGCGACGACACACATCGGCGCGGCGCGGCGCCGCTGGTGCGCGCGTCACAACTGCCTCTGCCGCTCGACGAACGCACGATCGTGATCGTTGACGACGTCCTTTTCACCGGGCGCACCTGTCGCGCGGCGTTGGACGCGATCAGTTCTTTCGGCCGGCCCGCGTGCATTCAACTCGCGGTCCTGATCGATCGTGGGCATCGCGAGCTGCCGATTCGACCGGATTACGTTGGCAAAAATCTCCCGACCGCACGCAGCGAGAATGTCCGCGTGCGGCTGACAGAAACCGATCACGAAGCAGACGCCGTCTGGCTGGAAAAGCGATGAACGTTTCCCAAGAGCAGGCTCAGACTCCGGGTAGCGCCCGCGTTCCGCGGGCTGGCGACGGCATTCTGCCGTCGCGAACTTCCGTCGAGCGCGCCCTGCGAGGAATGACCGCAAAGAAAAGTTCGTTGCGGCAGAATGCCGCAACCAGCCCGCGGAACGCGGGCGCTACCCAGAGATGAGCTGGATCCGCAAAGATCTGCTCGGCTTGCGCGAATTATCCGCGGCGGAAATCGGCCTTGTGCTCGACACCGCCGACGCCTTCAAGCAGGTCGGCACGCGCGACGTGAAGAAGGTTCCCGCGCTCCAGGGTAAGACGCTGATCAACCTTTTCATCGAGCCGAGCACGCGCACGCGAACCTCATTCGAGCTCGCGGCAAAACGGCTCAGTGCCGACATCATCAACATCACGGCGTCGGCTTCCAGCCTAACCAAAGGCGAGACGCTCAAGGACACCGCGCAGGTGTTGGAGGCAAATCACGCCGACATCATCGTGCTCCGGCATAGCTCCGCCGGTGCGGCGCAGTTTCTCTCCACGCGCGTGAAGGCGAGCGTGATCAACGCCGGCGACGGCGCGCATGAGCATCCGACACAGGGGTTGCTCGACCTCTACACGATCCGCGAAAAAAAAGGCGACGTCCGCGGGTTGCACGTCGCGATCATTGGGGACATCCGCTTCAGCCGTGTGGCGCGCTCGAACATTTTCGCGCTGCTCACGATGGGCGCGCGGGTCACGCTGGTCGGGCCGACCACGCTCGTGCCCCGCGAGTTCGAGCAACTGGGCGCAAGGGTCACGCACGACCTCGACGAGGTCCTGCCGCAGGTCGATGTCGTTAATCTTCTGCGCATCCAGCACGAGCGGCAGCGGAAGGAATACTTCCCTGGCCTCGGTGAATACATCCGGTTTTTCGGCCTCACGAAAAAGCGCGCGGAGCTTTTGAAACCCGATTGCCTGATCATGCACCCGGGCCCGATCAACCGCGGGGTCGAGATCGACAGCGAGCTCGCCGACAGCGCGCGCAGCGTCATTCTCGAGCAGGTGACGAACGGTCTCGCCGTGCGCATGGCGGTGCTTTACCTCTGCAGCGGAGTGGCCACGTCATGAATACGCTCATTCAAAACGGCCGCGTGATCGACCCGGCGAATGGGCGCGATGAAGTGGCCGACCTTTGGATCGTCGATGGGCAGATTGGTGAGAAAGTCGCGGGCGAATTTGAAACGATCGACGCCAGCGGCCTCGTCGTTAGTCCGGGTTTGATCGACATCCACGTGCACTTCCGCGAGCCGGGTTTTGGTTGGAAGGAGACGATCGAATCCGGCGCGCGCGCGGCGGCTGCGGGCGGTTTCACGACCGTCGTCTGCATGCCGAACACCTCGCCGGTCGCGGACAGCCCGAGCACGATCGCTTGGATCAAGGATCGCGCTGAGGCAGTTGCCGGGGTGCGGGTTTTGCCGACCGGCGCCATTTCCAAAAATCTCGACGGCGAGGAGCTCGCGCCGATCGGCTCGCTCGCGCAGGCCGGGGTGGTCGCGCTCACGGACGACGGCAGGTGCATTCAAAATAACGAGCTCATGCGCCGCGCGGTCGAGTATGCGCGGATGTTCGACCTGCCGATTCTCGATCATTGCCAGGACTACAACCTCGTCGGCAACGGCGTCATGCATGAAGGCTACTGGAGCACGATTCTCGGTCTCCCCGGCTGGCCGGGCGCGGGTGAGGAAGCGATCGTCGCGCGCAACATTTTGCTCGCGGAATTGTGCGATCACCGGATTCATTGCCAGCACATCAGCGCGGCCGGGAGCGTGCGGCTCTTGCGCGAGGCGCGGGCGCGCGGAGTGAAAATCAGCGGCGAAGTCTGCCCGCACCACCTCGCGCTGACGGATGCCGCGCTCGAGAATTACGATACCAATTACAAGGTGAATCCGCCGTTGCGCACGCAGCGGGACATCGATGCGCTCCTGGAAGGAATCGCCGACGGGACGTTGGACATTCTCGCGAGCGACCACGCGCCCCACGCGAAGTTCGAGAAGGAAGTGGAGTTCGATCGCGCGCCGTTTGGGATCGTCGGGCTGGAGACGGAGCTCGGGTTGTTTCTCGATCTCCTCGTGCACAAGACGAAGGCGATCGACCTGCCGCGGCTGATCGCGATGTTCACGGTGAATCCCGCGCGATTGTTAGGCTTGGAAAGCGGCATGCTATCGTTAGGCGCGCCGGCGGATGTAACGCTGATCGATCCCGCGCGCGAATGGACCGTCGACGCGGCGAAGTTCGAGAGCGCGTCTCGGAATACGCCGTTCGACGGCTGGAGACTCAAAGGCCGGGCCGTGCGCACGATCGTCGGCGGCGAGACAATCGGGCAACTGTAGACGTTTCGCTCTGCGAAACGCGGGATTGGTGTTGCCGGCGGAGTCCACCCCCGCGCTTCGCAGAGCGAAGCGTCTACAACCACGCTCGCCCGTATTGCGGTGGCGGCTCGGGTTTTTGGTGGAGCGGCTTTGCGGCGTTTAGCGGCCAGTAGGGATGCCGCAGGAATTCGCGCGCCATGAAGACGAGGTCGGCCTCGCCGAGGCGAACGATTTGATCGGCTTGCGCCGGCTCGGTGATCATCCCGACAGTGCCGGTCGCGATCTCCGCTTCCGCGCGCACTTTCGTGGCGAAAGGCAGCTGATAACCAGCGCCGACGGGAATCTTTGCGTCGGGGACGTTACCGCCGCTCGAGCAATCGATCAGGTCGACCCCGAGCGGTTTGAGCTGGCGCGCGAGGGCGACGGAGTCGTCGCCGGTCCAGCCGCCTTCGGTCCAGTCGGTCGAGGAAATGCGCACGAAGAGCGGAAGGGTTTCCGGCCAGACGGCACGCACCGCGGTCACAGTCTCGCGGAGAAAACGGGTGCGATTTTCGAACGAACCGCCGTACTCGTCGGTGCGTTTGTTGCCTAACGGCGAGTAAAAACTGTGCAGCAAATAACCGTGCGCGGCGTGGATCTCGACGATCTCCGCTCCGGCTTGCAACGCGCGCACGGCGGCCTGCGCAAAGGCGTCACGAATGCGCGCGATCCCCGCGTGATCGAGCTCCTCCGGAGTCTGATAGCCGTCGTCAAAGGGCAACGCGCTCGCGCCGAAGATCGGGCTCCATCCGCCCTCCGCCTCGCTCACCGGTTTCCCGCCTTCCCACGGCGGGGCTGTGCTCGCCTTGCGCCCGGCGTGCGCGAGCTGCATCGCCGGGACCGCGCCCTGTCGCCTAACGAACTCGAAAATGCGCGCGAGCATTTCGACGTGCTCGTCTTTCCAAATCCCGAGATCCTGTGGGCTGATCCGACCCTCCGGTAGCACCGCCGCGGCCTCGGTGAAAATCAAGCCCGCGCCCCCGACCGCGCGGCTCCCGAGATGCACGAGATGCCAATCGCTGGCGAAGCCGTCCTCGCTCGAATACTGGCACATCGGCGAGACGACGATGCGGTTGCGGAGTTCCACGCCGCGGAGGCGGAGCGGCGAAAATAAGTGAACGTTCTGATGTTGCAGCACGGAAACGAATCGCACAGTTCCCGGGTTTTCGCCGCCACTTCGCCATGTCTTCGCTCGTTTCCAAATCCGGTTTCCCCTCGTTCGCGCGCGAAGGCCGCGTGACCGCAGCGCTGGCCGTCCCGCTCGTGGCCGGGCAGCTCAGCCAGATGCTGATCGCGCTCGCCGATACGCTGATGGTCGGCCGGCTCGGGGTCTTGCCGCTCGCCGCGGCGACGTTCGCGAACAACGTGCTCTACCTCCCGTTCATTTTCGGGCTCGGGTTTGCCACCGCGATTTCGATCCGCGTCTCGCAGGCGCGCGGGGCGAACGATCAGCCCGCCGCCCGGGAAGCTTTGCGGCACGGCTTCTATCTCGCACTCGTCATCGGCGTCCTGACCATGCTCGGGGTCTGGGGGATTCAACCTTTTCTCGGGCTCTTCCGCCAGGAGCCGGACATCATTCGCGCGGTGCCGCGTTATTTCCTGCTCGTGGCGGCGTCGATGATCCCCGCGCTCGCGACCATGGCGGTGAAGAATCACGCCGACGCAATGAACAGGCCATGGGGCCCGCTCTGGATTTTGCTCGGGGGCGCGGCGCTGAATGTCTTTTTCAACTGGGTCTTCATCTATGGAAAACTGGGGGCGCCGCGACTGGGACTCGACGGTTCCGGGGTGGCCACGCTGCTCGCGCGGATCGCGATTCTGATCGCGATGTTTGCCTGGATGAAGCAATCGCGTGCGGTGCGCGAGTGGGTGCCGACGCACTGGTTCCGCGCGCCGGACTGGAGGGCGATGCGCGAACTCGTCAGGCTGGGTTTGCCCACGAGCTTGCAGTTGCTCGCGGAGGTGAGCGCGTTCGTCATGGCGACGCTCCTGGTCGGCACGCTCGGGCCGGCAGCGCTCGCTTCCCATCAGGTCGCGATGACCTGCGCGGCGTTTATTTTCATGGTGCCGCTCGGGCTTTCAATGGCGTTAACGGTGCGCATGGGGGAAGCCCTCGGAGCCGGACAACCGGAGCGTCTGCGTCGCATCCTCGGCAGCGGCTGGGTGCTCGTGCTGCTCTTCACGACCTGCTCGGCGCAGGGGTTTCTCTATTTTCATCACGCGATCGCGAGCTGGTTCCTGACCGATCCGACCGCGATCGCGCTCGCCGCGAGTCTCCTGCTCGTCTCCGCCGCTTTCCAGGTGAGCGATGCGCTCCAGGTCTCAGCGGCCGGCGCGCTCCGCGGTCTGGGCGATGTGAATGTGCCGGTCGGGGTCGCGATCGTCGCCTATTGGGTGGTGTCGATCCCGGTCGGCTGGTTCCTGGCTTTCCCGTGCGGCCGGGGCGTGATCGGCGTGTGGTGGGGAATCACGCTCGGCCTCACGATAACCGCGCTGACGTTAGGCGTGCGGGTTTGGCGAAAGACCGCGATTTTGTAGCGTGCGCTGTCTCAGCGCATCGGCGCAGGGCTTGGCGCGCAGAATATTCCGCTGAGGACAGCGGACGCTACAGGTCACAGCGCAGCGCCGAAATCGTCAGGAATTTTCCGCGAACGCTTCCGGCGGCGGGCAACTGCAGAAGAGATTCCGGTCGCCGTAAACGCTGTCGATCCGCGCGACCGCGGGCCAGAATTTTTGCTCGCGCGTCCAGGCTGCGGGATAAGCGGCTTCCTCGCGGGAGTAAGGCCGATCCCAGTTGTCGGCGGTGACCTGGGCCGCGGTGTGCGGCGCATTTTTGAGGACGTTATTTTTCTTATCGGCGCGGCCGTCGCCGATCGCGTCGATCTCTTTTTTGATCGCGATCATCGCGTCGCAGAAACGGTCGAGCTCATGTTTCGGCTCGCTCTCGGTCGGCTCGATCATGACCGTGCCGGGCACCGGCCACGAAACCGTGGGCGCGTGAAAGCCGTAATCCATCAGGCGCTTGGCCACGTCTTCGACTTCGACGCCGGCGCTTTTACAGGGCCGCAGGTCGAGGATGCACTCGTGTGCGACGAGGCCGCGTTTGCCCTTGTAGAGGACGGGGAAATGCGGGTCGAGCCGCTT
This sequence comes from Chthoniobacterales bacterium, assembly GCA_038234295.1. Classification (GTDB taxonomy): domain Bacteria; phylum Verrucomicrobiota; class Verrucomicrobiia; order Chthoniobacterales; family UBA10450; genus Palsa-1392. Next base: position 36,846 of record JBBSUP010000012.1, read on the forward strand.
CGCGATGTAGTTCGCGTTCAAGATCGCAACCTCGGTTGCTTTCGTTAGGCCGCGTGGACCCATCATGCGGATGTACATCCACGAAATCGTGAGGATGCTGGCGCTGCCGTACGGCGCGGCCGAAACCGGCCCCGCCGCCTTCTTGGTTATTTGTTCTTGGTTAAGCGTGGGGAAAGCGGGCAGGAACTTAACTAGATGCTCGACGACCCCGATCGGCCCGACGCCGGGACCGCCGCCGCCGTGCGGGATGCAGAACGTCTTGTGCAGATTGAGGTGGCAAACATCCGCGCCGATGTCGCCGGGACGGCAGAGGCCGACCTGCGCGTTCATGTTCGCGCCATCCATGTAAACCTGGCCGCCGTGCGCGTGCACGATCTCGCAGATCTCGCGGATCGTGGTTTCGAAAACGCCGTGCGTGGACGGATAGGTCACCATCAACGCCGCGAGCTCCTTGCTGTGTTCCTCGGCTTTCGTGCGGAGATCGGCGAGATCGATGTCGCCATCTTCGAGGCACTTCACGGGCACGACCTTGAACCCGGCCATGACTGCACTCGCGGGGTTCGTGCCGTGCGCAGAAGTCGGGATAAGGCAGACGTTGCGATGCGTTTCCTGGCGCGAAGCGTGATAGCCGCGGATCGCGAGGAGCCCGGCGTATTCGCCCTGCGAACCGGCGTTCGGTTGCAACGAAACTGCCGCGAAACCGGTGATCTCGGCGAGCCAGTTCTCGAGTTGCCCGCACATCTCGCGGTAGCCCGCGGTCTGGTCGTCAGGCGCAAACGGATGCATCCGCGAAAACTCCGGCCACGAAACCGGAAACATCTCCGCGGTCGCGTTCAGCTTCATCGTGCAGGAGCCGAGCGGGATCATCGAATGGCAGAGCGAAAGATCGCGCGACTCGAGCCGGCGGAGGTAGCGCAGCATTTCGGTTTCGCTGGCGTGACTGTTAAAAACTGGGTGCGCGAGAAAATCGGAAGTCCGGTTCTCGATCTTCGGTTTGCGATCGTTAGGTGGAGCGACGTCGAAGAGGATCGCGCGATTTTCGCCGAACAAACCGAGCAGCATCTCGAGGTCCTCCGCCGTGGTGGTCTCGTCGATGGCGATCCCGACGCTGTGCGGTCCGAGTTCGCGGAGGTTGCAATTTTCGCGCGCGGCGCGGCGGAGTATGTCGCTGCTGCGTCTCGTTCCGAGTTCGACGCGGATGGTGTCGAAGAAATCCCATGAGCCGATGCCGTAGCCGAGTCGCTCGAGACCTTCCGCGAGACGGCAGGCAAGCACGTGCACGCGGCGCGCGATTTTTCGCAGACCGTGCGGCCCATGATAGACCGCATACATCGAAGCCATGACCGCGAGGAGTACCTGCGCGGTGCAGATGTTACTGGTGGCTTTGTCGCGGCGGATGTGTTGCTCGCGCGTCTGGAGCGCGAGGCGATACGCGGGGCGGCCGTCGGCGTCATGGGAAACGCCAACGAGGCGGCCGGGCATGTGGCGTTTGTATTGGTCGCGGGTCGCGAAATAGGCGGCATGCGGACCGCCGAAACCGAGCGGCACGCCGAAACGCTGCGTGCTTCCGACGGCGACGTCGGCGCCCATTTCTCCCGGCGGACGAAGGATAGTGAGTGCGAGAATGTCGGCCGCGACAATGGCCAGGGCCCCGGCGTCATGCGCCTTTTTGATGAACGGCTCGTAGTCGATCACCGCGCCATCGGTCGCGGGATATTGGAGAAGCACGCCGAAGGTTTTCTCGTTAGGCGAGAAGGTGCGGTGATCGCCGACCACGACCTCGATCTCAAGTGGCAACGCGCGCGTGCGCACGACCTCGATCGTCTGCGGATGACAAGTTTCCGAAACAAAGAAAGTCTTCCGATCGCTCGCAACTGCGTGGCAAAGCGCCATCGCTTCGGCGGCCGCGGTGGCTTCGTCGAGGAGCGACGCGTTCGCGATGTCGAGCGCGGTGAGGTCGGTGACCATCGTCTGGAAATTCAGCAGCGCCTCGAGCCGGCCCTGCGCGAGCTCGGCCTGATACGGCGTGTAGGCGGTGTACCAGCCGGGATTTTCGAGGATGTTCCGCTGGATCACCGGCGGCACGAAACAATCGGAATAACCGGCGCCGATGAAGCTGCGAGCGACTTTGTTTTTCAGCGAAATCGCGCGCAATTCGGTGAGCGCTTCCTGCTCGGATTTACCGGCGGGCAGATCGAGCGGAGTCGTTAGGCGGATGTCTTTTGGAACGGTCGCGTCGATGAAATCGGCGAGCGTTTCGTAGCCGAGGGTCTCGAGCATTTGCGCAACTTCCTCATCGTTTGGCCCGATGTGGCGGCTGACAAATGGGCTCAGCTCCGGCGCGGGGGCAGCGAGTTTTTTGTCCGCGGGTTTTTCGATTTCGGGCGCAACGGCTGATTCCATCGGGCAACTTACGGAGAGGGAATTTCCTCGCAAGAGAGGCCGCGCGGAAGCGGCGCCAACCCTGTGTCATCCTGAGCGAAGCGCAGCGTAGTCGAAGGATCCCGTGGGGCTTCTGGGAAGCTCCGGCGCGGGAAGATGCTCGGGGAGAGCTTCACGGAAACTCCACGGGATCCCTCGACTGCGTTTCGCTGCGCTCCACTCCGCTCGGGATGACAGGTTTAGCGGCGTCGAAGGAAGGTTTGAAAGCTAGGCGGCGTCGAAGGTATTGATTCCGTGCTCGGCCAAGGTTGATCGCAGCTTTTCAAGATGCTCTCGATCGCGCGTTTCCACCGTGCAGAGCACCTGCACGGCAGAAACGTCGGAGCTCGCGAAGGCGCGGTCGTGCACGATTTGCTTAATGCTCGCGCCCGCGGCGGCGATCTGCGCGGTGAGATCGGCGAGGCCGCCGGGGCGATCGCTGATGATCGCGCGGAAACGTGAGAGCCGCCCATCCGCGACGAGCCCGCGCTCGATCACGCGGCTGAGGACGTTCGGATCGATGTTCCCGCCGCAAAGCAGAATCACAACGCGCTTGCCTTTCAACTCTTCGAGCTGCCCGGAAAGACAGGCCGCGAGCGGCGTCGCGGCAGCGCCTTCGACGACGCCTTTCTCGAGCTCGACGATCCGCAAAATTGCGAGCGCGATTTGTTCCTCTGTGACCAGCACCGTTTTGTCGGTGTGTTGGCTCGCGATCGCAAAAGCGTTCCCGCCGACCTCCGCAATCGCGAGACCATCGGCGAGGGTCGGGCTGGTTTTGATGAAGACCGGTTTGCCGGCGGCGAGCGCGGCGGAAAAGCTGGCGACGTGATCGGCTTCGACCGCGATGACTTTGGCTTCGGGTCGCAGCGTCTTCACCGCGAGGGAGACGCCGGCGAGTAATCCCGCGCCGCCGACCGGGACGATAACGGCATCAAGATTCGGCACCTGACGGACGATCTCGAGCCCGGCCGTACCCTGGCCGGCGATGATGTCCGGATGATCGAAGCCATCGATGTAAGCGAGGCCTTTTTCCTCCGCGATCTCGTGCGCGCGCGCTTTCGCGTCGGCAAATTCCTTCCCGAAAAGCACGACGTTCGCGCCGAGTTTCTGGCAGTTGCTGATCTTGATGAGCGGCGCGAATTGCGGCATCACCACGGTCGCGGGCACGCCTAATAATTTGCCTTGGTAAGCGAGCGCCTGCGCGTGATTTCCGGCGGAAGCGGCGATCACGCCTTTCTTTTTTTGCTCCGGCGAAAGCTTCGAGAGCGCGTTGTGCGCGCCGCGTTCCTTGAAGGAGCCGGTGCGCTGGAGGTTATCGAGCTTGCAGTAAATCTCCATGCCCGTGAGCTCGCTCAATGGAATCGACTGCGGACAAGGCGACTCGTAGACGGCGCCCTTGATGCGCTCGGCCGCGGCTTCGATATCGGAGAAGGCGATCAGAACCGCAGCCTAACGGCGCGCGCTTTTCCCGGCAACCGGCGATCTGTGTCATTCCGAGCGAAGCGGAGCGGAGTCGAGGAATCCCGTGGAGCTGTCTGACAGCCGGGTCTCGCGCTTCTCAGCAGCTCCACGGGATCCCTCGGCTGCGCTGCGCTCTGGTCGGGGTGACTTGTTTCTTGGACCGCTAAGATTCGCTGTCCAGCACGTCGCGGACTTTGCCCGCAAGTTGATCGGCGGTGTACGGCTTGGCCAGGAAATGCATGTCCGGCGCGCGACGATCGCCGGGCGCCATCGACTCCTCGAGGTACCCGGAAACGAAAACGACTTTCGTCTGTGGACTCGCCGTGCGCAGCCAATCGGCAAATGTGCGGCCGCTGATTTCTGGCATCACCATGTCGGTCAAGAGCAGGTCGATCCGGCGGCTGCCCTGCTGCGCGATCAGGCGTTTGGCGTCCTCGCCGTGCGAGGCCTCGATCACGTCGTAGCCAAACTTCCGAAGCACGCGCACGGAGAGATGGCGCACGCTGGTTTCATCCTCGAGCACGAGAATCGTCTCGGTCCCGGCGAGGCGTGACGATGGGTCGCGCCGCTTGTAGGCGGGCGTCGGCGGCGCGGCCACGCGCGGGAGGTAAATCCGAAAAGTGGAGCCGCTGCCCGGCGCGCTTTCGACGTGAATGAAACCGCCGCTTTGCTTGACGATGCCGTAGGTCGTGGCGAGGCCAAGGCCGCTCCGCGCGGAGTCCGCTCGCGTGCTGAAGAACGGCTCGAACAAGCGTGCTTTTACTTCCTCGCTCATCCCGCTGCCGTTGTCGGTGACGCTGATCGCGACGAATTCCCCGGGGGTCAGTTTCCCCGCGTAACACTCCGGCTCGTGACCCGCGTCGATCTTCTCGACTGCGGTGGTAATCGTTAGTTTCCCGCCCTGGCGCATCGCATCGCGTGCGTTTACCGCGAGGTTGAGGAGAATTTGCGTGAGCTGGCCGGCATCGGCTTTCACGTGCGCGCCTTCCTTGCGGTGATGCAGGTGCAGAAGGATGGAAATATTTTCGCCGAGCAGGCGGAGGAGCGAACGCTCGAGGTTGCTCACGAGCGTGTTTACCTCGAGCACGGTCGGCTCGAGCGCCTGCCGGCGGCTGAAGGCGAGGAGTTGATTCGTGAGCGCAGTCGCGCGATTCGCGGCGGCGTGAATCTCGGTGACCTGGTTCGCGAGCGGCCCGCGCACTGCGATCTCGCTCAGGATGAGATCGCTGTAGCCGAGGATGGTGGTGAGGAAGTTATTGAAGTCGTGGGCGACGCCGCCGGCGAGCTGGCCGAAGGCTTCCATGCGCTGCGAACGGCAGGCTTGGTTGAGCAGTTCCTGGCGTTCGGTCATGTCCATCATCGAGCTGACCACGCGCGAGTCGGGACAACGCAGGATGACCGCGCGCTCGTAGATGCTGACGTACTCGCCGTCGGCGCGGCGGAAACGGTATTCCCCGCTCCAATGTTCGTTCGGGCCGGCGAGCGCCTGGTGCAGGCTTTCCTTGATCGGCGCGGCGTCTTCCGGGTGAATTCGGTCGATCCAGAAGCCGATCGTCTGCGTCTCCGCGGACTCCTCGTAACCGAGCAAATTTTGCAGCCCCTGCGGCCAGGTGATGGCGCCGGTCTTCACCTCCCAGTCGCGGATCGCGTCGTTCGTCGCGCGGCCCGTGATCTCCAGGTAATCCGGGGCGGCTGCGGAGGTCTTCGCAGCAGCGCGACGGGAGTTTTTTGGAGTGGGTGAGGCGGCGGTTTTGGCGGGTGTTCGGTTGGACTTGGTCTTGCCTGGTAACATGGACGATTACGGGTTCCAGCCGTGCTGTGGGTTAAGCTAGATCTGTGCCGCTTCCTTTCGCCCGGCGGGCGGGAAAATCCTTGCTTTCAGGTGCTTCGCTTACAACGCTGGCTCCCCATGGCCGCTCCCACTTGCTTCAACCCGCTTCGCCCTTTGCAGAACCAAAAAGCGCTCGTCACCGGCGCAAACTCCGGCATCGGCGAAGCCGTCGCGCTCGGCCTCGGTGCGGCCGGCGCGAACGTGGTGGTGAACTACGTGACGCATCCCGAAGAAGCCGAGCGCGTCGTCGGCCTGATCCGCGATGGCGGGAGCGAAGCGCTCGCGGTGAAAGCCGACGTCAGCAACGAAGGGGAGGTGCAGGCGATGTTTGCGGAAATGAAGAAAGCTTTCGGGACGATCGACATTCTCGTGAACAACGCCGGGCTGCAGGCGGACGCCGCCTTTCAGGACATGACGCTCGCGCAATGGGAGCTCGTCATCCGGGTGAATCTCACCGGGCAATTCCTTTGCGCGCGCGAAGCGGTCCGGGAATTCTTGCGACGCGGTGTCGTGCCGGAAGTGTCGGCGGCGGCGGGGAAAATTATCTGCATGAGCTCGGTCCACGAGGTGATCCCGTGGGGCGGGCACGTGAATTACGCGTCGTCGAAGGGCGGCGTGATGTTGCTCATGAAAAGCATGGCGCAGGAGCTGGCGCCGAAAAAGATTCGGATCAACAGCATCGCGCCGGGAGCGATCAAGACGCCGATCAATCGCAGCGCCTGGGAGACGCCGGAAGCGGCGCAGGCGCTGCTCACGCTCATCCCCGATCAGCGCATCGGCGAACCGGACGACATCGCGCGCGCCGCGGTTTTTCTCGCATCGGATTTATCCGACTACATCACCGGGACGACGCTCTTCGTCGATGGCGGGATGACGCGATTTTCCGGCACCGTTTCCGCTCCGTCGCATAACTGCGAGTTGCCCGTATCGGCGGCCCCGGTTACTACTGCGGAGCGATGAACCTCACGCTGCAAGAGCTGGCCGAACAGAGCGGCGGCGAACTCCGGGGCGACGCCAGCGTCGTCATCTCCGGTGCGGCTTCGCTGGCGGAGGCTTCCCCGGAAGAGATCACGTTTTACGGCAACCCGCGCTATCTCGCGGCCTTCCGCCAGACCCGCGCGGCGGCGGCTTTTGTGCCGGAGAATTTCGAGGAACAGGTCGTGCCCGCGCAGATCCGGGTGGCGAATCCTTCGAAGGCTTTCGAGCAGGTCGTGCTGCGGCTCGCGCCGGAACCGATCGTTTTTCCGGCGGAGATTCATCCCACCGCGGTCATCTCCGAGAACGTCTCGTTAGGCGAAAACATCTCGTTAGGCGCGCACGTCGTGCTCGAGCCGGGGGTGCAGATCGCGGACAACGTCCGGATCGGCGCCGGCTGCTACATCGGCCATGAAGCGACGATCGGCGCGGGGACGACGATCTATCCAAACGTCACCATCCGCGAGCGCTGCAAAATCGGCGCGCGCGTTCTCCTCCACAGCGGCATCGTCATCGGCTCGGACGGGTTCGGTTTTGAAGCAGTGGCCGGGGGCGCGCGCATGAAGGTGCCCCAGATCGGCATCGTGCAGATCGACGACGACGTCGAGATCGGCGCGAACACCACGATCGATCGCGCGCGTTTTGGCCGGACCTGGATCCAGAGCGGCGTGAAAATCGATAACCTCGTGCAGATCGCGCACAACGTGATCATCGGCGAGCACACCGTGATCTGCGCGCAATGCGGGATCGCCGGGAGTGTGCGGATCGGGAAACGGGTCATCCTCGCCGGGCAGGTCGGCGTCACCGGTCACATTGAGATCGACGACGACACGATGATCGGCGCACAAACCGGCGTCTCGAAAAGTCTGCGTGGCGGTCAATGGTGGCTCACGCCGGCGCGGCCGTTGAAGGAAGCGAAAGAGCAGAGCGCGTATCTTCACCGGCTCGGGAAGTTGATGGACCGGGTGAAAGCGCTGGAGCAGAAACAGGGTGACGGCGCGCCCTAGCGCATTGGCTTCCGCCGCGCGTTCTCGGACGCCTAAGCACGAACGGCTGCGCGCATTGTCATCCCGAACCGGCGCAGCGCGGTGAGGGATCTCCCAAGCGTTTTCCGACGCCAGTTTGCCTAACGACGTCGCTCAGACGCTTGCGAGATCCCTCGCCGTCTGCGCGGCTCGGGATGACAACCTTGAGTCGTCGGCTCGTCAGCCAAGACTCGCGCAGTAGGTCGCGTGCATCGCGTCGCTCACTTCCACGAGCCGCTCCTGAATTTTCGTGAGGTATTCGTGCAACCCGAAGTCGAAAATCTCCCCGATCGTCACGTAATCCAGGTCCGAGCGCAGCCGCCCGGAGAGCCGTTCCGTCTCGTTCGCGTAACGCGATTCATCCACGCCTGAGATGCGATGAAGCGCGTTGTCGAGCGAGTCGACGCAGTAGCGAATCGAGCGCGGAAATTCCTGATCGGTGATGAGAAATTCCGCCACCTTCCACGGCGCGACCTGGCTCACGTAGAGTTTGCAATACGCCTCGAGACCGCTGCACGATTTGAGCACGCCCATCCATTGAATCGTGTCGACATTTCCGCCGATGTCTTCGCCGGTCGGCAGGAGGATGTGATACTTCACGTCGAGGATGCGCGAGGTGGAATCGGCCCGCTCGAGCAGCGTCCCGATGCGGATAAAATCCCAGCCTTCGCCATGCGTCATGGTCGATGCCGTGACGCCTTGGAAAAGATGCGAGCCGGTGATGACCTGCTTGAAAAACTCGTGCGAGCTCGCGAGGAGCAACTTCTTCGCGGCGTCGCTTTGCACGAAGAGATAGAGGCGATTGATCTCCTCCCACATCTCGCTCGAGATTTGTTCGCGGGTGGTCCGCGCATTCTCGCGCGCGAGCGTGAGACAGGAGATGATCGAGTTCGGGTTCTTCTTTTGCAGGGTGAGAAATTCGGTCACGGAAGCTTCGTCGGCGGCTCCGTAGAGCCTGTCGAAAAGCGAAGTCTCCTCGAGCGAAGCGATCACTGGCGCCCAATGTTCCATCGCCGCGGCCTCGCCCCCGAGGTCGAGGAGGAGCTGGAGATTCACGTCAAGCAGACGCGCGTCGTTCTCCGCCCGCTCCATGTAGCGGCTCATCCAGTAGAGGGAATCGGCGACGCGGCTCAGCATGGGAAAAAGAAAACGCCCAACGACGCCGTCATCCCGAGCGGAGCGCAGCGGAGCCGAGGGATCCCGTGGAGCAACCGTGCAGCCCGGGATCGGGAAGCAAAAACCACGGAGGAGAAACGGTGAGACCTGGTGGAGCCGGAGTCGTTAGGCAAAACCCCGCTGCTCCGGAGGCGGAGCGGCTCGGCAGCGCCACGGGATCCCTCGACTCCGCTCCGGTCGCTTCGCTCTCTGCGCTTCGCTCGGGATGACATGGTTCTAGTCGCTTGACTGAGGACAGGATTTCCCCTGTGACTGCGATTGCCCTTGTGACTGCGACCCACCACCGGATTGCGATTGAGACTGCGACTGGCTCTGCCCCGCGACGTCTTCGTCATCGATCACCCACGTGTCCTTGCTCCCACCGCCCTGCGACGAATTCACCACGAGCGAGCCCTTCCGCAGCGCCACCCGCGTGAGGCCGCCGGGGATGATCGTGACCTTCTCGCCATAGAGAATGTAGGGCCGCAAATCGACGTGCCGCCCTTGCATCGAGTCCTCACAGAAACTCGGCGAGCGCGAGAGCGACACGATCGGTTGAGCGATGTAATTGCGCGGATCTTTTTTGATCCGGCCCGCGAAATCTTCCAGCTCCGCCTTGCTCGCCTGCGAGCCGATGAGCATGCCGTAGCCGCCGCTTTCGTTCGCCGCTTTCACGACCAACTCCGGCAGGTGCTCGAGGATGTATTTACAATCGTCGGGGTCGGACGCGAGATAGGTCGGCACGTTCCCGAGGGTCGGTTCCTGGTCGAGGTAATAGCGGATCATCTTCGGCACGTAATGGTAGATGACCTTGTCGTCCGCGACGCCGGTGCCGATGGAGTTGGCCAGGCTCACGCTCCCATTGCGGTAGGCCTCGACCAGACCCGAGACGCCCAGCCCGGAGTCTTTCCGGAAAACGCTCGGGTCGAGGAAGTCGTCGTTGATCCGCCGATAGATCACGTCGACCGGCTTCAGCCCTTTTGTCGTGCGCATGAAAGTCGAGCCGTCCCGCACCAGGAGATCGCGCCCTTCCACGATCTCGATCCCCATCGAGCGCGCGAGGAAGGAGTGCTCGTAATAAGCCGAGTTATAAACCCCCGGCGTGAGCAGCACGACGGTCGGCTCTTCCCGACCTTCCGGGGCGATGTAACGGAGAACGTTGAGCAGTTCCTGCGCGTAATCTTCCACCGGGCGCACCCGATATTCCGAGAAAAGCGGCGGGAAAATGCGCTTCATCGTCTGCCGGTTCTCAAGCACGTAAGAGACGCCCGACGGGCAACGCGCGTTGTCCTCGAGGACGAGGTAGTTCCCCTCGCCATCGCGGATGAGATCGGTCCCGCAGATGTGGATGTAAATGTTCCGCGGCACATCGAAGTGCATGAACTCCGGCCGGAAATCGGTCGCTTCCCAGACCAGCTCTTTCGGAATCACGCCATCGCGCAGAATGCTTTGGCCGTGATAGATGTCGTGCAGAAAAAGATTCAGCGCCGTGATCCGCTGGATGAGTCCGCGCTCGATCAAATCCCATTCGCGCGCCGGGATGATCCGCGGGATCAGGTCGAAGGGAAAAATCCGTTCCGTGCCCTGGTCGTCGTTGTAGACCGTGAAAGTCACGCCCTGCTGGAGAAACGAAGTCGCCGCGAGATTGCGTTTCCGCTCGAAATCCGCCGCTTCCATCGTCCCGAGCTGCGCCAGCAGCCGGCGGTAATGGGGACGCGCCACGCCCGGCGCCGAGAACATTTCATCGAAGAACTCCTCGACCTTGTATGAGGAAAACAGGCCGGTCATTTGCGCACGCAATCTGTCAGCGCGAAAGAGCCACGCAATGAAAATTGGGCAGGCCGATTCCGCCGACCACGTGCGCGCCTGCGCGCGGGTCGCGGCGCGCTTTCGCGAGCTTTGGCTGCGCATTTATGTCGGGCGGAAACTGCGGAGCGACCCGGTGTTTCCGGCGGCCTTCGAGCTTTTTCACGCTTCGCACGAGAGTTTAATCGATGTCGGGTGCGGCGTTGGCCTGCTCGGATTTTACCTGCGCGAACGAAATTTCGCGCCGGCCATCGTCGGTCTCGATCGCGATGGGCGAAAAATTGCGCGCGGCCGCGAAGTCATGCGCGCGGGCGGCTATCGCGACCTCGAGTTTCTCGAGCAGGACGCGTCGGAGCCGTTGGAACGCCGCGGCAATCTCGCGCTTTTCGACGTCCTTCATTACCTGCCGCCAGCCGAGCAAGCGCAACTGCTCGAGCGGCTCGTCCCGCGGATCGCGCCCGGCGGCATGCTCGTGATCCGCGATTGTCCGCGCGACGAGAACGCGCGATTTTGGTGCACCTATTTTGCCGAGCGCTTCGCGCAATTTACGACCTGGAATGTGCGCACGCCGCTCCATTTCCCGACCCGCGCCGAGATCTCCGCGCACTTTCCGGCGAGCGGATTCGAGCAGACGATCACCCCGCTCTGGGGCGGTACGCCGTTCAACAATCACCTCTTCATCTTCCGGCGGAAGCCGTTGTAGCCGGGGGCGGTGACCCCGGCCGAACGGATATTCGGCTGCGCGCCGGGGTCAACGCCCCCGGCTACAACCGCGGCAGCATGCGGCGAGCGGGACGGCTTCGCGGGCGCAGCTGTTCGGGTTCCGGCAGAACGCAGCGATAACCCTCCGCCGCCAGCAACTCGAGCGTGAGCTCGAGACAGCGCGGGTGAAAATCCGGCGCGCTCTCGGTGCGATGGCCTTCGTGCAGGAGAATAATCGCGCCCGGCCGCAGCCCGCGGCGAATCCGTTCCGCGACGGCAGCGGCATCCCTGCTCACGGTGTCGAGTCCCCGCACGGTCCAGCCGACGAGCAACATGTCGCGGCGCGCGAGCAGCGGATGGAGGAAGAAATTTTTCAACCCGGCCGGCGCGCGAAAATAGCGCGCCGCGATCGGGTGCCGATCGATCTCCACCGCAATCCGCCCCGGCGGGTAAGCCCAGAACGTCCCGCTCGGATGCGACCAGGTGTGATTTGCGATCTCGTGGCCGGCTGCCCGGATCCGCGCGATCTCGTTCGGCAACTGCTCCGCCTTTTGGCCGATGACAAAGAACGTCGCGCGCGCGTCGAAGCGCGCGAGCAGCTCTAAAAAATAAGGGGTATGCGTCGCATCGGGCCCATCGTCGATCGTCAGCCAGACTTCGCGCTGCGCGGTCTCGAAACGCGTCAGCACCGGGCCCCACCATGGGCAATTCGCGACCAGCGTCGGGAAGAGCACGAGCAGGTGCGAAACGAAAAGCACGCCGAGCGCGAGCCAGGGATGAAATGCCACGACTGCGACGAAAAAGAGCGCCGCAAAAATCGCGAAGCCGAGAACAGCCCAGCGCCTCATCTTTCAAACTGGACCTGCGGAAGCAGGTCCCTCCGGAGGGACGCGCTTCCGCGCGTCAAGTTTGGAACTCACCACCGCCATCGCGACCCCATTCAACGCCAGCAGCGCAAACCAGAAAATGCCTAACGACCGGAAGACAAAATTCGGGTCGGCGAGGAAACGCAGCGCGCCGAGCGAGACCAGCCCGAGGATGAAAAAGCTCTGGAGCGGATTATTCGTCCGCGCCCGATACAGACCGAGCCGCCGCAGCAAAGAAGCCAGCAACCAACCCAAAAAGTAAACCACCAGGCTGCCGATCCAGACGACGAACGGAGTGAGCACAAGAAACACGCCGCACTCCCGCCAAAGGAAAACGCACGGGATTAGAAACACGAGCCAACCGAGTCCGTACGCTTCCACCCAGCTCCATTCCGCGCGCCGCACTTTGCGGCCCGCGGTCCGCGCGAGCAGCCGCGAGAGCGCAAACCAGAAGCCCGCTTCGTCGTTCATCGCGCGGGAAAAAGCGGCACGAGCGAGAACCATTGCGACCAGTTCGGCGTGATCACCTGCTCGAGTTTGCGGCACCAGGTCGCGAGCGCTGCATCGACCGCCGTCTCGCGTGAAGCCTCGGTCCGTCGGCAATAAAACGGCTCGCCCGCGACGATCTTGTAATGGTGAAACGAGCTTCGCAAAACAAAGACCGGATAGATCGGCGCCTGCGC
>JBBSUP010000013.1:0-47393 GCA_038234295.1 Chthoniobacterales bacterium
CAGGTCGATCTCGCCCAGAAGCACCGCATCGACCGCGATTCCCCGATCGCCTTGGTGCCGCAACGAAAGTGCGAGCGGCAAAGTTTCACCGCCGCCAGCGACGCGCCCCACGAAGTAGGCGCCGCGCCCCCGATAGAACACCTTCGTGATGGTTTCGAGCGCGAGCTCGCGGCGGGGGAAGGCGGCCTCGATTCGTTCCGCCGCGAGCGCGGCGTCTCCCTTCAGATCGGCGAAACATTCCTCGGCAAAACCGCCGCTGGCGGTATCCGTCAACGCCGCGATCAAGAGTTCGCGCAGCGGCGCGCCTGAATGCTTGCGGCGCACATGTGCGGGCGCCGTCGTGGGCGGTGCATCGAAATCGGTGTCGACGAATTCGATCGTTTGATCGACCCCGGCGGTGGCGAAAACGCGGCGCGTGAGCGAATTGAAAAAAGTCTCCGCGATCTCCCACGCGTGGCATTGCGCGATGAGAGACGAATAGACTGCTTTGATCGCCGTCCAGATCGCGCGTTCCTCGAGCCGCGGCCCCATCAGTTGCTCGATTTCACTCGTTAGGCCGTCCATCACGCTCCCATACAGGTGTAGCCGTTCGGCCGCGTCCGCGTAGTTCCCGGAAAGATCGCGGGTGAGGAAGCGGGCGCGCGCGCGTCGCGTGATGGCGTCGAAACGTTGCTGATAATCGAGAAACGCTCGCTCCGCCGTCTGGGCGCAAAGCGAGGCGAGCCGGCTGTCCGTCAGCGGCGTCGGCGCAGAGATCACCGCGCTTTCGCTCATCGACGACACGGCGGCATCGGGCTTAATGAAACTGCTCTTGTTCCGTCGAACCAGTCAGCGCCGTGGTCGAGCTTTGGCCGCTAGCGATGACTTGCGCAACGTTGTCGAAGTAGCCGGTGCCGACTTCGCGCTGATGTTTCGTGGCGGTGTATCCGTCGCTCTCCGCGGCGAACTCAGCTTCCTGCAACTCAGAGTAAGCCGCCATTCCGCGATCCTTATAATCATGCGCAAGTTTAAACATTCCGTAATTGAGCGCGTGAAATCCAGCGAGGGTGACAAACTGAAACTTGTAACCCATCGCGCCGAGCTCGCGCTGAAATTTCCCCGTGGTGGCGCTATCCAGTTTCGCCTTCCAATTGAAGGAAGGAGAGCAGTTGTAGGCCAGCAGTTTGTCGGGGAATTTTGCGTGCACGCTTTCCGCGAAACGTTTCGCTTCGTCCAGATTGGGCGCGCTCGTTTCGCACCAGATCATGTCGGCATAAGCGGCGTAGCTGAGGCCGCGCGCGATGGCCTGATCGAGCCCAGCGCGAACGCGGTAGAAACCTTCCGCCGTCCGTTCGCCGGTCAGAAATTCGCGGTCGCGCTCGTCCACATCATTGGTGAGCAACGCGGCCGCGTTCGCGTCCGTGCGGGCCACGATCATGGTCGGCACATTCGAAACATCCGCGGCTAAACGCGCAGCAATCAGATGCGTGATCGCGGTGCGCGTCGGCACCAGCACTTTGCCGCCCATGTGGCCGCATTTTTTCTCGCTCGCGAGCTGATCCTCGAAATGCACGCCGGCCGCGCCCGCTTCGATCATCGCCTTGGTTAACTCGAAAACATTGAGCGGACCGCCGAAACCGGCTTCAGCATCGGCGATGATCGGCGCAAACCAGTCGAGGTCGTTCTTCCCTTCCGCGTGATCGATTTGATCGGCACGTTGCAGTGCCTGATTGATCCGCTTCACCACCGTCGGCACGCTGTTCGCCGGATACAAACTTTGGTCGGGATACATCTGTCCGGCGAGATTCGCATCGGCCGCGACCTGCCAGCCGCTTAGATAGATCGCCTTCAGGCCAGCCTTCACCTGCTGCACCGCCTGATTGCCGGTCAGCGCGCCGAGGGTAGGGACGAAATCTTCCGTGTGCAAAAGTTCCCACAATTTTTCCGCGCCCCGCCGCGCCAGCGTATGCTCGACGACCACGCTGCCCTGCAAACGCCGCACGTCCCCTAACGAGTACGGACGTTCAATGCCGCTCCAACGCGGGTTTTCATTCCAATCCTGCTGCGGTGTTTCTTTTTTCACGCTGATCTCCTTCGGAAGTAAACGGCCTGGGTAGCGCACGCGTCCCGCGTGCTGGTTTCGGCGTCCTCGCCGAAACAATCTTTTCCAAAGTTCGCGATGGCGCGGACGCCATCGCCAGCACGCGAGACGCGCGCGCTACCCGGAAATTCAATCGAGCTTCTCATAACCCGGTAACGTAAGGAACTCGACGAACTCGTCGTCCGTCGTGATTTTGTCGAAAAGAGTGCGCGCGATTTCGAATTTACCCTTGGTGAAACGCTCCGCGCCGAGCGCGTTTTTGATCTTCTCGAGTTCTTCGTCGAGGACGCTGCGGAATAGTTCTTTCGTCACTTTCCGTCCATCGATCAGTCGTCCCTCCGGATGACGAATCCATTGCCAAACCTGCGCGCGGGAAATCTCCGCGGTGGCGGCGTCTTCCATCAAATTAAAGATCGGCACCGCGCCGCTCCCGCGCAGCCAGGCTTCGAGATATTGCACGCCGACGCTGACGTTCGTGCGCAGACCTTGTTCCGTAATCGGCTCGCTCGGTCCGAAGTCTAACAAGTCCTTGGCGGTGATATTCACGTCCTCGCGCTGCCGGTCGATCTGGTTCGGCGTCGGCATCAAGCGGTCAAAGGCATCGAGCGCGAGCTGCACCATCCCCGGATGCGCCACCCAGGTGCCGTCGTGGCCGTCGGTGGCTTCGCGTTCCTTGTCCGCGCGCACTTTCGCGAACGCATCCTCATTCGCTTTCTCATCGTTCTTGATCGGAATCTGCGCCGCCAGTCCGCCCATCGCGAAAATGTTGCGACGATGACAAGTCTTGATGCAGAGCAACGAATACGAGCGCATGAAATGCGTCGTCATCGTGATCAACGCGCGGTCCGCGAGCAGAAAGTCCGGCTTGTTCCGGAACCTCTTGATGCAGGAAAAAATGTAATCCCAGCGGCCGCAATTCAGTCCCGCGGAATGCTCGCGCAGTTCGTAAAGGATTTCGTCCATCTCGAACGCGGCTGGGATCGTTTCGATCAACACCGTGGCGCGAATCGTTCCCTGCGGAAGTCCCAGTTCGTCCTGCGCGAGTTTGAACGCGTCGTTCCAGATGCGCGCCTCGAGATGGCTCTCCAGCTTCGGCAGATAAAAGTAAGGACCGCTGCCGCGCGCCATCAGTTCTTTGGCGTTATGAAAAAAGTAGAGGCCGAAATCAAACAAGCCGCCGGAGATCGGCTCGCCATCGACGAGCACGTGCTTCTCGAGCAGGTGCCAGCCGCGCGGCCGCGGCATGATGACCGCGACCTGCTCGTTCAGCTTGTATTCCTTCCCTTTCGGGTTGGTGAAACTAATCGTGCGCCGGATGGCGTCGCGCAGATTGATTTGCCCTTCGATCATGTTGCTCCACTTCGGCGCGTTCGCGTCTTCGAAATCGGCCATGAAAATCTTCGCGCCCGAATTGAGCGCGTTGATCACCATCTTGCGATCCGTCGGTCCGGTGATCTCGACACGGCGATCAGCGATATCGCAAGGAATCGGCGCGCAAGTCCAGTCGCCGTCGCGAATGTCTTTCGTTTCGGCGAGGAAATCGAGCGCCTCGCCGCGGTCGAGCGCCGTCTGCCGTTCCTGACGTCGCTGTAAACATTCCGCGCGACGGCCGCCGAAAGCGCGCTGAAGTTTCGCGACAAAGTCGAGCGCCTCCGGCGTGAGAATTTCGGCGAAAGGTTTCGTGACCTCGCCGAGAACGGCGACATTCGATCGTTGCGAGGGTGGGTTGGAGTGAGCCATAGTTTGTGGCGGTCTGTGAGCACTCGGCCGTCGCTATGATTCGCAACTGCTCACAGCTTCGGGCGGTCACCTACGATGAATCGTTTCGGCCGTAAGCTTTTATTTGCTGCGCCCGGCAATAAAGGCTTGTTGCGCGCGCCCTGTCGGCTGATGGTTTTCTCGAATCCGAATCGCCGATACGACTCACTCGAAATTCATTCTCTCGTGCCAGATTAGTTAGGCACGCTTAACCGAACAGCGCTTATGAGCACCATCACCCTTGACGCGCCGCCGCCGGTCGAAACGCAAGTCGGTAAGGTGGATCACTTCAGCAGCGCCGCGGAACGGGAACGCGCGGTCGCCCTTCAGCCCGATGAGCGCAAGCTTCCGCTCGGGCCGATCAAGGTCGTGCATGCGTTCTGGCTCGCGGGGATGAGTTGCGATGGTTGCTCGATCGCGGCGGTCGGGGCGACGGCGCCTTCGGTGGAGGACTTGATTGCCGGAACGATCCCGGGCGTGCCGCGCGTGGTGTTGCATCATTGCGTCTTGTCGGTGGAATCGGGCGAGGAATTCATTCGTAACTATGAGATGGCGGAGAATGGGGAACTGGGCGCGCCTTACGTCGTCATTTACGAGGGCTCGATCGCGGACGAGCGAATCGCGGCCGCGACCGGCGGCTATTTTTCGGCCATGGGCGCACGCAAAATGCCCGATGGGTCGAGCCAGCCTATCCCTTCGGCGGAATGGCTGAAGCGCCTCGCGCCGGGGGCGGCGGCGGTGATCGCGGTGGGCACTTGCGCGACCTGGGGCGGCATTCCGGCCGCGGTCGGCAATCCGACCGGCTCGATGAGCATCATGGATTTTCTCGGGAAGGATTATCGCAGTGCTTACGGCTTGCCGGTGATCAATGTACCGGGCTGCTCGCCGGTGGGCGATAATTTTACCGAGACGATCGCCTGCACGTTGCTCTTCCTAAATGGACACGGACCGCTCCCGGAATTCGATGAGCTTGGCCGGCCGCAGTGGCTCTTCAGCGAAACGGTCCACCAGCGCTGTGTGCGCGCCGGTTATTATGAAGAGGGCACCTTCGCGGAGAAATACGGCGAGAAGGAATGTCTGGTCGAAATCGGCTGCTGGGGGCCGGTCGTGCAATGCAACATCGTCTCGCGCGGCGCGATTAATCACATGGGCGGCTGCATGAACACCGGCGGTGTTTGCATTGGCTGCACCATGCCGGGCTTCCCGGATCGCTTTTCGCCCTTCTACAAAAAACCGCCGGGCGCGAATATCTCCAGCGCGGGCTCGAAGGTGCTCGGCACTTTCATGCGGCCGCTGCGCCGGATTTCGATGGAATACCTGAACCGCGAGACGCGTTGGGTGAAGCAGGGGCATGTCCCGAGCGGCTGGGGCCATGTGGAAAACCCGGGACCCATCATGGGCCTGGTGCATGCGCTTTACATCAAATACCAATTCCTCGGCTCGAAGAAAACCTGGAAGGCGGAGTAACCGCGAGCGGCGCTCTCTTATATATGTACTGGACCATCGGATTCATCATTAGCGGCGCGATCGTGCTGGTCGTGGCCTTGGTGCTCATCGTCATCCTGCTGGTGGCGCGGAAGATTCGGACGCTGGCTGGCGAAGCCTTGAGCGTGGCCGGCGAGATCGAAGCCGCGACCAATTCCATCTGGGGCATCGAAGGCGCGAACGATCTCATTCGCGACACCGCACGCGCGGCGAAATCAATCGAAGGCCGCGTCAAAGGCATCGCGGGCATCCTGGAGAAAACATCATAACGCCGATGGACCCGCACATGCAGCAAATGTGGATTCTCTCCCTCGTCCTCGCGGTCGTGGTGGTGATCGTGGTCGCAACGGTGCTTGAGCTGATCGTGCGCACGGCTGGCGGGATCGACGAACTCGTGCATTCCATCTGGATCGGCGGCAAACGGATCGCCGCCAACACGGTCACGATCGCGTTGCTCAATGAGACGAACGATCTGGCGGGCAAGATTCTCGGCTCCGCGAGCGAGATCGCGAAAGCGTCTTCGAAGATTCGGCAACTGACGGCAGGAGGCAGCGTATGATGACTTTGCTTGTGACTCTCACCTGCCTGGCGGCGGTGCTCTTGCTTGTGGTGGTGGCGGTGAATGTCATCCGCATCAACCGAGGCCTTTATTCGATCGGTGGCACGCCGACGAGTTGGCTGGCCAAGATCCGCTTCGGCCTGCGCGCGATCGAGACCGAGACCGGTCAGCTCGCCCCGCTGGTGACGAATTTGAACACCGGCCTTGGCGCGCTCGATGGCGGGCTCCGTCAGGTGGAAAAGGATTTGCAGGCAGCGGTCACATCATTGCGGGGAGGAAACTCATGACACCGGCTTACTGGATTTGGGGAATCACGCTCGCCATCATCACCTTTGTGGTCGTGCCGCTCGCGTTGCACTTGCTCCATCGCACGCTGAAAGCCGCGATGTCGATTGAGCGTTATGCGCGCGAGTCGCTCACCGCCAGCGTCGGGATTGCGAATAACACCGCCGCCATCCCCGCGCTCGAAGCGACGCTCGCCACGGCCGGTTCGCTCGTGGAAGCAACCAAACTTTTGAAAGCGCGCGCCGACGATATCGGCGGCATCGCGGTCGATATGGCCGCATCGGGTAGCACGCCATGATCTTTAATATTCTTGTCTGGTGGACGCTCGGGTTGACGGTCGCGATCGTGCTCGCGCTCGCCGGTTTTCTTGTCCCAGTCGCGTATTTTCTCGCTCGCACTGCCGGGCATCTCACCAAACTGGTCGGCGGCTTGCAAGCGGTGCGTGATAACGCCGCGCCGCTCACCGGTTATCTGACCAATCTCGGTGGCGGGCTCACCGTTCTGCGCGACGAACTGCAAGCCGTGGACAATCGCCTCGGCGACGCCGCAGAAATTCTCGGCCGCTGAAGATGCGCGGCGTCGTAAACATTCCGGGGAGCGCGCGCGCCTCGCGCGCTGGCGATGGCGCCTCGCCATCGCGGACTTTTTCTGTCCCGCGCATTTCCGGAACAAGTTCGTTTCGGCGAGGCGCCGAAACCAGCGTGCGAGGCGCACGCGCTCCCCGGACCTGCTGCATCGCTCTCACTGCTGAATAATATAACTTATGTGCTTTAAAAACTTACCGATCGATATCGATGCCCAAGGACGGATGACGTTGCGCGATGACGCGCCCGGCGCTTTCGGTCTCACGGGCCGCGCGCCGCAGAATCCCGGCCCGAAGCCGCTCACCGAAGCGCAGATTCACTCCCTCTTGGCCAAGAACGGCTACATCAAGGATGTCGATTTCGATCCCGTCACGCGCGTGGCGGGCGCTCTCGCTTTCCACGCGGTCGCCGATCTGAAAGAGAAGCGCGTCCTGACCGGTAACTCGATGGCGACGCTGTTCCGCGGCTACGAAGTGATCATGCTCGGGCGCGATCCGCGCGACGCGATTTTCATCACCAGCCGCGCCTGTGGCGTCTGCGGCGGCGTCCATTCCGTTGCCTCCTGTCTCGCGATCGAGATGGCGCTCGGCCTCGTCCCGCCACCGCTCGGCGTGATCGCGCGCAATCTCATGCTCTCGATGGAATTTAACTACGATCATCCGCTCCATCTTTTCCTCCTCGCGGGTCCGGATTACTCCCGCATGATCGTCGAGCAGACCAATCCCGAAGTCTGGGATCGCGCCAAAACCTACCGCGCGCCGGGCCGCGACTGGCACGGCTACGACACGATCGGCGCGATCATGGAGGACTTGAATCCGCTCACCGGCAAACTCTACGTCGAGGCGCTCAACATGACCCGCGTGGCCCGCGAAGCCTACGTCGTCCTCGGCGGGAAATATCCGCACCCGCAGACGATCGTGCCCGGCGGCGTCAGCACCACGATTTCGCTCCAGACGTTTAACGAGTTCTATGTACGCCTCCAAAAATTCTTCGACTACTCGAAGAAGGTGATCGCGATCTGGGACGACATCACGGAGTTCTTCTACGAGGTCAATCCGGCTTACAAACACGTCGGCGAACGCCCGATGCACATGATCGATCCCGGCATTTGGGACGATCCCGAGAGTTACGATTCGACCTACACGAATTGCGACAGTTGGGGCGACAAACGCTGGGCCACGCCGGGCGCGATCGTGGACGGCCAGCTCGTCACCACCCGGCTCACTGCGCTCAACACCGGGCTCGAGGAATTCGTCGATCGCTCCTATTACGAGCCGTGGGAAGGAAAGCGTTTCGCGAAAGATCCGAACGGCAACCCGCTTAGTCCGCATCATCCCTGGAACAAGGAGACGAAAGCGAAGCCGACCGGACAGAATTGGAAGGAACGTTACTCGTGGTCAACCTCGCCGCGCTGGGATCGCCAGACGACAGAAGCCGGCTGCTACGCGCGCCTTTGGACGACCGCCGCCGCGCAAAAGATTCGGCCGAATCCGTTCATCGAATCGACCGGTCACAGCCTGAAGATGATGCTGCCGAAGAGCGCGCTGCCCGAGCGGCAAGTGGAATGGAAAATCCCGCCGGTTTGGAATGCGTTCGAACGCAATCGCGCGCGCGCATATTGCATTGCCTTCAACGCGACCGTTTCGATGAACGATTGGCTGATCGGTTTGAACCTGCTCAAGCAAGGCAAGACCGAAGTCTCCACGCCCTTCGAGATTCCGAACAAAGGCAACCAAATCGGCGTTGGGTTCTGGGGCGCAGGCCGCGGCTGGCTCACCCATCATCTCGAATTGCAGGACGGCCACGTCTCCAATTATCAGATCGTCACGCCATCCACGATCAACGCTTCGCCGCGCGACCCATGGGATCACCCTGGCGCGTACGAAGAGGCGGTCTTGAACACGCCGCTGCTCGAAACTTTTACCGACGAGAAAGACTTCAAAGGCGTCGATATCCTGCGCGCGATCCGCAGTTTCGATCCGTGCATGCCGTGCACCACCCACATCCACGCCGGCAACCGCGTCATCTCGCGCGAGATCAACACCTGCGCCTGCGGCGCGGATGAGGACGAGCACGAGCACAAACATTAGCGCGATGCAGCAGATTGACTGGGGAGTGCGTGCGCCTCGCACGCTGGCGATGGCGCCCCCGCTATCGCGAACTTTCGCCTCAAGAGATCGGCAGTACGTCATCGCTCCCGAAGCTGGATTAAAGTTCTTTGCGGCGGGGCGCCGCAACCAGCACGCGAGGGCGCGTGCGCTCCCCGGAGCGTAAGCCGCGCCTAATCACATGCGCACGATCATCGTCATCGACACGCCATGAACATGACACCGCGATTCCGCAAACTAGCGCTCTTCACGCACGTGACGTTTTCCGTCGGCTGGTTCGGCGCGGTTGTGTCGTACCTGGCTCTCGCCGTCGCTGGCCTGGTTGGTCGCGATGCACAGATGGTGCGCGCCGCTTATCTCTCGATGGAGTTAATTGGCTGGTTTGGCATCGTCCCCTTCAGTCTCGCGGCGTTAACGAGCGGACTCGTCCAGTCGTTAGGGACGCCATGGGGGTTGTTTCGACACTGGTGGGTCGTGGCGAAGTTCGTCCTGACGATTGTAGCGGTGCTCATCTTGCTGCGGCACATGACGGCGGTGAGCGGCGTGGCGCGGCTCGCGGTGGAGCCGACCGTGGCCGATGGCGAACTGCGGGCGCATGCGGTCGGACTTTTGCTGCATCCCACCGGCGGTTTGCTTGTGTTACTCGCGGCCATGTTGCTCTCGGTCCTGAAACCGTGGGGCCTGACTCCGTATGGTCGGCGCAGGGTTTCGCTGCCGGCCACATCCCATCAGCGCTCCGAGGCCGTAGCTCCGGAGCCGATTTTTGCAGAGGCCCCGCCCCGCTGGCCGAAACTGATCAAGATTCACGCGATTCATGCGGTCGCCCTGCTCCTGCTCTTGCTCGTTGCATGGCACCTGAACGGCGGCGCCATACCTCATCATTGATCCATGCGCACGATCATCGCCGGTGTCGGCTACATGAATCTGAGCGACAGCTCGATCGGGCCGCTTGCCATTCTCGAGCTGAAAAAAGAGACCTGGCCTAACGACATAAAGGTCGACGACCTGAGCTACGGTCCGATTTCGGTTGTGCATAATTTCGTCGAAGCCAACCCGCGCTACGAGCGCATGATCCTTATCACCGCGGCCGATTTCGGCGCGCCACCGCCCGCCATGCGCTGGCATCGCTGGCCCGCCATTCTCCCGCCGCCGGAAGAAATTCAGGCGCGCGTGGTGGAGGCCGCGACGGGAGTGATCGACTGGAATAATCTCCTCGTCATCCTGCAACAATTTGAGGTACTGCCCGAGGAAGTTTACGTGATCGCGGTCCAGCCGGTGAAAACCGATTTCGGCGTCGACCTGAGCGACGGAGTGGCCGCGCTCCTTCCGGAAATATTACGTGTCGCCCGCGAGGTTGCGACCAATGGCGCTCCGGATCAACCAGAGCCCGCTGCCGCTGCCGATCATGTCTGATAATCTCGCCACCCTCAAAGCCGAGGTCGAAGAAGACGCCGCGCGAATCGCGGAGCTGGTCAAGCATTTCGAAGAATCGAAGGAATGGGAGACGCAGGAAAAAGTCTTCGAGTTGCTGGCCCGGATCGATCACCTGCACCGCGCCTGCGTCTGGCGCATCCACGAGGTCACGACGGAGCTTGGCGGCAAAGGCCTCGTCGAACGCCTCGAGATGGACCCGGTGGTGAAGACGATCTTCATTCTTTATGATCTGCTCCCGCCCGATCCGGGGCACGCGCCGCAGGAGCGTCAACCGCGCGACTTGCTGCCCTGACCAATGCGCATCCTGATCGCCGGAGTGGGCAACGTGCTGCGCTGTGACGACGCGTTCGGCGTGATCGTGATGCATGAACTGGAGAAATCGCTCGAGGTCGAGGGCGTGGAATATTTTGAGAGCGGCATCGCCGGCATTTCGCTCGTGCAAAAGCTGATGGATGGCTTCGACGCCCTTATCATCATCGACGCGCTCGATCGCGGCGCGCCGCCGGGAAAAGTCTTCGTGCTCGAGCCCGACGCCGAATCGCTCCGCCAGCCGCCCAGCCGCCACGAAGCGACCGATCTCCACCAGGCTGATCCCGAGGTCGTGCTGCGCATGGCCACGGCGCTCAACACACTCCCGCCGCGCGCCTGGATTGTCGGTTGTCAGGCGCAGGACTGCGATGCGCTCGGCGCGCCGTTGACCGAAGCCGTCGCGCGCGCCGTGCCCATCGCCGTTGATCGCATCCGAGGAATCGTGAAAGCATTGCAAGGCAAGCCTTGCAACGCCGCGCCTTAGTTTTGGATCACTGGCCGACGCGCACGACCGACCGGAGCCTCACCTGTCAGCCGCAGTTGTGACGCCGGACACGCCGGCGACCAACAGGGCGCCTTTGATCGAGTTTGCCAAATCTTTCGCCGCACCACGTCCCCAGTAATGCAAGAACATGATACGCGGGGTTTCGTGGGTCATGTGGTTATGAATCGCCACGATATTGATGCCCGCGTTGCGTAACGTTTTTATAACGGGCTGCAGTTCGTCCTCGGTCATCGCGAAGTCGCCATCGACCAGCGCGTTGTCGTCGCTGCCCGCGAAGGCCGCCCAGGTGTTTACGCCGATCGCCTTTCCGATCTCCATTCCATGCATCCGCGATTTTTTGCCGATGGCGAACTTGGCCATTCCGTCCTTTGCCTCACCTTTCATCCCGAAAATCTCGTTCAGTGGCGCGAGCGTGATCGAGTTCTTCTCGGGCATGGGCTTGGCGCCAAAGGTGGTTTGCGGCTTCGCGTTTGCCGCCCGCACTTCTTTGATCTTGTCGTACATTTTGCGCACGGCGGAGGCGAGCGTATCGACGCGACCTTCGCCGCCAATGTGCATGAAGAACACCTTCGGCTCATCGAAGAAAAAGTGGTTATGCAATGCGGTCACCTTTAGTCCGTTTTCGAGCGCGACGGACATGGCGGGGTTGACTTCATCTTGGAACAGGACCGTGTCGCCCATCACCATGGCCTTCTCGTTGGTCCCTTGAAATGCCGCCCATGTGCCAAGGCCCATAAACGGGGGCATCGTCCAGCCATCGACCGATACCGGCACGTCGTCGCGCGGAAAGCTGACTTTATAGACGCCCTCCGCCTGATTCATTTTGCCTTTCAACCCGGTGAGTTCATCGATTTTGGCGGTGTCAAGATCGGTCGCAGACGCGCTCATCGATAGGAGCGCAACGTTGAGCGCGATCGCAAGAACTGATACTGTTGGTTTCATATTAATTGGTTGATTGATTGCGGCGCCAGAGTTAATGCGCGCCGTCCTGAAGTTGAATCGCTCCAGGCACGGCTCGCATCGCCGGGCTGGTTAGTCCCCGTCCTTGTCGCCTTTGTCCTCTTTTTTCTCGTCGTGCCGGCTTACCACTTTTCCATCGGCACTGACTTCGACGCCCATCTCCTTGCCGTTCTTTTTGATGACGGCTTCGTAGTTATCCTCCTCCTTTTCGATTCGGATGATTTTGCCGCCCGCGGCTTCTTCCTTGAATGTCTTCTGCACCGCTGCGGGCACATCGGACATCTTCATCGTTTCTTCTTTTTCTTCCTCGGCGGAGAGCGGCGTCCAGGCGCCGAGCGTGAGGACGGCCGTCACCGTGATTACTGGTATTATGTGTTTCATCTTTTGTGTTTGGTTGAGAGGCGCTCAGGCGCCTCGGGTGGTTATTTCGCCCAGCGAATAGCGGCTTGGTTGTCGCTATCCCCGAGCAAAAATCCTGAATGTGTTGCCATGGGTTTATGGAGTTAGAAAGTGTTTCAACAAAAGTCCGACGAGGCCGCTGCCGATGACCACCGCGATCACGTCCCATTTCCACTTCATCATGCCGACGAATGCGACGACTCCGACGGCAAGGGCAACCCAATCGAAGGCGCCATGACCAGGAAAGAGCACGTGGAGGCCGAACCAAACGGCGAGATTCATGACCACCCCGACGATGGCGGCAGTCACGGCGGAGAGTGTGGTCGTTAGGCGCGCGTTGCCGCGTAACTGCTCGATGTGCGGTCCGCCGAGAAAAATCCAAAGAAAGCAGGGCATGAACGTGGCCCAGGTTGTAATCAGTGCGCCCAAAGTCGCGGCCAAGACCTGATTCATGCCGCCATGCTGGACCCAACCGCCCATGAAGCCCACAAACTGTACGACCATGATCAACGGGCCAGGCGTTGTTTCTGCGAGCCCGAGTCCATCCATCATCTGGCCGGGCTGGAGCCAGCCATAATGATCCACGGCTTGCTGCGCGACATATGGCAACACCGCATACGCGCCGCCGAACGTGACAACCGCTGCCTTGCTAAAGAAGACGCCTTCTTTAAAAAGCACGCCATCCCAGCCCTGCCACCATCCGAGAAGCAAAGTCGGCACTAGCCAGAGCGTGAGGCAGACGACCGCTACCTTGATCGCTCGCGAGAATGAAGGCCGCGTATGTTCCGGCGATTCCGTTTCGTCGCCTAACACAGAAGCATCACCCGAAGCGGTCGGCCCATGTTCACCGATGACCAGGAATTTATCTCGCCAAAGTTTTCCGCCGACGAAGCCGATCAGCCCGGCGGCGAGAATGATGACGGGAAACGGAACCTTGAAGAAGAAGATCGCGACGAAGGCGAGTGCCGCCAGACTCCACATCACCGAATTCTTGAGCGCCTTTCTGCCAATGCGAATGACCGCCGCGGCAACGATCGCCATCACCGCCGGCTTCAATCCGTAAAACACTGCGGCGATCCACGGAATGTTGCCATAGGCCGCATAGACGAAGCTCAATCCCCACAAGACGAAGATCGACGGGATGACGAAGAACGCTCCGGCGACGATCCCGCCCCAGGTTTTGTGTAGGAGCCACCCGATATAGATCGCCAGTTGCTGTGCCTCTGGTCCGGGAAGCAACATGCAGAAGTTCAGCGCATGCAGAAAGCGCGATTGGCTGATCCATTTCCTTTTTTCCACCAGCTCCGTCTGCATGATCGCGATCTGGCCGGTCGGTCCACCGAAGCTGATAAAGCCGAGTTTCACCCAAAAGCGAAAGGCTTCGGCAAAGCTCGGATGTGCGATCTGCCGGGCACCTGAAACCCTTCTTTCCATGGTGGTCGCTTCCGTCATTTGCGAATGCTGACATGGAGGGCGTCGAAGCAGCCGAAACCTTTCTCCAGGATTTCGTGATCAGTCAGGCCAAGTTTTCCCCAGCCGATAAACATTAGCTGCAAGCCAAGGCATTCCTGCCGGTGGAATTTGTCGTCTTCCAAGTCGGCATCATGGATCATCTCCGCGAGGAGCCGCGCGCCTTTGTCGTCGATCGCAAAGCGCTGGAGCAGCGTCTCGAAAGTGCAATTGTCGCCGTGATGAGTGAACTCCACGTCAAGCATGTCGTAAGGGATCGCCTCGCGAAATTTTCGCGGGTTGGCGCCAAAGACAAACTTCGCCTCGGGATCGATGAACTTGCGAATCAACCAGGCCGAACCGACACGATCGATTTCTGGCCGCGGACGTGTCAGCCACGTTTTCCCGCTGTAATCCTTCGCGCTCAATCGCGGAGCGGCGGAAATCTTTTCGGCATGCAGAGTCTCTGCTTTCTGAAGGAGCGTTTCCACATCGTGCGCCCGCGGCGAATCGAAAAAATCGATCTCTCTCAGCTCGGCAAACCGCGCTCTGAACTTCTCCACCCCGGCGGAAAACAACTCAGTTTTTCGCTTCCGATTCTGTCTCAGGAGTTCGTTCAAGGACGCAATTAACTCCTGGTAGTCGGCGGCGCGCGCTTCCTTGAACAGAGCCGTCACCGCTTGGCCGCTCAGATTTTCGATCTCGGATACTCGAATCAATGTGGCGTCACCCCCCCCGTCGCGAATTTGTTGCGCAAGCCATTGGAACCTCTCGAAATGTGCCGGTGTATCCGGCAGCAGATAGGCGGAAGTCTTGAGCGAAAGCGCGCCAAATTTTTTCAGCCGGCGCCAAAGATTGACGCGCTGGCTGCTCTTCGTGGTGGGCAACTCGTAGAGCAGCAAAATCCATTTCGGAGCGGTCATTGACATAGTTGCTACTTCAAAGTTACATCTGTTGCAAACGATGAAATGGATCATGCGCAGCCCGCCGCGCGCCTGGATTGTTGGTTGTCAGGCGCAGGCTGCGATGCGCTCGGCGCGCCGCTGACCGAAGCCGTCGCGCGCGCCGTGCCCATCGCCATTGATCGGATCCGGCAAATCGTGCACACTCTACAAAAGGAAACCGCCTGTGAACCCGCCCGATAATTCCGAAGACACGCGCAAGGAAGGCATCGCCGCGACCGACGAAATCCTGCAGGTCATGTACTGGCTGCGTGGCGAGAACATCGCGCCGGACGTTGCGCCTAACGAGTTAGCGCGCTGGGTCGGACTGGACGCGGCGCAGATCGGACCGCTCCTGGAAGGACTTGTCGCCTCCGGCCTGGTTGAGTACGTGCCGGATCGCGAACTGCGCTATCGCCTAACGAGTTCCGGTGCGTTCGAAGGTGGCCGCCGTTTCGCCGACGAATTCGCCGAGATGATCAAGCCCGGCCACTACGAATGCAGCGACCCAAATTGCGATTGCCGCCAAACCGGCAATCCCGCGGATTGCGTCCACCAACATTGAGCATGAGAAAAATCTTCGTCCTGCTTCCGTTGCTGGTGGCAGCTTCGCTGGCCAATGCGCAGGAAGTCACGCCGGAGCAACTGGTCGAAAAATCGATCGCGCACGCCGGCGGCGGGGAGGCCTGGATGAACACCCGCTCGATCCAATTTCGCAAAACGATCGTGCGCTACGAGCCCGACGGGAAGGTGAAGGAGACGCGGGTGCAGTATCACAAATATCTCCTTCATCCGTCGCCCATGATGCGGATCGATTGGGAAATGAACGGCTCCAAAGGCATCATGATCAACGATGGCCACAACGCGAAAAAGTACGCGAACGGCAAGGAGATGACCGCGCAGGAAGAGATCAACGCCGCGCGCGGGAACACCTTTGGTTCGCACTACGTATTCTGCATGCCGTTCAAGTTGCGCGATGACGGGACTCACTTGGAGAACGCGGGGGTGACGACGCTGGCGGATGGCACCGTCGTGCAGAAGGTGCGCACGACTTATGCAAAAGGGGCGGGCGATGCGGGCGGGAAGCACACCTGGACCTATATGTTCGATCCGCAAACGGGCCGCCTCGCGGCCAACCATCTCGAATACGCTCCGGGCAAATTCGACTGGACCGAATATTTCGACGAAAAACCAGCGGGCGCGATACTTCTCTCCACGAAACGCGTCAGCTACGACGCCAATGCGAATGGCAGAGTAGGTCCGAAGCGTTCGGAAACCACCTACGACGAGATTCAAACGAACGTCGAATTTCCGAAAGACTCATTCGAGTTTCCGCACTGAGCCATCCGTTCATGACGACCGCCGCCAAAGCTCGCCATTCGCGGAAGCCGTCGATCCAATCGTGAACTGTCAGTCCGTAACAGCCGACAGATCTTGGATTTCACAGGGAGCCGCGCGACGGACTCAAGTTTCCGCGCGAGACGGTGCATTAGCACTCAACGCTCTTCCCGGTGTTCGCCGGAATTCGTCATCATGAACATTCTCATTGCCGGCATTGGGAATATCTTCTGCGGCGACGACGCTTTCGGCTGCGAACTCGCGCGAGTGCTCGCACGCGAAACGTTACCGGAAGGGGTGCGAGTAATCGACTACGGCATTCGCAGTTACGATCTCGCCTACGCGTTGCTCGAGCCTAATGACGCCGTCATTTTGCTCGACGCGGTCCCGCGCCAGGCGGAACCGGGTACGGTCTTTTTATTGGAACTCGACATAAATAAGTTGGACAACGCCGGATGTGAGTCCGTTAATGCTCATGTGATGAATCCGGTTGCTGTTCTGCAAATAGTCCGCTCATTCGGCGGATCTCCTCACGAACTTTATCTCGTCGGCTGTGAGCCGGCCGTTCTCGAATCGGACGAACTGGGCCTGAGCGAAACGGTGCAATCCGCCCTTCCGCTCGCCGTCGATATGGTTAGGAACCTCTTACGGAAACTCCTTCATGAAACTCAAAACACTTAAGAAAACGGCGCGGGGTTGGAAACACGATCTGCAGGATCAGATTCAAGGTGATGAAGGGGGTGGACACATGGCACTTTTAGCTTGGGAAATACTCGGCGGGCTGGTGGTGTTGTTCGCGATTTTCGTCACGTTCAACATGATTCCAGAGATGGTGCGATACCTGAAAATCAAAAGAATGTAGGAATTAGCTGCATCCGCGGATGCCAGCGGGGTAGAAGCCTTTTTAAACGAAGCAGTAAAAGACGAGAAATGTAGCGGAGAACTTTAAATCGAAGCGGGACGGCGGCGCAAAAAGGCGTCGGCACTCGCGTTAGCGCAACGGAGGAAAACTATAAGATGAAAGCACCTGACATGATCTTAGCGGATCGGCCCCCTGACGTGAAAGAAATCCACGTGGTCTGGATGACGACCGGACTGAGTTGCGACGGGGATTCGGTTTCCATCACCGCGGCTTCGCTGCCCAGTATCGAGGATGTGCTGATGGGAGCGATTCCCGGTCTGCCGAAGGTGCACCTGCACAATCCCGTGCTCGCCTATGAGTGCGGCGATGATTTCATGCAGCATTGGTTCGATGCGGCCGCGGGCAAGCTCGAGCCCTTCGTGCTCGTGCTGGAAGGCTCTTTGCCTAACGAGAGTATCAAGTCCGAAGGTTACTGGGCGGCGATGGGGACCGACCCGGATACCGGCCAGCCGATCACAACGAATGAATGGATCGATCGGCTCGCGCCCAAGGCGACCGCGGTCATCGCCGCGGGGACGTGTGCGACCTATGGTGGCATCCACGCGATGGAAGGCAACCCGACCGGCGCGATGGGTTTGGCTGACTATCTCGGCTGGGGCTGGCGTTCCAAGGCGGGCCTGCCGATCGTGAATGTCCCTGGTTGTCCGGTCCAGCCGGATAACATGATGGAGACCTTGCTCTATCTCCTCTACCAGGTGGCGGGTCTGGCCCCGATTATTCCCCTCGACGACCAACTCCGCCCGACCTGGCTCTTTGGTAAGACCGTGCACGAAGGCTGCGATCGCGGCGGTTACTATGAACAGGGTGATTTCGCGCACGAGTACGGCTCGCCGAAGTGTCTCGTGAAAATCGGCTGCTGGGGTCCGGTGGTTAACTGCAATGTGACCAAGCGCGGCTGGATGGACGGCGTCGGCGGTTGTCCAAACGTCGGCGGCATCTGCATCGGCTGCACCATGCCGGGCTTCCCGGATAAGTTTATGCCCTTCATGGACGAGCCGCCCGGCGGGACCCTCTCCTCGGGCATCATCGGCGCCTACGGCAAAATGATTCGCGCCCTGCGTGGAATCACGAACCGGACGGTGAACAAGGAGCCGAAGTGGCGACACTCAGGTCGTGAGCTCACAACCGGCTACGAACCCAAGCATTACGGACGCAACTAACTCGGAGAATTATTATGCCAGCAGAAATCGAAACAGCACCCGCGGCCATGAAGTCGGTGGAATCCGGCGACTTGGTCGAAATGTCATGGGATCCCGTCACGCGAATCGTCGGCAGTCTCGGCATTTACACGAAGATTGATTTTGCCGCGAAGAAGGTGGTCGAGTGTTTTAGCACCTCTTCCATCTTCCGCGGTTACTCCATCTTCATGCAGAACAAGGATCCGCGGGACTCGCATTTTATCACCAGCCGTATCTGCGGCATCTGCGGTGATAACCATGCGACCTGCTCGGTCTACGCGCAGCAGATGGCTTATGGCGTAAAGCCGCCACCGCTCGCCGAATGGATCGTCAACCTCGGTGAAGCCGCCGAGTACATGTTCGATCACAACATCTTCCAGGATAACCTCGTCGGGGTCGATTTCTGCGAGATGATGGTGAAGGAAACGAACCCGAGCGTCTGGGAAAAAGCGCAAAAGGCGAAGGCGCCGCACGCCGAGGATCATGGCTACCGCACGATCGCCGATATCATGCACGCCTTGAATCCGTTCGAGGGTGAATTCTATCGTGAGACTTTGCAGGTCAGTCGGTATACCCGCGAGATGTTCTGTCTCATGGAAGGGCGTCACGTCCATCCATCGACGCTCTACCCCGGTGGTGTCGGCACGGTGCCTTCGATTCAGGTCTTCACTGACTACATGGTCCGACTCACGCGTTACGCTGAGTTCATGAAACGGTGCGTGCCGTTACACGATGATCTCTTTGACTTCTTTTACGAAGCGATGCCCGGCTACGAAGAAGTTGGCAACCGCCGAGTCTTACTCGGCTGCTGGGGCTCGTTCCAGGACCCGGATGAGTGTGACTATAACTATAAGACCATGGGTGACTGGGGTCGCGCCATGTATGTCACGCCCGGCGTCATCGTAGACGGCAAGCTAGTTACCAATGACCTCGTCGACATTAATGTAAACATGCGCATCCTCTTGGGCTCCTCCTACTACGAGGATTGGGCGGATAGCGGCGAGACTTTCGTGAAGACTGACCCGCTCGGAAACCCGATCGACAAGCGCCATCCGTGGAATCAGACCACGATCCCGAAGCCGCAGAAGCGTAACTTCGCCGATAATTACAGTTGGGTCATGTCACCGCGCTGGCTCGACAAGCGCACCGGCGATCATCTGGCGCTCGATACCGGCGGCGGCCCCCTCGCGCGTCTCTGGTCGACCGCGCTTTCCGGCCTCGTCGATATCGGCTACGTCAAGGCTCCCGGTGATGGCTCGGTCTCGATTCGTCTGCCGAAAACGGCGACGAAACCGGATACGACCTTTACCTGGAACATTCCGAAGTGGGCGAACACGATCGAACGTGATCGCGCACGGACTTACTTTCAGGCTTACGCCTGCGCCTCCGCTTACTACTTCATCGAGAAAGCGATGGCCGAAGTGCACGCCGGCCGGACCGCGACCTTCACTCCATTCAAGGTGCCGGAGGAAGCGATCGGCTGCGGTTTCCACGAAGCAGTGCGCGGCGTGCTCTCGCATCACATGGTCATTCGCAACGGCAAGATCGCGAATTACCATCCGTATCCGCCGACGCCGTGGAACGCGAACCCGCGTGACACTTACGGCACACCCGGACCTTACGAAGATGCGGTGCAGGGTTGCCCGATCTTCGAGGAGAACGGCCCGGATAACTTCAAAGGCATCGACATCATGCGCACCGTGCGCAGTTTCGATCCATGTCTCCCGTGCGGTGTGCACATGTATCTCGGCGGCGGCAAGCTGCTGAAGCAAATGCACACGCCGACGGCGTTGATGGGGCTGGCCAAGTAATCATGGCCAATCCAGGGGTGGCGCAGGTGATGCTCGAGGCATCACCAGACGAAATCTACGACATCGAGCTGGAGCACAGCCTGCTCGCCGCGAATGAAAAACTCGCAGTGGAGAACCGCGCCCTGCTTGATCAGCACGGCATCACCGCGATCGATTTCATGGGCGCGATCGGCTCCGGAAAAACGACTCTCATCACCAAGCTGGTGGAGAAACTCCGCGACCGCATTGGGGTGGCGGTTTTCAATGGCGACGCGACTACGAGCAACGACGCGGACGCGATTTCCGCGCAGAACGTTCCCGTGGTCCAGATCGCGACTGTGAATGGCTGCCATCTCGATGCGAATCTGGTCGGCAAAGGACTCAAGAAAATCGAGCTCGAGAAGCTGAAGATGATCTTCATCGAGAACATCGGGAACCTGATTTGTCCCGCGGAATTTCCGCTCGGCTCCAAAGCCCGCGTCGTCGTCGTCAGCGTGACCGAAGGTCCGTGGATGGTGCGGAAACATCCGCACATGTTCCTCGGCGCGCAGCTCGTGGTGATCAACAAAATCGATCTCGCCGAGGCGATGGAAGTGAGCGTCGAACAGCTCATCGAAGATGTGCACGCCCTCAAACCGGGCCTCAAGGTGATCCCGACAAGTTGCAAACGCGGCACGGGCCTGGACGAAGTCGCGGAAACGCTGCTCGCGGTTTGAGGGAATGACGAAATCCGAATGACGAAGCCCGAAACAATGACCAATGACGAAGCGGGAGGCGTTTCCTTTCGTCATTCGAGCTTCGTCATTGTTTCGGACTTCGGACTTCGGATTTCATAATTTCCTCCTCATGCACGAATTTTCGATCGCGTCCGGGCTGGTCGAAAAGCTTCTCGAGTTCGCGGAGAGCAATCCGGACAAAAAAATCGTCGAAGTCCGCGTCGCGCTCGGTGAGTTCACGCAGATCGAGGAGGAGCAGCTACGGTTCTGCTACGAGTCGATCATTACCGAGATGCCGATCGCTGGTTCGCGCCTCCTGATCGAGCCAATCCTCGGAAAAGTGCGCTGCCCACACTGCGCCTACGAGGGCCCGGCGAAATACTGGGAGGGCGCTCTCGCGGGGACACCGGTTGCGACTTTGGAGTGCTCCGGCTGCGGGAAAGCCGCGGAAGCGATCGAGGGCGAGGAGTGCGCCATTCGCTCAGTTCGTTTCACCCGGCCTAACGAAATCGCGGAGCTTGTCTCATGACCTCGTTGCTTGCCATTTTGCTCCTCGGCTTCTTTCTCGGGATGCGGCATGCGACCGACTCCGATCACGTCGTCGCTGTCACCGCCATCGTCAGCCGGCAGCGCCGCATCTGGGACGCGGCGTGGACCGGCATCTTCTGGGGGATCGGTCACAGTCT
The DNA here is from genome assembly GCA_038234295.1 of Chthoniobacterales bacterium. GTDB lineage: Bacteria > Verrucomicrobiota > Verrucomicrobiia > Chthoniobacterales > UBA10450 > Palsa-1392. The sequence continues at coordinate 21,487 of JBBSUP010000013.1, forward strand.
CACCCTCCTCGTGGTCGGCGGGGCAATCATTCTCTTCGGGATCGTCGTCCCCCAGCGTCTCGGACTGAGCTTTGAATTTTGCGTCGCTCTAATGTTGATCCTGCTCGGTGTCCTCAATCTCAGCGCAACGTTTCGGTCGGTGAAAAATGTCCGCGCGGACGACGCGCCCCACCACCGGCATCCCCATCAGCACGGGGATTACGTGCACGACCATGCGCATGGTCACGAGCGCGCGACCCACGGCCATTCCGAAAAAAATGTGCCGCCCGCCCTGCTCGATCGCCGCTTTGGCCGGCTCAAAACTTATCAGGCGCTCCGGCCGCTGGTCATCGGCACGGTCCACGGTCTGGCCGGTTCCGCAGCGGTGGCGCTGCTCATTTTGCCGATCATTCACGATCCCGCCTGGGCGATGGGTTATCTCTTCGTCTTCGGCGTCGGAACCATCGCGGGAATGATGCTGATCACCGCGGCGATCGCCGTGCCGATTTCCTATTCGACCCGCTTCCAATTCCTGCAGCGCCATCTCGGGACGGCGGCGGGCGCGCTCAGTCTTGGGTTCGGCCTCTTCCTCGCCTACCAGATTGGGTTCGTCGAAGGCCTGCTTCGTTAGTCGCATCAAAGCGGAGCCCGTGAGCGAAAGACAGGTCCATACCCTCGGCATTGAAGAGGAATTCCAGCTTATCGATCCGGCGACCCGGGAGCTGCGTTCGCGGAGCGAAGACATCATCGAAGACGGCCAGGCGACTCTGCACGAGCAGGTCACTCCGGAGCTGCATCAATCCATTATCGAGTTGGGCACGAAAGTCTGCCCCGACATCCACGCGGCTCGGCGCCAGGTGACCGTTCTCCGCCGGGAACTGGCGCGAACCGCGGCGCGCGACGGCCTCAGGATTGCGTCGGCCGGGACCCATCCCTTTTCCATGTGGGAAGACCAACCGATCACGAACAAGAAGCGCTACCTCACGATCCAGCAGGACCTGCAGCAACTCGCTCGCAGCAACGTCGTCTTCGGGCTCCACGTCCACGTCGGGATCGCGGATCGCACGGTGGGAATCCAGGTCATCAACCAGCTGCGCACGTTCCTGCCGCATCTTTTCGCGCTCTCGGTCAACTCGCCATTTTGGCAGGGCGAAGAGACTGGGCTGAAAGCTTATCGCCAGGTCATTTTCGAACGTCTGCCGCACACCGGCATGCCCGACCCTTTCGCCAGTCCGGCGGAGTACGACGATTACATCGACCTCCTCGTCGCCACGGGGTGCATCGATAACGCCCGGAAAATCTGGTGGGACGTGCGCCTCCACCCGACTTTCGACACGATCGAGTTTCGGATCTGCGATGCGCAATCGCGACTCGACGACACCATTGCGCTGGCGGCTTTGATGCAGGCGATCGTGGCTAAATTGCATCGGCTGCACGCAGAAAAGAAGCCGTTGCCGATCTATCCGCGCCGCCTTCTGCAGGAGAACCGTTGGCGGGCTGCGCGTTTCGGATTGGATGGCGAGCTGATCGATTTCGAGCGCCGCGCGGTGCGGCCTGGAAGGGAAATGATTCGCGAGTTGCTCGATCTTGTCGCGCCCATGGCCGAGGAGCTCGGTTCCTCTGCCGACCTCGCGCTGATCGAGCGGATTTTGCGCGAAGGGACGGGCGCGGACCGGCAACTGGCCGTCTGGGAGCGTAATCAGGATCTGAAAGCAGTGGTCGATCATGTCGTGCAGGAGACGAACGAAGGACTGCAGAGCGAAGAAACAGAGAAAGCCGGCGGGTGAAGCGAGCTGAAATCAAGCGAGCCCGGGTGGAGGTGCGCGGCGCGGTGCAGGGAGTGGGGTTTCGTCCGTTTGTTTATCGCCTCGCGACCGAGCTTTCCCTCAGCGGCTGGGTCAATAATTCAGCGCAGGGAGTTTTTCTCGAAGTGGAAGGGAAGGCCGCCGGAGTGCAGGCGTTTCTTACTCGCCTAACGACGGACAAACCGCCCCGCGCAATCATCCAAAGCTGCGAAAGCGCGCCGCTCGAACCGGTCGGTTACTGCGAGTTCGAGATTCGGGAGAGCGAGGAAGGCGGCGGCAAGACGGCGCTGATCCTTCCCGATCTCGCCACCTGCGCCGATTGTTTGCGGGAGATTTTTGAACCGAACGACCGACGCTTTCGTTATCCGTTTACGAATTGCACGAACTGCGGACCGCGTTTCTCGATCATCGAAGCGCTGCCTTACGATCGCGCGAACACCACGATGAAAAAGTTCGTGATGTGCGCGGACTGCGCGCGCGAATATGCCGATCCCTCCGACCGCCGCTTTCACGCCGAGCCGACGGCATGCCCGGTCTGTGGTCCGAAGTTGCAGTTGTGGAATTCGTTAGGCAAAGCGCTCGCGCGCGGCGACAAAGCCTTGCTCGCCGCGGCCGAGCAAATTCGGCTCGGCAAAATTATCGCGCTCAAGGGCGTCGGCGGGTTTCAGCTCCTTGTCGACGCTCGCAACAGCACTGCCATCGAAAAACTGCGCGTGCGCAAACATCGCGTCGAGAAGCCATTCGCCGTCATGTTTCCCGGCCTCGCCGAAGCGCGAAACAGTTGTGAGATATCGGAACTCGAAGAGCAGCTCCTCACTTCTCCCGAAGCGCCCATCGTTCTCCTGCGCCGGAAAACCGGCGCGGAAATCTCGGAAGCGGTGGCCCCGCGCAATCCTAATCTCGGCGTCCTTCTCCCGAGTTCGCCGCTCCATCATTTGCTCCTGCGCGAGCTCGCGTTTCCCGTCGTGGCCACGAGCGGCAACCTGAGCGACGAGCCGATTTGCACTGACGAGAACGAAGCGCTCGAGCGGCTGCGCGGCCTCGCCGATTTCTTCCTCGTGCACGATCGCCCGATCGCGCGGCACGTCGACGACTCGATCGTGCGCGTGCTCGCGGGGCGCGAGATGTTGCTGCGGCGCGCGCGCGGTTATGCGCCGTTGCCGATCGTTCTCCCGCACGCGCCGCCGCCCACACTCGCGGTCGGCGCGCACCTGAAGAACGCCGTCGCCCTCAGTGTGGGCAGGAACGTTTTCGTGAGTCAGCACATCGGCGACCTCGCGTCGCGGCAGGCGCACGATGCCTTCGCGCGTTCTGTCGCCGATTTACCAGCGCTTTACGGCGCCGCGCCCGAGTTGATCGCGCACGACGCGCATCCCGATTATCTCTCGACGAAACACGCCGCGCAGCTCCCCGGGCGCAAGGTCGCGGTGCAGCATCACTGGTCGCACGTCGCTTCGTGCATGGCTGAGAACGAGCTCGCCCCGCCGCTCCTCGGCGTCGCGTGGGACGGCACTGGTTACGGACTCGACGGCACCATCTGGGGTGGAGAGTTTTTTCTCGTCCGGGAGGATGGCTGCGAACGCTACGCGCACTTCCGGAATTTCCGGCTGCCGGGCGGCGAAGCCGCTGTGCGTGAGCCGCGCCGGAGCGCGCTCGGGTTGCTCTTTGAAGTTTTTGGCGAGGAGCTTTGGGAACAAAAAGATCTTCTCGCCGGTTTCGATTCCGTCGAGTTGAAGCCGCTGCACCGCATGCTCACGCAGCGGATCAATTCTCCCGCGACGTCGAGTGCCGGTCGTCTCTTCGATGGCTTCGCCGCGCTCGCGGGCCTGCGCGAGCGCAGCAGCTTCGAAGGTCAGGCCGCGATGGAGCTCGAGTTCGCGATCGAGCCGGGCGCGGAGGAAAGCTATCCGTTCTCGTTAGGCGACGCGGCGCCGATCGTGATCGATTGGGAGCCTGCCGTGCGCGCGATCGTCGATGATCGCCGTCGTAAAACGAGCGCCGGCCGCATAGCCGCCCGCTTTCACAACTTCCTCACCGAGGTCATCGTCACGCTCGCGCGCCGTGCCGGCCTCGCGAACGTGGCGCTCAGCGGCGGCTGTTTTCAAAACCGCTACCTCACCGAGCGCGTCATCGAGCAGCTGCGGTCGAACGACTTTCAACCGCACTGGCAACAGCGCGTGCCGCCTAACGACGGCGGGATCGCGCTCGGGCAGGTTTATCTTGCCGGCAGCCCGCTCCGGGAAATTGAAAAGCCTTCCTGACGAAGTCGGGGCGAGGTGATAGAGTTGTAGGGCGGAAAGAAAGAAAATTTTATGTGCCTGGCAATTCCCGGAAAACTTACTGAGATCAGCACTGACGCTAATGGCGTGCGCATGGGTAAAGCGAACTTTGGCGGGATCGTGAAGCAGGTCTGCCTCGAGTACACACCCGAGGTCGAGATGGGCGATTACGTGCTCGTGCACGTCGGTTTTGCCTTGAGCAAAGTGGACGAAGCAGAAGCCGCCCGAACCTACCGGGCACTCGAGCAGATGCAGCAACTCGGTGAGCTCGACACGCCCGACGTGCCCGATGAGGACGAGAACGTCTTCCCCGGTCATCCCGAGCGTAGCGGAGCGCCGCCGAGGGATCCCGCGGAACGTCCTCCCAGCGCGGTAGCGATCGAGAACGTCGTGGAAACTCCACGGGATTCTTCGACTCCGTTACGCTCCGCTGCACTCCGCTCAGAATGACAGACTCAGCCGCATGAAATACCTCGACGAATATCGCGACGAAGACTTGGCGAAAGGCATCGTCGATGAGATTCGCCGCACCGTGACGAAGCCGTGGGTGCTGATGGAAGTCTGCGGCGGGCAGACGCACTCGATCGTGAAATATGGGATCGATCGTTTGCTGCCGAAGGAGATCGAACTCGTGCACGGCCCGGGCTGCCCGGTCTGCGTCACCTCGCTTGAGATGATCGACAAGGCGCTCGAGATCGCGCGCCAGCCAGACGTGATCTTTTGCTCCTTCGGCGACATGCTCCGCGTCCCCGGCTCCGACTGCGATCTGCTGATTTTAAAATCGCGCGGCTCCGATGTGCGCGTCGTTTATTCACCGATCGATTGCCTGAAAATCGCCCGCGCGAATCCAGACAAGAAAGTGGTCTTCTTCGCGATCGGGTTTGAGACCACCGCGCCGGGAAACGCGATGGCGGTCTGGCAGGCGCATCAGCAAGGGATCAAGAATTTTTCCGTGCTCGTCTCGCACGTGCTCGTGCCGCCGGCGATGGCGTCGATCCTGCAATCGCCGCTCAACCGCGTGCAGGGTTTTCTCGGGCCCGGGCATGTCTGCACGGTGATGGGTTACCGCGAATACGAGCCGATCGCGGAGCGCTATCAGGTTCCGATCGTCATCACCGGTTTCGAACCGATCGATATTTTGGAGGGAACGCTCATGACCGTCCGCCAACTCGAGGCCGGGGAAGCGAAGGTCGAAAATCAGTATCCGCGCGTCGTCAGTCGCGAGGGAAATCGCGTCGCGCAGGATCTGGTAAACAAGGTCTTTGAAGTCGGCGACCGGAAGTGGCGCGGGGTCGGCTCGATCCCGAAGAGCGGTTACAAACTGCGCTACGAAATGCGCGACCACGATGCGGAACGGATCTTCGATGTTCGCGAGATCGACACGAAAGAGCCGGAGATTTGCATCAGTGGCCTGGTTTTGCGCGGCGTGAAAAAACCGCACGATTGCCCAGCTTTCGGGACGCTTTGTAATCCCGAGCATCCGTTAGGGGCGACGATGGTTTCGGCGGAAGGCGCCTGCGCCGCCTACTACGCCTACGGCCGGCATTTGCAGGAGCCGTCGCTGGCGCGGGCGAACTGATTTATGCCCGAGACGGCCGCGACGATAAGCGATCGGTTGACGGAACCGTTTCGCGAAAAGGTGCTCCGCAAGTGCGGCGAGAGCATGGAGACGAAGGAGAAATTCTTCGCGCACTACGCGGACTCGCTCGACGAAATGTCGCGTGCGCTGGCGGCGCGTTTTCAGAAGGGCGGCCGCCTTTTCGTGATGGGCAATGGCGGCAGTTTGTGTGATGCCCTCCACATCGCGGTCGAGTTCAACCATCCGATCATCGAGAAGCGTCTCGCCTTTCCCGCGATCCCGCTCATGACCGATATCGCGACCATGACCGCGATCAGCAACGACCTCGATTTCACGCGCGTTTACGTGAACCAGCTCCGGCTCCACGCTACGCCTAACGACATCGCGATGGTCTTCAGCTCCAGCGGCAAATCGCCGAATTTGATTTACGCGTTGGAGACCGCGCGGGAGATGAACATGCTAAGCGTTGCCTTCTCCGGCAAAGACGGCGGCCGTTTTCCCGAGGTTTCAGATTATTGCTACATCGTTCCCTCCTACAGCATCCATCGCATCCAGGAAGCGCACGCCACCGCGGTGCATATTATTTGGGATCTGGTCCACATCGCGTTAGGTGCTGAGGATGTCACCTGACGCGTTGCCGCCGACCGCTGGCGGGGCCGATTTGTCGCTCGCGAGCTGCCCGATCCCGATCACTGATTACCAGGAGATCGTCCTCGCGCATGGCAGCGGCGGGCGGCTCAGTCATCAGCTCATCTCCAAGATCATCGCGCCGCAATTTGCGAACGAACTGCTCTCGCCGATGCATGACGGCGCCATCTTTTCGTTAGGCAACGAGCGTCTCGCCTTCAGCACCGACTCCTATGTGGTGAGCCCGATCTTTTTTCCCGGCGGCGACATCGGGAAACTCGCGATCCACGGCACGGTGAACGACCTCGCGATGTGCGGCGCGCGTCCGCTCTATCTCTCGGTCGGGTTCATTCTCGAAGAGGGGCTGCCGATGGCGGATTTCTGGCGGATCGTGCAGTCGATGCGGGCCGCGGCGGACGAAGCCGGCGTCCAGCTCGTGACCGGCGACACCAAGGTGGTTGACCGCGGGAAGGCCGACCAGATTTTCATCAATACGGCTGGAATCGGAGTCGTCCCGCCGGGCGTGAATATCCAGCCGAATCGGGCTGCGGTGGGCGACAAGATTTTGCTCAGCGGGCCGATCGCGACGCATGGGATTGCGATCATGTCCGTGCGCGAAGGGCTGGAGTTTGAAACGGAAATCGCGAGCGATACCGCGGCGCTCCATGGCCTCGTCCGCGCGCTCCTCGAGGCCTGCCCGGATGTGCACGTCCTGCGCGATCCGACGCGTGGCGGCGTCACCAGTTCGGTCATGGAAATCGCGCAGTCCGCGCAGGTCGGGGTGGAATTGCAGGAAACGGCGATCCCGATCAACGAGGAAGTAAAAGGCGCCTGCGAAATTCTCGGGCTCGATCCGCTTTACGTGGCGAATGAAGGGAAGTTGATCGCCGTCGTGCCCTCGGAGCAGGCGGCGGCGGCGCTCGCCGCCTTGCGCGCGCATTCGTTAGGCGAAGAGGCCGCGGTGATCGGCGAAGTGGTGAGCGCGCATCCGGGTTTCGTCACCATGAAGACCCGGGTCGGCGGGATGCGGGTGGTGGACATGCTCTCGGGCGAGCAGTTGCCGCGTATTTGTTAGGCGCGAAGCAGTGGTCATCCTGAGCGAAGCGCAGCGGAGTCGAAGGATCCCGTGGAGTTTCGGGGAAGCGCCCCTGCGGACGACCTCGCGACTTCGCTGCACGGAAACCCCACGGGATCCCTCGACTGCGTTTCGCTGCGCTCCACTTCGCTCGGGATGACGAGTGGCGGCGCGGAAGGGAGGAGGGAGTTCCCACCGTGTATGTTGAAGCCGGGATGAAACGGGTCTTCGGCTTGGAAACGGAATACGGGATTACCCTGGCTGGGACAGATGCGGTCGACGTCGTTGCAGAATCGATCGAGCTGGTGCGGGGCTACACGGAACAGGGCGCGCACATGAAATGGGACTACGACCTGGAAGATCCGCACCGCGATGCGCGCGGCTTTCGCGCGGCGGAGTTGCTCCAGGATACCGATGAATCCGCCTACTTCGAGATCGACCGGAAACGGCCCCTGAGTTTTGAGGAGATAAAGAGCGACCTCGTCCTGAGTAATGGCGCGCGCTTTTACAATGACCACGCGCACCCGGAATATTCGACGCCGGAATGCACCACGCTACGCGGCCTCGTGGCGCAGGATAAGGCGGGCGAACGCATCCTCCTCGAGTGTGCGCGACGGCGGAACTCGAAGCTGCCGGAGGGACAGGAAGTGCGGCTTTATAAGAACAACACCGACTTCTCCGGTCATAGCTATGGCTGCCATGACAACTACCTCATGCGGCGCGATGTGCCTTGGGAGCGGATCGTATCCGGCGTGCTTCCTTTTTTAGTGACTCGGCAGATTTTTGCCGGCGCGGGCAAGATGGGTATCGAAGCGGAGAGCGCCGCGGGACAGCCCGGCGTTTATCAGATATCCCAGCGAGCGGACTTTTTCGCCGTACTCGTGAGCATCGACACAATGAATCGCCGGCCACTGGTAAATACGCGCGACGAGCCGCATGCCGACGCCCGGAGTTACCGGCGATTCCATGTCATCATCGGGGACGCGAACATGAGTGAATGGGCGACCGCGGTGAAAGTGGGCACGACCGCGCTCGTCCTCGACTTGATCGAGCGCGACCGGGCACCGCAGATTGAGTTGGCCCAGCCGATCGCGGCGTTGAAGTCGATCAGTCGCGACCAGACTTACGACTGGATCATCGAATTGCGTGATGGCCGGAAGATTTCCGCACTCGACGTGCAGCGACTCTACCTGAAGGCGGCGCAGGCACTCGCGCGGGAGTCGGCGGACGAAGAAGCGGCTTGGCTTCTCCAAGAATGGGAAAACGTCCTGAACGATCTCGAGCGTGATGTGACTCTCTGCCGTGACCGCGTCGACTGGGTCGCGAAGAAGGAAATGCTGAGTGCGCTGCAGCAGGAAGAGCAGCTGGCCTGGAGCGATCCGTGGTTGCAAGCGATCGACTTGGAATACCATAATCTCCGACCGGACGCCGGGCTCTACCATGAGCTTCTGCGGCAGGGAACGATGCGCCGGATCGTCTCCGAGGAAGAGATTAAGCAGGCGATCTTTAATCCACCGGAAGAAACCCGGGCTTATTTCCGCGGCCGCGCGGTCGCGCGTTTCAAGGCGCAGATCAAATCGATCCAATGGGACGAAGTGGTCTTTGCCGGCGCCCACGGCAAGCAAACCGTGGCTCTGCCGGAACCATCGGAAAACGCGCGCCTCGAGAAGTTGAGTGCGGCGGTGCGGGATGCGACGAGCTATCCCGAGTTCCTCCGCATCGTGGCCGCTTTGTAAGTCGCCTTACAAAGCGGCCTGACGATGCCGAGAAGAGAAGGCTACTTACCCTGCGCTTTGCGGCGCGCGGCCCAGCGGGCCTTCATCATCTGCGAGAGTTTTTTACGACCCGCGGCGCTGATGCCTTTGCCACCCGACTTCTTCTTTGAAGAAGATTTCTTCGAGGAAGTCTTGGCGCTGCTCTCGGTCGAGCTATTACCGCCTGATTCCGCCTTGGTCCGGGCCCAACGCGCACGGGCCGCCGCAGCGATGCGCTCGCGACCGGCCTTGGAAAGGCCACGACGCTTGCGGGTTTTCGTCCCAGCGTTCGAGGATTCGGAGGATTCGCCCGAGTCATTTTTTGAGCCGACGGGGCGTCCGCGACGTTTACCCGTGGAGGAGCTGCCTCCGGTGGATGATCCCCCCAGCAGGCTGGAGAGCCGACTTTGCAGTTGGTCGATCTGACGTCTGACCGAGACTGCTTCTTCCAATTGTTTAACAGATAAGTCCATGGCGCAGTTATAAGCCAAGGTGCAGAGAGAGCAAGTATTGATTCGTAAGGGAAAGACGATTTCCCTAACTCAAGTCAGAGCTCACCTCCTACCCTCGGAAGAGAGGAAACGAGGAGACTAACGAGGAAAGAACGTTCGCCTTAGCTCCAGGCGATGAGCCGCATCTCGTGCTCTTGCTGGAGATGCGGATAAGTCGGAACTACGCGGACACTGAAGCCATAAGTGCCACTTTCAGTCGCCGGAATGGAACCCTGGTAAAGGTAATCCCCGTTCTGCCCGAGCTGCTCTTTCATCGCCAGGACGGTAACGCCGGGGTCGCGCAAGCAGTCGGCTTCCGCCTCGCCATGGTAAGCCTCCACGCGCACATGACTGGGATCGACTGCCCCCAGTTGCACGCGCGCGGAGAGGTGCAGCGCTTCTCCCACCGGCACGCGCTGGCGATCGGGATTCGCCACCTCGATGTCGAGAATACGAATCTGCGGCCAGTCCTTCCGTAATCTCGCTTTCCACTGGCTCAACTCGGTCGCAGCCCGTTCACTATCCCGCGAAAATTCCATGTGAGCTTTGGCCGCCGGGAGGTAAAGCCGCTCGGCATATTCCTTCACCATCCGGTGGGTATTAAAAGCGGGAGTGACACTACGGATCGACTCGCGCATCAATTGAAGCCAGGCGAGCGGGAACTTCCCGTCGGGCTTGGCGTAATAGAGCGGGATGATCTGGTTTTCGAGTAATTGGTAAAGACTCGCGGCGTCTACCTGGTTCTGGAATTCGACCGAGCCCTCCACGATCTCCGAGCCGATGGCCCAGCCATTTTTGCCGTTGTAACTCTCGCACCACCAGCCGTCGAGCACGCTGAGGTTGAGGCCGCCGTTCGGCGGAAGTTTCATACCGCTGGTGCCGCTCGCCTCGAGGGGGCGGAGCGGATTATTTAGCCAAAGGTCGACCCCTTGGACGAGCCGGCGCGCGATGTAGGTGTCGTAGTCTTCGACGAAGACGATGCGGTTATGGAAGCCGTTTTGCCGGGTTAATTTGTAGACTTCCTGGATCAGCGCTTTCCCGCCTTCGTCGCGCGGATGAGACTTGCCCGCGAAAATAAACTGCACCGGCCGCGCCGAGTCGTTGAGCATGCGCTGGAGGCGTTCCGGGTCGCTAAAGAGCAGCGCCCCGCGTTTGTAAGTAGCGAACCGGCGCGCGAAACCGATCGTCAGAATCTCCGGGTCAAGGATTGAGTTCACCGCGCGGATCCCTTCCGGCGACTCACCGAGCCGCTCCCGTCGGCTGCGCACGCGGTCGCGCACGAAATTCACCAGCCGCGCCTTGAGTTTCTGATGAGTCTCCCAAAGTTCCGCATCGGGAATATCGATGACTCCGCGCCAAAAATCCGGCTCGGCCAGATGCTCTTCCCAGTCGCCGAGATACTTGGTGTAAAGCGCGGAGAATTCCGGCGCCATCCAGGTCTTGGTATGGATGCCATTGGTGATGCTGGTGATCGGCACCTCATGAGTCGGGACGCCGGCCCAGACATCTTTCCAGAGACCTCGACTCACTTCGCCGTGCAACTTACTCACACCATTCGCGTGCCGGCTCGTGCGGAGCGCGAGGATGGTCATGCTAAAGGTCGCGACCGGATCGACCGAGGTCTGACCGAAGTGAAACAACTCGTCGAAAGTGATCTTGAGCTGCGTCGCCATGTTTCCGAAATAGCGCACCATCATCTCGCGCGGGAAGGCATCGTTCCCTGCCGGCACGGGCGTATGGGTGGTAAAGACATTCGCGGAAGCGACCACTTGGAGCGCGGCGTAGAAGTCGAGATGTCCTGCCGTGACGTATTGGCGGATTCGTTCGAGCGAGAGAAAGGCCGAGTGCCCTTCATTCATGTGAAACACTTCAGGCTGCAGGCCGAGCGCGTTCAGAGCCATCACTCCGCCGACGCCGAGCACGATCTCCTGGCGCATCCGCATTTCCAGATCGCCGCCGTATAATTCGGCCGTAATCAACCGGTCTTCCGGCGAGTTCTCCGGAATATCCGTATCGAGAAGATAGAGATCGATCCGGCCGACATGGAGCTGCCAGATTTTTGCAAAGACCTGGCGATCGAGCAGCGGCACCGCCACGAGCACGATCTCATCGTTCGCGCGCACTTCGCGGATGGGCAGGTGATGGAAGTTCTGGTTAAGACTCACCGCCTCCTGCCAGCCATCCTTATTGATCTGCTGTTTGAAATAACCGTGCCGGTAAAGCAGTCCGACGGCGACGAAGTTCAGGTCGAGGTCGCTGGCGGATTTGCAGTGATCGCCGGAAAGAATGCCCAGACCGCCGGAGTAATTCGGGATCGACTCGTGAAAACCGAACTCGGCCGAGAAGTAAGCAATCGGCCGCTTGAACGCGCGGCCCGCGCCGGTCTTTCCGTAGGTGTCCTTGCGCGCGAGATACTTCTGGAACGCGCCATACACCTCGGCGAGATCGCGCAGAAAAGTCTCGTCTTTGGCGACCTCGGTCAGCCGCGCCTGGCGCGAGAGCTGGAGCATGCGCAGCGGGTTGTGATTCGTGACATGCCAGAGCTCCGGATCGAGATGGCGGAAAAGCCGGCGCGCGGAAGGCTCCCAGGTCCACCAGAGGTTAAAGACCATCTCGTGCAGCGGCTCGAGCTGTTCGGGGAGGTTCGGGACGACGTTATAAGTCTGGATATTCGGCATAAGCAACCGGGATAGGTGTGTGAAGAGTCGGCGAACTCTGGCAGGAAAAGCAGGAGCAGCAAGCGTTCCATGGCTAGGCCGCGCGCCGCGCCGCGAAGGCCATTCCGATCACGAGACCAGTCACAAAACCACTCAAGTGCGCGGAGAGACTAACCTGTGGCGTCGAGAGATCGAACACCGTCTGAAATCCGACAATCAGAAGAATCTCGCGCAACCGCCGGCCGGCCAGCGGCGTCTGGCGATGGCGCAGAAGTAGGCCCGCGGAAATTCCGATAACTCCCATGACGCAACCGGAAGCGCCGACCAGTTGTTTCGCCGCGGTCAGACCCACGACGTTCAGCAAAACCACTCCCGCGCTGGAGCCGAGACCGGAGAGCAGATAGCCGATCGCGAAACGCGCCGAGCCGATGATTCGTTCCAAACCGGGACCGAGAAGATAAAGCGCGTAGAGATTAAAGAGAATGTGCAGGAAGCCGTAGTGGAGAAAGAGCGCGGTCAGCAGTCGCCAGTATTCGTGCCGGACCAAAACGGCGGCGGGCTCGAGTGCGCCGAGCCGTTCGAGCGTTCGGCCGTTGGTCGCGCCGCCCAGCGCCAGCTCCGCGGCGAACATGAGCAGATTGAGAACAATAAAAGTCCAGACCGCGACCGGGGTTTGGGTTGAACGTTTGAGGAAGTTGCCGTGGTCCTCGGTCAGCTCAAGGCTGAGACGGGTGATGAGTTTGTCGGTCGCGGGCGCGACCTGGGCGACGGGGAAAGTTGATGCACCTGCGAGGCGCCGTTCGATCGCTCGTTCGAGCAGCGCGTCGCCGGTCTCGCCGCGTATTTTAGTTAGGCGCGCGATCGCATTTTCTTTCCGCCCGGCCGCAAGCTCGGAGGTCGCGAGCCAGAATTCCTGGTGCGTCTGCGGCCAACGCGCGTGTGCATCTTCGAACAACTTCGCGACCGCCGCCGTGCGCCCGCTGAAGGCGAGCAGGTAGAGCAACTCCTTCGCGGCCTGCGCCGTCAATGCTGGCTGCGCTCCCGGCCGCTGACTCTGCGCCGCAAAACCCCAGGCGAGATCTTCAAGCGCGCCGACTTCGCCGAGCGCGCGCAGGTAAAGTGCGCGGACGGTCGGCTCGTTTGTCATCGTCAGGTCGCGGCGGCACCATTCCACGAGGCCGGGCCAATTTTCCGTGAGTGCGTAGGTGTAGGCGATGGCGCCGCGGCCGGCCGGGGTTTTCTCGTTGCGTTGCGGCGCGAGCAGATCGAGCGCGGCGTCGCGTTCTCCCGCCTGTGCCAGCTCCATCACTTTCAAGAGTGGAGGCAGTGGTGAGGCGTCATTCCACGGATGGAGGATCCGCCTAACGAGGATGAGACGGCGCGCGGATCGGTAACGTCGTTCCACGATCAGCCCCGCGATCTGCCGCTCTGCGATCGAGGGAATGAGGAGCAGCAAAGCCCAGACAACGCCGCCGATATAGCCCGCGCGTGCCGGCGCGAAGAAATAGCTGACCCCGCAAACCGCGAGCACGATCAACGCCGCGGCCAGCCAGCCCGTGGGTCGTTCTCCGCGCAGGCGCGCCAAGCGCCAGAGCAGGATCGCCGGCGACGCGAGCGCGATGAAGAGCAGGATGTGATTGAGGTCGAGCAAGCGTTTACAGTTTTCCGAAGATAGGTCGCATGCGACCTATAAGACTTATGCGCCTCACCATCACCAACTACCTCGACGTCATTTCCTCGTGGTGTTTCTGGGCGATCCCGGCCTGGCAGGAAATCCAAAAGCGGTATGCGGACCGCGTCGATTTCCGCTGGAAAATCGCGCTCATGGACAAGACCGGACTCCCGCCGACGCACGAGGCGATGGAATGGTTCTACCGGCGCAGCGGCATGCTCATGCGGTCGCCGGTGAAGCTGCAAACCGGCTGGCACGAGATCGGCCGAGAGGAATATCCGGAGCCGAACTGCGTCGCCGAAGCGGCGCGCGATCTCGGCGTCGAAGACGATCGCGTCTGGCAGGCGCTGGGCCGCGCGGAGTTAGTGGAAGGGAAGAAGATCTGGCAATGGGAAGTCGCGGGTGAGATCGCGGCGGCTGCGAGCGGGCTCCCGAAAGAGCAGTTGCTCGAGCGCGCAAGACGCCCGGAGATCGAAGCGCGGATTCGCCTAACGACGCAGGAATTTCACGACCTGCACGTGACGCAGCGCCCAACTTTCGTGATCGATACCCCGATCGGTGACCGGGCGATTTTCTCCGGGTTTGCTAAGACCGCGCCGCTCGCTGCGACGCTCGACGCCATGCTCGAGGACCTTGCCGATTATGCGGCGCACGCCGCGCATTTCGGCGCGCCGCCGGCCTGAAAAGTTGTCATCCCGAGCGGAGCGCAGCGCAGTCGAGGGATCCCGTGGAGCTGCGGTGAAGCATCGCAGCGGAACTTCTCAGAAACTCGACGGGATCCCTCGGCTGCGCTGCGCTCCGCTCGGGATGACACGGAACCTTGGCCGCGATTTTCTCCCGGGCTTTTTTCTTGCGGCTTCGAGCGAGCACGGATACAACTACCCCCGGTCCGAGCCCTGCCGCGGATCGGTCGGTGCGCCTCTCGCAAGCGCGCCGATTTCAGCGAGTGCGCCGCGTTCCCCGGGGAGCCGACGGAGTTGCGAGCAACAAAACGACGGCGCCAGTCTCACTCCCTGTCGTCGACCGGGAGATCATTAATTCTGCAACAACAAATTCGGGTAAACGGCCGGATTCGCGCTCGCGAAGTCCGGGTCATCCTTGGAGCGACGGCCGAGCAGCTCGGCGTCATGAAACTTTCCGAGGCGATCAAGCGCGCCCAGGGCATGGGCATGGACCTGGTCGAGGTCGCGCCGACGGCGAATCCGCCGGTCTGTAAAATCGTCGATTTCGGCAAGTTTCGTTACGACATTTCGAAGCAGATCAAGGACAAGAAGGCGTCGGGGACGAAGCTGAAAGAGATCAAGTTTCGCGTGAACATCGACGAGCACGATTACATGACGAAAATCCGGCACGGCGAGAACTTCCTCGACAAGGGGAACAAGGTCCGGGTGCAGTTGCAGTTCCGCGGCCGGGAAATGGCGCACCAGGAATTTGGGATGAAGCTCATGCACAAGGTCAAAGATGACCTCGCGAACATGGCGCAGGTGGAGATGGAGCCGAAAGCGGCCGGGCGAAATATCACGATGACGCTGTCGCCGTTGCCGGCGAACAAGCGCAAGCGCCGCTACTCGCTCGAAGACGAGGAACTCGAGCCGGATAAGGACGCCGAGGGCGGCGACGACGCGGAGGAGTAGACGCTCGATCTTTGGAGGGGCGCCGGGGCGGTCATCCCGAGCGGAGCGCAGCGTAGTCGAGGGATCCCGTCGGGCTGCTGAGAAGCTTCTGCGCGAGGTCTTTTACGAAACTCGGCGGGATCCCTCGACTACGTTCCGCTGCGCTGCACTTCGCTCGGGATGACGAGGGTGAGGTCGCTAGATTTTTCGCCGCAAGGGCCGCACGCAATTTGTAAGTTTGCGCAGACCGAGCTCGAGCCGCGTCTTTACCGTGCCCAGCGGCGTGCCGGTGTGCGCGGCGATTTCCCGATGGCTCAGGCCCTTGAAGAACGAAAGGTCGATCGCTTCCCGCTGCGGATCGGGCAGCGTCTTCATCTGACCCTCGAGAAAGTGCCGCATGTCCGAGCGAATCAATTCGCCGTCGATGCTGTTGCGCACCCACGACGCGGGCTGCTGCTCGATGTGTTCCTCGAAGCGATCCTTCGCGCGGCCATACGCCTGGCGACGGCGCAACCGATCGATCGCGCGGCGGCGGGCCAGGGTGACGACCCAGCCGAGCGGTTTGCCCGCGTGCGGTGAATAGTTCGCCGCTTCTTTCCAGATCTGGAGGAAAATTTCCTGGAGCACATCGTCCGCTTCGGCGTCCTCGTGCACGACGTGCGTGACCACGGCTTTCAAGGTCTTGCCGTAGCGCGTGTAAAGCTCACGGAGCGCGGTCTGCTGGCGGTCCGTGATCGCCTGCATGAGGGCCTCGTCGGTGGCCGCGGTGAATCTGGAAGGATCGATTTTTGGTTGGAGCATACGGCGTGGAGTGGTTGCACCGGCCGCACCCCCTCGGCGGGCCGTGCAAGAATTTCCGTGGCCGACTCCGAGCCACAATGAGAGGCGAAGTAGATCGAGACCTAGGTAATCGCCCTACTGCCCCGCGCCGCTCGGCCGCGCTTGCCCGAACGATCGCCTAACGAGTCTGGATTCCTTCCGCGATCTGGACGCGGAAAGTTTGTTTCACCTTCTCGTTCCCGAAGCTCAGCTCCGCGGTGTAATTGCCGCTCGGCACCATCTTTTTCGGGTCGTCGCCGCCGTACTTGATGAGCAGGTCCTCGGTTGGGCGCAGATCCCAATTGGTGCGGCTGAAGCCGGGCGCACCGGGAAGCTTCAGGTTCGCCACGGCCTGGCCGGCCGCGTTCGTGATCGCAATTTTCACTTCGTCGCCGGTGTACTTTTTCACCCAGACGGTGAAGAGCGCGCCTTCTGGGGGATTCTCGCCGCGATAGACGCCCTTCCCATGGAAATCGAAGCCCGGCTCAACGTAACGCCCAAAAACCGGCGCGACCGAAAACAGGTGCGCGGGTTTCGCCATGATCTCCGGCGTGAGTTCGCGGAAGGCGCGCGTGTCGTCGAGAATGTCGATGCTCCGGCCGTGCGTGCCGATGATGAGATCGGCGGTGCGCGGATGAATGAGAAGATCGTCGACGCGCACATTCGGGAGGCCACCGACGCGGACCCAGCGTTTGCCCTGGTCGAACGACGCGAACAACCCGCGATGCGTGCCGGCGTAGAGAAGGTTGCCGTTCACCGGATCTTCGCGCACGACTTCGACGGGATCGTTAGGCGGAAGGCCTTCGCCGACGACGCTCTGCCAGGTCTTGCCGAGATCGGCGGTGCGCAAGATCGTCGGCGCGTCGTCGCCGCGGCGATAGGCGTTGGTCACGACATACGCGACCTTCGGATCGCGGGCGCCGGGCTCGATCCGGACGATCCATTGGCCGCGCGCGGGCTCGGGCAGGTTGGCGGTTAATTCTGTCCACTGGCCACCGCCGTTTTCCGTGACCCAGAGACGGCCGTCGTCCGTGCCGGCCCAAAGCTCGCCGGCTGTCGCGGGCGATTCGGCGAGGGAATAAATGACGCCGAAATTTTCCGCGCCGCTCCCGCTCGCGTTCACGCGCGCGGGATTATTCGCGGTGAGATCGGGGCTGATAACCTGGAAATGCTCGCCCTTTTCCGTGAGCCGGAAGATGCGATTCCCCGCGAGGTAGAGCGTGCCGTCGTGGCGGCTGGCGATGAGTGGCGCGCTCCAATGAAAGCGATAACGCTCCTGACCTTCCGGCGGCGCCGGGCGCAAATCGCGGCGTTCCCCGGTGCGCGCGTTGAAGCGATGGACGAAGCCTTCCTGGCTTTCGGCGTAGAAAATTTCCGGATCGTTCGGATCGAACGCGACATAAAAACCGTCGCCACCGCCGAGGGCGATCCAGTCGTTATTCTGGATGCCTTCCTTGCTCGGCACCTGGCTCGGACCGGCCCAACTTTCGTTATCCTGCAGCCCGCCCGCGACGCGGTAGTAAGGCTGCACGTCATCCGCCGCGATCCGGTAAAATTGCCCGGCCGGGATGCGGTTGAGATGCTCCCAGCTCTTGCCCGCGGCGTAGCTCTGGTAGACGCCGCCATCGGTGCCGAGGATCAGACGCTCGGAGACCGGCGGCTTCGACGGCTTATTTTTGTCGGCCGCCTTCTCGTTAGGCTGCGGCGCTTTCGGCGCGGGCGCGGAGCCGTTCTGGATCACGAGCGCGTGACAATCGGGATGCAATTTCTCCGAGAGATCTTCGCGGAAATTCTTCCCCGCATCATCGGACGCAAGCACCGCCATCCCGAGCAGGTAAACGCGCTGATCGTTTGCCGGGTCGAGCCGGATCTGGCTGAAATAAAACGGGCGCGGATCGATGTCGTTCTGCCGCGTCCAATGTTCGCCCTCGTCTTCCGAACGAAAAACTCCGCCGGCTTTGCTGTGAATGTTGCGGATGTCGCTCGCGCCGTTCGCGTCGCTCTGCACGACCGCCATCACCACTTTCGGGTTCGCCGGCGTGACCGCGAGACCGATCCGGCCGGTGTCGTTAGGCAGACCGCCGCCGCACTTTTTCCAGGTCGCGCCGCCATCGCTGCTCTTGAAAATGCCGCCGACATCGGCGCCGTTCGTCGCGATCGAGCCGTAGGCAAACGACCACGGCGTGCGCTGCCGCGCATAGAGCGTTGCGTAAACAATCTGCGGATTTGCCGGGTCGAGCGCGACGTCGCCGCAGCCGGTACGGACATCGTTCGGCGAGGGCGCTTTCAGAACGAGCTTCCAATTTTTGCCGGCGTCGGTGGTTTTGTAGAGGCCGCGCTCGCCGCCGTCTTTCCAGAGATTTCCCATCGCCGCGACATAGGCGACCTGCGGATTTTTCGGGTCGACGACGATCCGCGCGATCGCGCGGCTTTCTTTCAGGCCGACGTTTTCCCAGGTGCTGCCGCCATCGGTGGAACGGTAAACGCCGTCGCCCCACTCGGAGGAATTGCGGTCGTTCGCCTCGCCGGTGCCGACCCAGACGACGTCGGAATCCGAAGGCGCGAGCGCGATTGCGCCGATCGAAAGCGACGACTGTTTGTCGAAGATCGGGCTGAAAGTGACGCCGTTATCGGACGTCTTGAAAACGCCGCCGGTCGCGAGGCCGACGTAGAAAACCGCCGGGTTCCGCGGGTCGAGCGCGAGGTCGGAGACGCGGCCGCCCATCACCGCCGGACCGATCGCGCGCGCTTTGAGATTCTTGAAAAGCAGATCGGTTAACGGCGGCGGCGTCGGCGAAGCGGCGGGGCTCGCGGTGGTCGCCGGCGCGAGCTGATTCGCCGCGAGCGGTGAAGCAGCTGCCGTTGGTGAGGGTGTGGCCGTCGCGACCGCGGGCGGCGGCGAAACAATCGGCGCGATTTCGTCTTCGTTTTGGGCCGGCGCCGCGAGGGCGAAGACGCCGAGGGTGAGGAAAGAAAAGAGCGAACGGAGAACGAAGGACGACGACATTCTTATAGTAGACGCAACCTCGCCGCGCGCGCGACCGCGCAAATCCGAACGGCAGGTCGCCGCGGAAAAAAGGAGTGACCTTCTCCGCGCTCCGTGCGACCTCTGCGGGGACCGCGCCCTTTTTGCCTAACGAATAAAACCATGAGCAACGATCCGAACTTTGTCGCGCCCGATCTCACGAAACGTCCGCCGCGGAGTCCGCGTTGTCGCCTCGGCGGCTACGTGATTCTTCCACGCATGCTCGACAAGGGCCGGGCCACGATCGCGGGCACGAACGGGGAGTTTAACTACGACGCGCCCTTCGATCAGCACGTGATTAACTTCCTCGGAATCGATGTCGCGGGCTTGAAAGAGCAGCTCGCCAACGGCCAGGGCGACGGCGCAATTCTCCAGTGGTTGAACGAAAATGCCGCGCACCAACGGACGCCGTGGGAGATCGCGCAATGGAGCGACTACATGGTCCGGCGCGGGCCGGACAGCGATGAAGAAACCTTGATGTTTTTCTTTCGCCGCGTCGGCACTTTCTCGAAAACGCGCGAGGACATCCATACCTGGATGGACCTGCTCGATCTCGACGATGTCGTGACTTTCGGCGGCAAACCGTGATTTCTTGATCGCCGCGGCGACCGCCGTTAGAAGCTTTTTTTCCCGATGCGAATTCTGCTAATCGAAGACCAAAAGAAAATGACGGCGTTTCTCGAGAAAGGTCTCACCGAAGCCGGCTACGAAATCGAGATCGCGAACGAGGGCGAAGCCGGGCTGAAGCTTGCCCTAACGAAACGCTTCGATCTGCTTCTGGTCGACGTGATGTTGCCGAAGAAGGATGGCTGGGCCGTGGTCGAGGAGGCGCGCGCCGGCGGCGGGCGCACGCCGATTCTTTTCCTGACCGCGCGCGACAGCGTGCCCGATCGCGTGAAAGGGCTCGAGCTCGGCGGGGACGATTATCTCGTGAAACCGTTCGCGTTTTCTGAGCTGCGCGCGCGCGTCCGTTCGCTCCTGCGCCGGCCTTCCTCGTCGCCGGAATATTTGCGGGTCGACGATCTCGAGCTCGATCTGCTCCGGAACCGGGCCGCGCGCGCTGGGATGCCGCTCCATCTCACCGCGAAAGAATTTCTTCTCCTCGCGCATCTCGTGCGCGCGGCCGGCGAAGTCGTCTCGCGGGATGAAGTGGCCGAGCACGTCTGGGGGATCGATTTCCGCACGAGCACGAATGTGCTCGATGTGATGGTGCGCCGGTTGCGCGCGAAAGTGGACGACCCGTTCCCGAAGAAGCTCATCCAGACGGTGCGCGGCGCCGGTTATGTCCTCCAAGGCCACTGAGCCGCGCTCGATCGCGTCGCAGCTCGTCCTGCTTTTCACTCCGGCCGCGGCCGTTCTGCTCTGCTGCGGGATCGGGATTCTCTACTGGATCGTGATCCGGCACGCGTTCGCGGAGGACCGGGCGGTGCTGGCCGAGAAGGTCTTCGCGCTTCGCGCGGACCTGAAGGCGGCGGGCGGCCCGACGCTGGTGCGGGCGCAGTTAAAAACGCTACGCGCCGGGGAGCGCTCGGCTTATTGGGTACGGGTGGTCGATGCCAACGGGCAGACGGTCGCGGAGACGCCGGGGATGGCGACGCTGCTGCCGCCGGCGGTGTTTGCGTCGCAGCGAAATCGCGCGCCCGATCAATGGGGCGAGGAAGATTTGCGCCTCGCTGGCCGCCTCTTTTCCCTCGTCGCCACGAGCGCGGCCGCGAACGGGAAAGCCTACGCACTCCAAGTCGCGCAGGACCGGACGACCGACGAACAATTCGAGCATCGCTTCGGTTTTCTGGTCGCGGCGGTGCTAGTCGGCGGAGTGTTCGCTTCTGCTCTGCTCGCGGTGACGGTGACGAAACGCGGCCTGCAACCGCTCGCGACGATGACGCGTTCGCTCCGGCGCGTCGCGCCCGATCACCTGCACGAACGCGTCCCGCCGCACGAATGGCCGCGCGAGCTGCAGCCGGTCGCGATCGCTTTCGATGGGATGCTCGATCGGCTGGAGGACTCGTTCAATCGGCTCTCGCAATTCTCCGCCGATCTCGCGCACGAATTACGAACGCCGCTCGCGCACATTCGCGGGGAAGCGGAGGTCGCGCTGACGCGGCCCCGTTCGCCGGAGGAGTATCAGGCGGTGATCGAGTCGAGCGTGGTGGAATGCGAACGCCTGAGCGGGATGATCGATAACCTGCTCTTTCTCGCGCGCGCGGAAGCGGCCGAGAGTCAGGTGCGGCGCGAGACCTTCGATGCGCGGGCGGCGGCGGAAAAAATCGTCGCCTATTACGAAGCGGTTGCGGAAGACCGGCAGGTGCAGCTCGCGGCGGAAGGCGCGGGCGAGATTTCGGCCGACCCGCTCCTCTTCAGCCGGGTCTTGAGCAACCTGGTGGAAAACGCACTCCGTTTCACGCCTGAGGGCGGCGCGATCACAATCTCGATCGCGCCGAACGAAACGGCGACGAAGGTCGAAGTGCGCGACACCGGTGCGGGGATCGGTGGGGAACATTTGCCGCGCGTTTTCGACCGTTTTTATCGCGCCGATTCTTCGCGCGCTTCCGAGGGGACGGGGCTTGGTCTGGCGCTAGTGAAATCGATCGCGGAATTGCACGGCGGCACCGCGGCGCTCGCGAGCGAGGTGGGCTGCGGGACGAGCGTGACGCTCACCTTTCCGCACCCAGCGAATCCCTCAACCTGACCAAAAGTGCAGCGGAGCGATTCGCTTGCGTCTCCGTCAGTGACGCAAATATCTTGATAATTTTTTCTGGCCGGCCCCGTCCTTGCAGGATGCCGTCGGGCCACCGCGGAGCGCCGCGAGCGTGACCGCCACGACCTCGGGAACGACGACGTCGATCAGCGCCACGGAGCCGACCATGGTCATCACGGGCGACGAACTGCCCGGCGCCTATGGCGCGCCCGGCTCGTTTTCAAGGAGTCGTTCGAGCGCGAGAACGTCGGTGACCGCGGCCGCGAATGGGGCTTTGCCCAGAGCGTTTAGGTCCCGCTCCTGCTCGAGCGCGAACGCTTCAAGGTCGGCGTCGAAATGCGCTACCAGAGCTTCACCGTGAAAGACACGCGCGGTTCACCCATCCATCGGTTTGGAATTGGGCCGAGCATTTCCTTCAAACCGTCGGCACACAGTCGTTTCGATTTCACGCCGTTGTTCGACGCGACCGACGACACCCCGAGCGTCGCGCTCTTCGCGGTCTTCTCCTACGTCTTCGGTGGCAGCGGGGAAGGGAACGAGGCCGAAGCGCCCGCTTCGACCCGGAATCGTTAGGCCGAGTAACGATCGCTCTAGTCGCCGCGCACATTCAATCCTGGCGTCCTCCTTCGGCGGCGCGGGAATTCCGCCTTCCATGTTCCTCGGTTTCGTGGACGCTTTCGGTTAGGGCGGCGTCGGGATTCCTGGTTTGTGGATGATCCCGACGCCGCAAGCGTCTTTGTAAACCGGTCGCGGCAACGCCATCGTGCGCGAAGCGCCGTTCAGGC
This sequence comes from Chthoniobacterales bacterium, assembly GCA_038234295.1. Taxonomy (GTDB): domain Bacteria; phylum Verrucomicrobiota; class Verrucomicrobiia; order Chthoniobacterales; family UBA10450; genus Palsa-1392. The sequence continues at coordinate 44,345 of JBBSUP010000013.1, forward strand.
TCAGCGCTTCCGCCTCCGGATTTTTCCGGCGCCATTCCGCGAGGGCGCGGCGGACCCCGCCGGCTTTCGTCACGTCGAAATCGACCGCGAACTCACTCACGTCGTGGAGCAAAAAAAGCCCGCCGGGTTCGAGCGCTGGGTACCAAAGTTCCAGCTCCGCCACGGTAGCGGCGTATTCGTGCGAGCTGTCGAGCAGGATGAGCTCGAAGCCCGCGCCGAAATGGGCGCGCGCGGTGGTGAGGCAGTTGCGATCGAGTGAATCGCCTAACGACACCGTCACGTAGGGGGAGAGTCCGGCGCGAGCGAGCCAGCGTTCGGTGAGCGCGCAGAGCTCCGGGTTGATATCGAGTGTGAACAAACCGCGCGTGGCCCCCATCCGCCGGAGCATGAAGCCGAGCAGGAGCGACGAGTAACCCGAGCAGGTACCGAGCTGCACGATCCGCGTGATCCGGTTCCCGAGCACGAGTCCCTGCAACAGCGACATCAGCGGCACGGCGCATTCGCCGATGATGCCACTGCGATCGGTCTCCTCGTACCAGCCGCGCATAATCTCCCATTCGTCATCGGCGAGATCGGAATAGATCGGCGGCACGAAATCCATCCCCGGGAGCCGATGCCACCAGTAGCGTGGCCCGTCGTCGTGGGTCCAGCGGTGGGAGCGTTCCGATTCGTTAGGCAAGTTCATCCGCGAAATCCGAGCCACGGTCCGCCGCCGCCCCTATTATTTGTCATCCCGAGCGGAGCGTAGCGGAGTCGAGGGATCCCGTGGGGTTGCCGAGAAGATTTCGCGCGGATGCTTTCCCGAAGCGCCACGGGATCCCTCGACTTCATTCCGCGGCGCTCCATTGCGCTCGGGATGACTGCGGGCGGGGCGTCTCATGGTGCCAGGCGCTCCAGTTGCCATGCGCTTTCGCCCGCGCGGGTGTAACGAAACCGGTCGTGCAAACGGTTCGAGCGCCCCTGCCAAAATTCGATTTCTTCCGGCACGATCCGATACCCGCCCCAGTGCGCCGGCAGCTCGATCGATCCGTCGGCGAAGCGCTCGGTCATCTCCGCGAGGCGCGCTTCCAAGATCCGCCGGGCATCGATCACTTCGCTCTGTTTCGAGACCCAGGCGCCGAGCTGGCTCCCGCGCGGCCGCGAATGAAAGTAGGCGAGCGATTCTTCCCGCGACGTTTTCTCGACCCGGCCGGCAACGCGAATTTGCCGCTCGAGTTGCACCCAAAAAATGGTGAATGCCGCCTGCGGATTCGATTCCAGTTCGCGACCTTTTTGGCTCAGGTAGTTCGTGAAAAAAACAAACCCGCGCTGATCGAAACCTTTCAGCAAAACCACGCGGGCCGACGGTTTTCCGTCCGGTGTGGCGGTGGCGAGCGCGATCGCGTTCACATCGGGCAGCGCGGCCTCGACCGCGGCGGTAAACCAGCGGGAAAATTGCTCAACCGGATCCGCGTGAAGATCGGCACGGCGCAGGCCCTGAGTCTCGTATTCGCGCCGGAGACTGGCGACATCGCGCGGATCCATGTTCTCCGGGAGAGTAGCGACGCACGCGGAAAAGTCGATGCCGTGGCCGGGACCGCGCGCTTTCCATTTGTGCAGCGGGAAGCGGCTCGCTAAGTAACGGTGATGTTTAGTTTGACGATGCTCGGGAGCGGCAGCGCCGGGAATAGCGCGCTCGTCGCCACCGACCATTGCCGGCTCCTCGTCGACGGCGGGCTAAGCGCGCGCCAGCTTGTGCTCCGCCTCGCGCTCTGCGGCATCGCGCCTAACGAACTCGACGGCGTGCTTCTCACCCATGAGCACGGCGACCACGTCTGCGGGCTTGAGGTGCTCTGCCGGAAATTTCAAATTCCGATTTATTGCAATGCCCTCACCGCCGAGGCGATCCGGTGTGGTTCGTTAGGCGCACATCCGAACTGGCGGATTTTCCGGACCGGCACGGCCTTCTCGATTTGCGACATCACGGTGGAAAGTTTTTCCGTGCCGCACGACGCGGTCGAGCCGGTCGGGTTCGCTTTTTACGCCGGCTCCAGCGCGCTCGGTTACATCACCGATCTCGGGCAGGCGACCCGCCTCACGATCGAGCGACTGCGCGAGGTACAGACGCTCATGATCGAGACGAATCACGACGAGAAACTTTTGCAGAACGATCCGCATCGGCCGTGGCCGGTGAAACAGCGCATCCAATCGCGGCACGGACACTTGTCGAATGCCGCCGCGGCGACCGTGATCGAGCAGTTGTTGCCCGGAAAACTCACGCGCGTGGTTCTCGGGCATCTCAGCCGCGATTGCAATTCGCCCGCGCTCGCCGCCGCGACGATCCAGGAGATGCTGGTGCGCAGCGGGCATTGCGACCTCGAAGTTTTCTGCGCGGCGCAGGGCGAAATCAGCGCGCGTTTTCCCGTCGGCCAGACGCGGGGCGGCAGTTTTCAGCCCACGTTCGAGAGCATCTTCTTCGACACGGCGACGATGCCGGTGGGATGAAGCTGCGGGACGCGGCCGAGCGCGATCTGCCGGCGATTGTCGAGATCTACAACGCCGCGATCGCGACGCGAATGGCGACCGCGGAGCTCGAGTCGGTGACGGTGGCGGAGCGGCTGCCGTGGTTTCGCGAACACACGCCGGAGCAGCATCCGATCTGGGTTTTGGAAAGCGACGGGCGCATCGCGGGTTGGCTGACGTTTTCGGTTTTTATCCCGCGCTCGGCATACCGCGTGACTTCGGAGCTGAGCGTTTATGTGCACGAAGATTTTCGGCAGCGGGGCGTTGGGGCGCAGTTGCTCAAGGCCGCAGTCGCGCGCGCGCCCGGGCTTGGCCTAACGACTCTGCTCGGGCTCGTCTTCGCGCATAACGAGGCGAGCCTACGGCTGTTCGGGAAGTTCGGTTTCGCGCGTTGGGGCGAGCTGGCGCGCGTGGCCAAGCTCGACGGCGTCGAACGGGCGCTCGTGATCGTGGGCCGGCACGTCGGGCGACTGTAGACGTTTCGCTCTGCGAAACGCGGGCGCGGACACTCACGGCACACCCGACTCCCGCGTTTCGCAGAGCGAAA